>DAIQNM010000043.1:0-14721 GCA_036788375.1 Cyanobium sp. CTOTU6536 | reverse complement strand
GATCAGCACCTCCCCGCTGCCCTCGCCAACCCTGAGGGCCAGGTGGCGGAGACCGCCGCCGCCGTGGCGATCGACCGGCCAGGATTGGGCTTCCAGATCGCTTTTCAAGGGGGTGATCAAGGCATCGATGCGGGGATCCAGCACCGGACAGTGGTTGAGGTTCACGATCTGGTGGGAGCCCCGGCGGTAGTAGCCGGCCCGGAGCACGCCGTCGGCGGTGCGCTCCAGGGGAATCACGGCCCGGTTGCGGTAGCCGAGCGGCTGGGGTGCCCGCAGGATCGGCCGAACCTCGGCGTCGATCCCCCCGACCCGCAGCAGGGTCTGGCGCACCTGCTGCTCCTTCCAGTCGGCCTGGGCAGCGTCCTGGAGGGGCTGGAGCGAGCAGCCACCGCAGTGGACGGCAAGGATGCAGGGTGGGCGGCGCCGTTGGGGCGAAGGCTCCACCACGGCCACCAGATCGGCTTGCCAAAGACTGCGGCGGCGACCAGCCAGGCGAATCCTGACCCGATCGCCCGGTAGGGCGCCGGCCACGACCACCACCGAGCCGTCGAGACGGCCGATACCCTCGCCCCGGTGGGAGAGGTCGGTGATGGTGACCTCGGCGGTCTGGCCCTGGGCTCCCATTGCTGCTTCCTGGCCAGATCCGACCCTATCGCTTGCGAAGGGCCGTTACACCTTCCCCATCTGGCCTGGGATGGCGGGGGATGGCTCGATAGGATGCCCTCGTCCGGGTTCGCTGCAATGAGCGTCGTTCGCGATCTGATCCTTCAGGCTGATGATCAGCTGCGCTACCCCACCAGTGGTGAGCTGCGTTCGATCATTGATTTCCTCGGTGGAGGTGCCCAACGCCTTGCCGTGGTGAAGGTGTTGAGCGATAGCGAAAAAAAAATCGTCGATGAGGCGGCCCTCCAACTCTTCACCCGCAAGCCGGAGTACGTAGCCCCAAGCGGCAACGCCTACGGCCAGAAGCAGCGGGCCCAGTGCCTGCGCGACTTCAGCTGGTACCTGCGCCTGGTCACCTACGGGGTACTGGCCGGCAGCACGGAGAACATCCAAAAAATCGGTCTGGAGGGAGCCAGGGAGATGTACAACAGCCTGGGCGTGCCCATGCCTGGCATGGTGGAATCGATCCGCTGCCTGAAAGAAGCCTCCACCGCCTTGCTCACCACCGAGCAGACGGCCCTGGCTTCCCCCTACTTTGACTTCCTGATCCAGGGGATGCAGACCACCACCTGACGGTTCACCCGATTCAGTTCGCTGATGCCCCCAGCCGAAAGGCGGGGGCTTTTTTGTAGGTGTATGGGGCAAGGGCCCGGAGGCTTTTCGAAAGCCCTGCCACTGTTTCGCTTGTCTTTAGTCAGACTTATCCCTAGACGCATTGCGAGGCTTTTCCGGGAATTGCGAGACGAATTCGACCTTGGCTCACCTCCGTGGAGGTGGGTCCCCATGGCTCAGCGCTGCGCGACGGTGTCGGCGTGAGACGAAGAACCCCGATGCGTTTCATTAATCCAAGGCGAGACGCGTTTAGGGTCTTTTTATTGGTCTCATAATGGAATAATGAAGCCATGGTTGCTGCGAAGCGCTGAATCAAACGCTGGTCTAGCCGCGTGAACAGATTGTTCCCTTGCAGCCAAGCATCCTGCTTCAGCCGGGTTGCTGCCGGCGGCTGTGGCTGGTGCCCCATCAGTGCCGTCAGTGGCTCAATCCCGAGAGACCAGCGCGCTTGGATTCGCCTCGGAGCGGAGGGGGGCGGCAGCGTTGAGACTTGAATTCCCCCTGTCCATGCCGCGGACTGAGAGGGGAATGGTGGACCTTTGGGCCTTGCGTGCTCAGGTTGTCGAGCTTGGCACTTGCGCCACCCCTTCAAACGATCTTGCGCGTCTCACTATGGTCCATATCGAGGACCTATACTGGGACGCGAAAGCAATCCATGGGATACCTAGCAACCTTCGAAGTTCCAGGCGCCATTCTTTTTGCACCGATTTTGATTTCGGACTCTCACTCCAGAAGGGCAGCCCTTCGCGCAGAGACAGGACCTTGCGTACCTGTGTATTTCACAGGTACGCAAGCGAGATGAGCCATGTCACAGCAAGGGTTATTAGGCACTCCCCAATCTTGGTTTGGCTGAATTGGCTCGTTTGGCACGCCCTTGTCCTTCCTGAGGCCTGGCAGTTCGCAAGGTGACTCGTTTGCTGGACACACTCCACCTGCCCCGATCGATCGTTCAAGACGGGGACGGAGGAGTGGGACCCATCAACCAGAAACACTGATTATTTCTCTTCTCATTGATAGTAGGTAAGACCCGTCTCAGGACTCAGTCGAGTCTTGTCCTAGAGGCTTGGGACTTGCTCGTCATCAAGCAGCGGCCTGTGGTGGGGGCATGCCGGGGTGTCTGCTCAGTTGTCCCATCTTGGTCGCGATATAGGTCTTGGCGTGAGTATCAGGTGAGCCCATTAACAGGCTTAGGCATCGTCCAAATCATTGCCCTCATGTCTCGTCCAGGACAATTAACTAGACTACAAATAAGTCTTGGATTGGCATGGTGAGACCTAGCCGAGCTTCGGTCCCTGGCCGCCCTTTTCGGCCGGTTGGCGGTAGAGCTCCTTCAATAATTGATAGGCCTCGTTGAGGCGCCGCATCGCCTCCACCGAGCCGCCGGCATCCGGGTGGTGTTGCAGCGCCCGCTCCCGGTAGGCCTCGCGGATTTGCGCCAGCGTGACCCTTCGCCCCAGGTCGGCCGGGATCTCCAGCAGCTTCAGCGCTCCCTGCAGGGTCATGGTGTGCTCCAGGGTCTGGAAGGAGGTGCCCTTCGGTCGCCGCCGGAAACGCTGCACAAAGCGGTGGGTCAGGGTTGGGATTCGCACCGTCAGGGTCGTGGCGCTGAAGGGGTCTTCCAATACCCCTGCCGTGACGATCACCCGCTCAAAGCTGGGTGGATCCGCCGTCCAACCCTCCACCAGCTCCTGCATCAGGGCGCAGGCGGCAGACCAGGTGAAGGGCCTGCCCTCTACCGGTTCGGCCTGGGGCCAGAGGTCCTGGGCCAGCCAGGTCATCGCCGCTTCCAAGACCGCCTCGTTGGCTCCACTGCCGTAAAGCCCCAGCCAGTGGTTGCGCGCTGTTTCAAGGGCTAGCTGGGCGCTCGCTTCGCTAAGCCGTGGGAAGGGTGATGCGGCCGCAGGCTCGCTCGGTTGGCTGTGGAGGCTGCGGCGCAGTTCGCCCGACCGCCGTCGCACAAAACCCGGCAAATCAATGCCTCCTCCCGAGCGGGCACCGCCTTTTTCGGCCCCACCACCGCTATCGGCTGCTGCCTCGAAGCTGGCTCCGATCGGCTCCAGCTCTCCACGGCCAAACAGCACCAGAGCCCCTTGCTCATCGAGATCTGGGGTGGATGGGGTCGGGTCTCCCCCGCTGCCCAGGTGATCCCCATCCACCCCATCACCGGCTGGAAAGAGGGTTTCGAGCAGCCGCTCCAGCACATCGCCGCGGTTGCGCAGGCCCCACTCCCGTTTGAGGGCGTCGAGGTGCTCGACCCGCCCTTTCGAGAGCTCCAGGGTCAGCCGGCGCCGGGCGGCCTTGTCCTGATCAGCCACGGTGGATGGGCGGCATGGGGGATGGCACGGCTGCGGCCTGCTCCGGTGTCAGGGTGTCGACCAACGGCCCATCATCCGCTCCTGGGCCTCGACGGCTTGACGGTAGCGCTCAGCCAGGGTGCTGGACCCATCGGTTCCGGACTGCTCAATTCGGGGCCCAGGCCGGAGCGGCTGGGGCACCAGAAGGGTGTTGGCGCTCTGCCGGGTCCAGGCGGGTGGTCGTAGGGGCATCCGGGCCGGGGCAGCCCCCAGCTGCTTCGGTGGCTTGAGCGGACGGATGGCAGTGGGCCGGGGCGTTCGCCCCTTCACGGCTGCAGCGGAGGGGCGGGGCTGCGGGGCAGGGGCTGGAAGGCTGATGGATGGTGGTGTCTCGGGAGTCAACCGGGCCGTTTCAACGCGGCTTTGGCGTTGCCGGAATTCGGCCAGTTGCTCCAGGCTCACCACGCTCAGCAGGTGGCCTGGAGTGGAATCAGCGGGATAGACCAGGCTCAGGCGCACCGTCTGGGGAGTGCCCCGCTGCAGTTGCAGGGTCGTGAGGGTGAGACTTTCGCCAGAGCGCATCCCCACGTGCACGTCCTCCTGGCCTGCAGCGGTGCGGATCGCGATGCTGCCACGAAAGGCGATGATGCGGCCCCCATTGGGATCAACCGGGTGACTGAGGATCAAGGCGTAGGCGCCCTGACCGCGCAGGTTGAGATCGATGTCGTAGCGAAGCCCATAGGTGCCGACGTTGTCGAGCGATGAATCGACCATGCGGCTCACCAGCGGGTTCACCTGCACCTCACCGCTGCCGAAATGGGTGCGGTCGGTGCTGGTGAGGGGCACATGCAGCGCCCCGGCCTGCTCCAGGTCTTGGCTGAGGCTGGCGGTGTAGGCATCGCCCAGGGCCACCCCGCCGACCCGGGCAAACACCTGGCGTGCGTTGATCGCGGCAATTCGGCCCAGGTAGGTGCGGCCGGGAGCCAGTTGGCGCGAATCCAGGGTGGCCAACACGCTGGCCTGATCCCCCGGCTGCGGCGCCGCCACCACGGCCATCTCGATGGGGCCATTGCTGTGCCCCCGCAGCAGGGCATTGGCCACCCCGAGGGCCGGCAACGACGTGCTCAACAGCACCACCCGCTGCAGGGGAGGAATGGTGATCTCATCCCTGAGGTTGGCGTCGAGCCGGGCCCGCAGCATCTGGACCGCCGTGGCATCGCCGGGACCGGTGTTCCAGGGCCTGGGCCCGAGGGGCTTGACCCCCATCATGTTGGCGCCGAGGTAGGGCGCCTCAAAACTGTTGCGCACCGCTCCCCGCTCCAAGCTCACCACCACGGGCCGCTGGCTCGGATTGGTGAGCACCACCGCCAGGGTGAGCTCGCTGCGGCGCCCCCCTGGGCCGATGCGCATCGCCGCCGCCGGCTTGTACTTGTGGTGAACGTGAAGGCCAAACGTCCCGTTGAAGCGATAAGTGGCATTAGCGAGCACCTCGCCGGTTTCAGCAGCAATGGCCGAACCGGGGCCCGTGTCGATCAGGATGCCCGGCCCCTCGACCTCCTCGGGCTGGTTGGAGTGCAGCACCGGCACGCTGTTGAACTGGCCCCCCAGGGGCCTGGCCGCTGCACCGCCCAGCAGGGCCACGGAGGCCCGGGCGCCAGGAATCAGCACCACCAGGCTGCCGATCAGGACGGCAAGACCCCTGACCAGGGCTGGGTTGGATGGAGCCGAAACCAAGGGGAACGGAGGGACTGCATGGTGGGCCGATCGGATGGCCAGGGCCCGAAGGCCCCAGCAATCCTGGCTGATCGGCGATTTTGGCAGGGCGGAGATCCGCGGGGCTGGTGGGCTCGGGTAGGCCACGGGTTTGGCTAAAAACGCTGCAGTTTTCCCACCTCGAAGCGTGTTTCCCTTCGCCTGCTCTTTGCCCATCGACCCCCGCTCCGCCTGGAGCCAGCATCAGGCCCACAAACTGCGGCTGCTGGGCGCCTGCCGCGATGCGGCTGAACGGCGGCTGGCGGCCCTCAATGCCGCCATCAGCACGCTGGAGCAACAGATCGCCCGGGACCAGGCGGCAGCGACCCAGGGCACGCCTCGCCCTGGAGTTCCCAGCGCAGGTGCTCCAGGCCCCGATGCAGCAGGCGTTGCACCGTCATGGGACTGACGGCCATGCGCCGGGCTAGCTGGCGATAGCTCATGCCGGCGAGGACCACCTGCTGGACCACCAGCCGCTGTCTCGGCTCCAACGTTGCCAGTAGCCGCTCAGCGCCGCCCCCACCGAGATGGTCATCGTCTTGGTTGACGTGCTCGTGATCCAAAATTTGGTCCTCGTGGGTAGCCAGGAGGGAGAGGGGCCGGTTGAGCTGGCGTTGCCGCAGCAGCATCTCGAGGTGCCCGGCATCAATGCCAAGGACCTTCCTGGCCTGCTCCAACCCCCCAGGGGTGCCGCCGGTGCCGTTCAGCCGTTGCAGCCGCAGCAGCTTCTCCTGCAGCTCGGCCTGCCGCCGTGGTAGCCGCACCGCCGGGGCGCAGTCGCGGAGATGGTGCAGGATCGCCCCGCGGATATGGGGCCTGGCAAAGGCCCCAAACGGGGTGCCCTGGCTGCGTTGGAACAATTCCGCGGCGCGGATCAAGCCCAGCTGTCCCACTTGGATCAGGTCATCGAGGGGTTCGGGGCTGCAGCGGCAGTAGTGAAGGGCGATCGGGCGGACGAGCTCCCGGTGGGCCTCCACCAGTTGGTTGCGGCGCTCCAGAGCCGTTCGGCGCCGAAGCCTGCGGCCTTGGGCCGCTGCTGGGGACTTGGTCGGTGTGGAGGCTGGCGTCTGGGTTTGGTCGGACAGGGCTGGGCTAGGGATCGAGCTGGAGGCCATGAAGGTTGATGGATGGGCTGATGGATGGGGACTTAGGGAAGGAAACCCTCCAGCCCCTGATCGGGGCCGGGTCCTTTTCCAGGGAGGACCGACCACCCCCAAAGCCGCAACCGTGGAACCACGGAATCCGGTTTGGCCCGCTCCCTAAGGCCGGCTCAGGCTTCCCCATTGGATGGGGTCGCCTTCGCCGCAGACCGATCCACCCCTCCAGGCCCCATGGCGGCCACCGATCCCAGCAGGGCCCAGGGGCCGTGCCGCTCCAGCCAGGCCCGGTCGGCGTTGTCGGTGCTGAGCAGGTAGCCCGCAAAGCCGAGGCCGTTGACGCTGAAGCCGGCCCCGTGCTCCTGCACCCGCCGTACGGTTAAGAACCAGTCGTCATCAAAGACGAGGTTGTAGGGGTGCCAAGGGCGGTCATCTTGACTGGGGCTGCCCAGCTCCAGCGCCAGGCAGTGGCGCCGGTAGATCCCCTCCAGATCGCTGCCCCCGAGCGGATCCCAGCGGGCGCTGAGCTGGTAGGCCCAGGGCCAGGCCGGGCTCTGCCCCGCCAGCTGGGACCGCAGCAAGGGGGCCAGGGGGCAGCTCGGTTCCTCGGCCCGGCGCGGCAGCAATTGCAGATGGCGGTGCGGCTGGCTGGCGCCGGCGGTGGCACCGCTGTTGAAAAACCACAGGCCTCCGGTGTCGGCAGCGACCGTCGCGACTGCGGCCCAGTCGAGCGGTTGCACCCAGCCAGCCTGGGGCTGCCACCCTTGGGTGATCACCAGCAGGTGGCTGGGCTCAACGGGGTATTTGTTGAGCAGCAGCACATGGCCATCGCCGAGCTTGGCCACTTCCAGCGGCTGGTCCCAGGGGAGGAATGGATTCGGTTTGGGACCCTCCGGGCGCAGATGGCGCGGCGGCCTTGAGATCAGCTCCCGCAGCACGAAGGGGCTGAGCTCGGGTCGGCGGTGCAGGCGGGTCTGCAGGGGCACCAGGGCCCCCTCAGCAAGCGCTTGGGCCGATACCGCGGTGGCCTGCCGCAGCCAATGCTCAGCTCGCACCGGCCTGAAGGCGAGCCAGGGATGCCCCCTGGTAGTAGCGGCCGAGGATTTCGTTGTAGCGCAAGCCCCGCTGCGCCAGCTCTTGGGCACCGGTCTGGCTCATGCTGGCCCCCAGGTGTCCGTGGGCCTCTTCCACGATCTGCTGGGTGGCGGCATAGAGGCTTTCCACAATCCCGCCCTGGTAGCTGAGGATCAGGCCGCTGGTGCTGGACGTGGCATCGCGGGTGCTGGCGGTGACGCTGGAGAGCCCTTCGTAGTTCTGCCAGCGGGTGGTGTCGCCAAGGTGCCATTGCCCATCGGCCGGGCGGGCCATGTGGGCCAGCGCGTAGGAGCGGGCCGCCACCGCCTGGGCCCGCAGGGCCTCGCGGTTCCAGGTGCTGGGCATCTCGCCGCCCACCACCGAACTGACGTAGCTCTCGAGGGGTAGATGGTTAATCACCTGCAGCCCATCACGGCCGCGCAGGATGCGGAACCGCCCTTCGTAGGCCCGGCCGGCACTGAGCAGATTCGATCCGGGTGCTGGTTCGAGCCACACCTCCGCTTCGTTCCCCAGAAAGGCCGTGGGATCCGGTCTCTCCGCTGCGGAACCGCGTTGCAGCAAGCGGCCGGCGCGATCGAACAGGCGCCAGGAGCCGGTGGCGGCAAAACCTGGATTCGCCGGCAGTTTGAGCAGGGCTACGCGAATCTCGAGGCCCACGG
This sequence comes from Cyanobium sp. CTOTU6536, assembly GCA_036788375.1. Taxonomy (GTDB): domain Bacteria; phylum Cyanobacteriota; class Cyanobacteriia; order PCC-6307; family Cyanobiaceae; genus Cyanobium. Next base: position 6,549 of record DAIQNM010000043.1, on the reverse strand, counting down.
CTGGGCCCGATTCCGGTTCCGCCAGGGCCCCGTTGGGGCCGGCTGCCGCCGCCGACCGTTGGGCCCGCACCGCCGAAGGCCCCGCCTCTGGGGCCCCCAAGGCTGGGGCCGCTAGGGAAGCCGGGCTCGTCGTTTGGGCAGATGCTTGGGAATGGCCCTGGGGCAGGGTGGCGGGGCTGCCGGGCGCCCCAGGCACGGGCCTGGGTGTGGCGATCAGGGCATCGAGGAGGTCGCGGTCGGCGCTGGGGGTGCCGGGCCGCAGCAGGGCCTGGGCACCAATCCCCGCGCCCACGGCAAGGGCGGCCAGGGGTGCGCTGATCAGGATGGGGTGGCGGCGAATGGCGTGGACCACCCGCAGGGGATTGCTGTGCGCCAGTCGCTCCAAGCTGCTGCCAACGCGGCCGAAGCCCCGCCGGAGGCGTCCGCCGAACCCACTCCCCAGCCGCTGGAGGCGGTCCGTAAGGTTCCATCCCATAGCAGATGTCCCGATCCGGTCAGCCGGATCATGCCCGAAGACGCGGCCTCGCAGACCATCCCCCCCGGACGGTCGGAACATTGCCAGCCCACCACCCGCCCTTTGCCGAGCCGCTGCTGCCACCAGGGCGCCACCAGAGCATGGGCCGATCCGGTCACCGGGTCCTCGTCGATGCCAAGGCCCGGTGCAAAGAAGCGAAGCTGATAGTCGGCCGTTTCGCCGCCGATCCGCGCCCCCTGGTTGGCCTGGCCCGGATGGAGCCCCTGCATCAACACCAAGCCCTGGCGCAGGCCTCCCTGCAGCTCCGCCGCCGGACTGGCCAGGGCCTCCAGGGCCGCCCAGGGGGGCAGCAGGCCCACGCTGTAGCCCAGCGCTGAGGTCCAGAAGGCCTCCAGGCTCCCGAGTCCCCGCGCGGCGACCAGCCTGGCCAGGTCGGACGGCACAGGAGCCTCCAGCAGGCCACTGGATGGCAACACCAGGCTCCCCCAACCCTGCCGCTGGGGGTCAAGGCCCACTTCGAGGGGGCCGCTGCGGCTGAGGAAGCTGGTGAGCTGGCCGGGCTGGAGCCGGCCCCAGTGGCCCAGGGCCAGCAGGGCCGCCAGGGTGGCATGGCCGCAGAGGGGGACTTCGCAGGTGGGGGTGAACCAGCGGAGTAACAGACCCTGGGGGACCTCCAGCAAAAAGGCCGTTTCCGACTGCCGCAGGCTGCGGGCCAGCGCCTGCAGCCATGGGGTTGGTTGCGGCTGTGCAAGGAGCACGACCGCGGCCCCATTGCCGGCGCAGGCCGTGCTGGTGAAGGCCTCCACCAGCACCGCCGGCCACAGCCTCGCTTCAGCCGCCATGGGGTAGCTCCGGCCTCGGCTCCCGACCCATCAGGGCCCGAACGGCTCCCTGGGCATCGACCTGGCCATCCAAAAGGCGCACGACCTGCTGACAAATCGGCAAGCGCAGCCCCTGGCCCTCGGCCAGGGCCAGGGTGGCCCTGGCGGTGCGGGGCCCCTCCACCGTGGCGCCGATCCTCTCCAGCGCTTCCTGTTCGCCCAGCCCCGTGGCCAACAGGGTGCCGAAGCGCTGGTTGCGGCTGAGGCTGCTGGTGGCGGTGGCCAGCAGATCACCCAGGCCCGCCAGGCCGTAGAGGGTGGCCGTCTGGCCGCCGAGGGCTTCGAGCACCACGCCGATCTCGGCCAGGCCGCGACAGAGCAGGGAGGCGCGGGCATTGGCGCCAAGGCCCAGTCCATCGCTGATGCCGGCCGCCACCGCCATCACGTTTTTGAGGGCGCCGGCGGCTTCGGTGCCGATCGGGTCAGCGTTGGTGTAAAGGCGCAGGTTGGGAGTGCGCAGCTCGGCCTGAAGCCAGCTGGCCAGGGCGGGGTCCGCGGCGGCGATCACGCTGGCAGCCGGCAGGCCCCTATCGAGTTCGTCGGCGAGGTTGGGGCCGCTTAACACCGCCAGGGGCTGCTCTCCAAGGGCCCGCCGCCAGAGCTGGCTGGCGGTGCAGTGGGCCTCCAGATCAATCCCCTTGCTGCAGCTCAGCAGCGGCAGCTGACTCGGCCAATCGGGGGCCAGGGTGGACGCAAGCGATTCCACCGCGGCCATCGACACCGCAACCACCACCAGGTCGGTGTCCAGCAGGAGACCCAGGGGGCTCCCCCCATCCCGCCGGGACCAGGTGTTCACCAGGTGCCCCTGGGCGGCCCAGAGGCGGGCCAGGGTGCTGCCCCAAGCCCCCTTGCCGATCAGGCTGATGCGCAGGGCCATCGGTACAGGGTTGGCGCTGCCATCATGCGCCATCCCTCCATCCCCCTCCTGGGTCCCCCTGGGCCCCATCGCTGGCTTCAGGCCACGGCGTGCTGCCTCAGCACCTCAAGGGGAATCACCTCCAGGCTGCCGATCTCACAGGCCGCCAGCCGCACCGGCGGCGCCATGCCGTCCTCGTAGGCCTCCAGCCAGCGGTTGGCGCAGACACACCAGGAGTCACCGGGCCGCAGGCCAGGGAACCCAAAGGCCGGCGCCGGCGCTGAGAGGTCGTTGCCCTGGGCCCGGGTGTAGGCCAGGAAAGCCTCGTTCACGACACAGCACACGGTGTGGCGTCCCAGGTCGGCCGGATCGCTGCGGCAGGACCCGTCGCGGAACCAACCGGTGAGGGGAGCACAGCCGCAAATTTCCAAAGGTTCTCCCAGCACATTGCGGGCGGCAGCCAAAGGGGGCTCCGGGTCAGTGGCAGCAGGGGATTGGGTCATGCCGGAGGGCTGGTCAGGACCCGCCGATTGTGGAATGGATCGGCACAAAAAGCTGACGGGAGGTTGACGGATTCCGGGGGGGAGGCGTTAAAGGTCATGAATGAACCACTCCCCTTCGTCCGCGCGCCCCCTTTCATGAGCTGGGATTTCAACGAGGATGCGGCCTTCCTGGCCCTCTGCGACGCCTACAAGGAAAGCGGTGAACCCTCCGCCATGGAATTTCTTGCCCACGGCGAGGGCGCCTTCCACTTCCAGGAGCTCACCCAGAACGCCGCCGGTGAAGGCATGGATCTGAGTGACTCCGATCACCTGGAAGCCTTCCAGCAGGATGTGATCGATACCCTCGAAGAGCTCTGTTCCTGAGCTCTTCGAGGCTCAGCCGCCCGAGCTCAGCAGTCTGTGCTCAGCCGTCTGTGCTCAGCCTTAGAAGTCAGCCGTAGAAGAAGGCCACCTCCTTCTCCTTGAGGCCCTCCCAACCGGCAGCGCGCAGGCGTGCATCAAGGCTGGCCTGGTCGAGGTGCTTGGAGCCGGTCTTGACGATGCGGTTGCGCATCGATTTCTTCACACCACTGCGGGCGCGACGGCTTTCCAGCTCCATCACCTCGTTGTAGAGGGCGAGCATTTCGGTGGGGATCGGAGTGCCGTCGAGGTCGAGACCCGAGGCGATGGCGTCGTCGACGCCACCAGGACCGGCGATGGCCATGGGATGGGGAGAGGCAGGAGACGCCGCTGAGCCTGCCACGGCAAGAAGCAGGGCCCCCGGAAAGGCCCTCAGCGGGTGTGTTGTGGCCAGAGCCCCCAAAGCGGAATCAAGGCCTGCTCCAGGGGTCACGCTGGGCTCAGGCGCTGAAGTAGCGCGCCCTGCTGTGGATGGCGACCAAGGCCGTGGTGCTCTGCTCCGGTTCGAGCTGATCGCTTTCATCCATCTGTAGACCAATCCGTTCGGCACCAAGCCACTGGAGTTGCTGGCGCGAATCTCCCACATTCGGACAGGCGGGATAGCCGAAGGAATAGCGGCTGCCGCGATAGCGCTGGGCCAGCACGTCGCGCAGGGGCATGGCCTCGGGGTCGGGGAAGCCCAGCTCGCGCCGAATGCGGGCGTGGGTCCACTCCGCCAAGGCCTCGGCCATTTGCACCGCCAGACCGTGGAAGTAGAGGTAGTCGCTGTAGCGATCGGCGGCGAAAAGCTCACGGGCAAAGGCGGTGGCCTTCTCCCCCATCGTCACCGCCTGCATCGGCAGCACATCGGTGGGGCGCAGTTGCCCCTCGCCTTCAGCCTGCAGATCGCGGTAGAAGTCGGCGATGCAGTAGCGGTTGCCGCTGCGCTGGCGGGGCAGCACAAACTGTCCGAGGACAGCTCCGGCCTCGCCGGGAGGGGCCTGGGCTGCCAGAGCGGCCGGATCAAACACCACCAGGGCATTGCCCTGGCGGCCGCAAGGGAAATAGCCATAGGCAACCCTGGGGGCGAGCAGGTTCTCCCCGAGGCAGCGCTCCATCCATTCGGCCAAAACGGGCTCGGCCTTCTCGGCCAGCATGGCCTCGTAGTCCTCACGGCTCTGCTGCTGGGCCTTGCGGAGCTGCCACTGGCCGGCGAAAAGGGCATTGCGATCCAGGTAGGCAAACACCTCCTGGAGGTCGATCTCGGTTTCGTTGAGGAGAAGGGAGCCCCAGAAGGGGGGCACCGCGGCAGGCTCCTCCTGCACGGCTTCGGAGCGATGGTCATTGGGGCCGGCTGGGACCTGCTCAGCCGGGGCGGCCGTTTCAGGGGTGGCGGCGGCGGGAGTGGGTGCTTCGGCCTCCTCAGCGTCGGCCCCCGCCAGCCCGAGGCCGGCGGGGGCGCCATCGAGGAAGCCCTGCCGGTCATCCCAACGGCCGCCGGCCTTGGCCTCCATCAGCGCGTCCATGAAGCGCAGATCGGCAAAGGCATCGCGGCCATAAATCACCTGGCCGTTATAGGCGGCGCGGCAGTCTCCGTTGACAAAGCGGGGTGTAAGAGCGGCCCCACCGAGAATCACCGGCGCACTAATCCCCACCTGATTAAAGGACTGGAGATTGTCCTTCATGAAGGCCGTCGACTTCACCAAAAGCCCGCTCATCGCGATGCAATCAGCCTGGTGCTGCTGCTGGGCCTCGACAATGGCTTCCACGCTCTGCTTGATGCCGAGATTGATCACCTCATAGCCATTATTGGTGAGGATAATGTCAACCAAGTTTTTGCCAATATCATGCACATCTCCCTTTACGGTGGCAATCAGGAATTTGCCCTTGCCTTTGGATGAACCATCCTCCAGTTGGTCCATGTGGGGTTCGAGGAAAGCCACGGCCGCCTTCATGGTTTCGGCGCTTTGCAGCACAAAGGGCAACTGCATCTGCCCAGAGCCAAACAAATCACCCACCACCTTCATGCCATCGAGCAAAAAGGTATTGATGATCTGCAGGGGAGGATGGTTGGTGAGGGCTTCGGCCAGGGAGGATTCCAGTCCGATCCGTTCACCATCAATGATGTGTTGCTTGAGTCGCTCCTCCACCGGCAGGTCGGCCAGGGTTGGGCCAGAGGCCCTCGCTTGCTTGGCTGAAACCCCCTCAAACAGGGTGGTGAGCACCGTGAGCGGGTCGTAAACGCAGATGCCGTTTTCGAAGCGGCGGCGATCCTGAATCAGATCACGGCATACCTGCTGGTGCTCTTCGCTGATCTTGGCCAGGGGCAGGATCTTGGCCGGGCTCACAATTGCCGCATCCATGCCTGCCTGGCAGCAGTCGTGGAGGAACACCGAATTCAATACGATCCTGGCCGCCGGCGAGAGGCCGAAGCTCACATTGCTCACCCCAAGCACCACATGGACGCCTGGTAGTTCGGTGCGGATCCTGGCGATCGCTTCCACAGTGGCGGCAGCATTGAGCCGGTCTTCTTCAATGCCCGTGGAGATGGGCAGGGCGAGGGGGTCGTAGAAGATTTCGTGGGCGGGGATGCCGTAGGCCAAGGCGTCGTGATAAGCCCGTTGGGCAATCGCAACCTTGCGCTCCGCCGTTCGGGCCATCCCCTCCTCGTCAATGGTGCCCACCACCACGGCGGCCCCGTAGTCGCGGGCTAGTTCGAGAACCTTGAAGAAGCGTTCGTCTCCGTCTTCATAGTTGGTGGAATTGAGAATGCATTTGCCGCCAGCCACCTTTAAGCCAGCCTCCATCTTCTGCCACTCGGTGGAATCGAGCATTAGCGGCAGATTCACATTCGTGACCAGCCGACTCACCAATTCGTGCATATCGCGCTCACCATCGCGACCGACGTAGTCGACGTTCACATCGAGCACGTGGGCGTTTTCCTTCACCTGGGCTCGGGCCACCCCCACCAGGCCGTCCCAGTCCTCCTCGGCAAGCAATTCACGCACCTTCTTGGAACCACTGGCGTTGAGCCGCTCGCCAATGATCAGAAAAGAGTTGTCCTGCTGATAGGGGGTCACGCCGTAAAGCGAAGCGGCGGCGGGCTCATAGCCCAGGGGAGGCCGCACCGCGGCCTGATCCAGCTCGGCTTGCTGATGGTCAGGTTCCTGGAGCTGGCGCACCGGCCGGGGTGCCGGATGGAGCTCCCTGGCCAGCTCGGCCAGGGAGCCGATGTGGGCCGCCGTGGTGCCGCAACAGCCACCGATCACCTGCACTCCCAGGTCTTCGACGAAATGCATCAGCTGCATCTTCATCTCGGTGGGGGTGAGCCGGTAATGGGCCACCCCACCAATGTTTTCCGGCAGACCGGCATTGGGGATACAACTCACCACAAACGGGCTGTGCTCGCTGAGGTAGCGCACGTGCTCCTTCATCTGCTCCGGCCCGGTGGCGCAG
>DAIQNM010000042.1:3548-14801 GCA_036788375.1 Cyanobium sp. CTOTU6536 | reverse complement strand
ATAGGAAATGGTTGTTCAGCATGGGATCCTGCGGGCGCGTGATGATGAGCGTTAGCTTGAGCAAGAAACTATCTGTCTCTCCGTGAGCGATCGTAGGTACTACTCACAAAGAACTGGGCGCCTGAATGAGACCCCGGAGATGACTCTCTCCATGCTGAGAGAGTTCTTTGTAGCCATTCACACGACATTTGAAGGCAAAGGCTACTTTCAGGAGCGCCTTGGCATTAATTGCACAGATGGATACATCCCGGGGAATGTTGGTGATATTGGTCTATTTTCTTTTCGGAAGCTCCGAAGAAAGGATTTGTTTCCTATATGGACAAGAAAAGACAATCTAACCGAAGACGAGATATTTGATCTAATTGAATTTTTGTATGACCACGCAACGCAGCCCATTCACTCAAGTGGGTACTATCACAAATTCAATGACTGTGGATATCATTATAGTGAATTTATCCAAGGTGGTGCACAAGAGGAATTCCGAAAGGAAGTTAACGATATTCTCAGGGACTATGGTGAAGGATTTGAATTGTCGGCTAAAGGGGAGATTCTTAGCCTACCTGGGCGCACTCTTGAGCCTCTATTGCAGGCAGTACTCCCATCAAGCGAGTCAGACAATATCACATCTAGGGTCGAGCTTGCTGTTGAGAAATTTCGAAGGCGAAGATCTTCACTTGATGATCGGAGAGACGCCATTAGGGACTTATCTGATGTTCTCGAATATCTACGCCCTCAGCTCGATCGAGTTTTGACAAGGCAAGATGAAAGTGATCTTTTCAATATTGCAAATAACTTTGGCATAAGGCACCACAATAAAAAGCAAAGGACTGATTTTGATAAAGCGATTTGGTACAGCTGGATATTCTATTTTTATCTTGCGACAATACATGCTGCTGTGCGTCTGCTTGAAAAGCATGATACGCAGAATCAGCCAAGCTAACATCACCATGCACCTGAGCCGCCGCCATTGCTGTTTCCCTCAATGCTTATTGCTCTCTGCGGCCAGGTGATCTTGAGCGTTGGAAAGATGCGGACAGCCTTTCCAAGTCCAGCCAGAATTCAGAGTATCAATGACTCTCGCGGCAAGTCCAGTCCTTTCACCACACTGGGAACAAGGGTATGCTGACAGCATAGTTGGGGAGCCTGCCTGTCACCAACAGTCTTCCGGGATGGTGAATGTCGCTTTTTCTTCTTCTCGCGAGAGGAAAGCAGACGTTGGCAGACGACGGTTGACTACGGAGCCGTTGACCAAGCAGCGGTGGAGCGGCCGCCGACATAGCAATACCACGATTATTCAGGTGCGGCGACCCTTCACGGTCGCCTCCGGGGATCCGTGGAGCACCCCGGACCAGGAAGCAGCCCTCGGGCTCAGGCAATCGCCGCGAAACTGTCACGGAAGGCCGCCAGGGTGGCGTCGATGTCGGCATCGCTGTGGGCCAGCGAGGTGAAGCCCGCCTCGTAGGAGCTCGGGGCCAGATACACACCCCGCTCCAACATGGCCCGGTGCAGCTTGCCGAACAGCACCGTGTCGGTGGCCTTGGCCTCTTCGAAATTGCGCACCGGCCCCTCGCAGAGGAAGAAGCCGAACATGGCGCTGACGCTGCCGCCGGTGATCGGCAGGCCGGCGTCGCGGGCCGCCGCCTGGATGCCATCGCTGAGGCGCTTGGTGATCGCCTCCAGCCGCTCGTAGGTGCCCGGTTGCTTTAGCAGTTGGAGGGTTTTGATGCCGGCGGTCATGGCCAGGGGGTTGCCGCTCAAGGTGCCCGCCTGATACATCGGGCCGGCCGGGGCCACCATCGCCATGATCTCGGCCCGGCCGCCGTAGGCCCCCACCGGCAGGCCGCCGCCGATTACCTTGCCCATGGTGGTGAGGTCGGGCGTGATGCCGAATCGCGCCTGGGCGCCGCCATAGCTGATCCGGAAGCCGGTCATCACCTCGTCAAAGACCAGCAGGGCGCCGTTGTCCTTGGTGATCTCCCGCAGGCCCTCCAGGAAGCCCGGCTCGGGTGTGATGAAGCCGGCATTGCCCACCACCGGCTCCAGGATCACCCCGGCGATCTCGCCGGGGTTGGCCGCGAACAAAGCCTTCACCGCCTCAAGGTCGTTGTAGGGGGCGGTGAGGGTGGCGGCGGTGGTGGCCTTGGGGACGCCGGGGGAATCGGGCAGGCCCAGGGTGGCCACCCCGGAACCGGCCTTCACCAAAAACATATCGGCGTGGCCGTGGTAGCAGCCCTCAAATTTGATCAGCTTCTCCCGGCCCGTGTAGGCCCGGATCAGGCGCAGCACCGCCATGCAGGCCTCGGTGCCGGAGTTGACGAAGCGCACCATCTCCACCGAGGGCACCGCCTCGATCACCAGCTCGGCCAGCACGTTCTCCAGTTCGCAGGGGGCGCCGAAGCTGGTGCCCTTCTCGAGGGCCTCGTGCAGGGCGGCGATCACCTCGGGGTGGCTGTGGCCGCAGATCGCCGGCCCCCAGCTGCCCACGTAATCGATGTAGCGGTTGCCATCCACGTCCCAGGCGTAGGCGCCCTTGACGCGGTCGAAGACGATCGGCTGACCGCCGACCGATTTGAAGGCCCGCACCGGTGAGCTGACGCCTCCCGGCATCAGCTTCTGGGCGGCGGTGAAGATCTCCTGGGAGCGGGTGGTGTTGAGCACAGGAGTCGAAACGGGCGCTGTGGGAGAAGCCGACAAGACGGGATCCGCGGACGGAGGGCTGACAAGCGTGGACCATCCTGGCCCAGCGAGGCGCCGCCTGCGCTCCCCGATCGGATTTCCTCGGCAAGGCGGCTGGCCAGGGGCCTGCCCCAGGGCTGCCAGGGGCGGCGGCTGGGCCCCTCGCCCCGGTGCGTCGCAGGCGGTGAGTACCTTGATGCCGGCAGGGTCCAACCGCCAGACCCGTTTCCCGTTTCCGCCGTGACCCCCGCCCCGAGCCGCGAAGCCAGCCCCCAAGCCAGCGCTCCAGCCAGCCCAGGGGCGAGCTTGGTTTTCACCCCCAATGGCAACCCGGCGGCGGCTTTGCCTAGTAGTAGCGGGGCCGCTGCCGCAGCCGCTCCTGCCATCGACTGGAAGGCGATCGAGCGCCACTGCCGCACCATCCTGCCGGCCCGGGGCGTGGTGGCGGCCCGCCAGGAGCTGCTCACCTACGACAGCGATGGCCTCACCCTGCACCGCTGGCAGCCACCGCTGGTGGTGCTGCCCGAAACCACCGAGCAGGTCTCAGCCCTGGTGGCGCTTTGCCACCGCGAAGGGGTGCCCTTCGTGGCCCGCGGCAGTGGCACGGGCCTTTCCGGTGGTGCCGTGGCCGAAACCCCGGCCCTGGTGATCGCCACCACCCGCATGCGCCAGGTGCTGGCGATCGACCTACCCAACCGGCGCATCACCGTGCAGCCCGGCGTGATCAACAGCTGGGTCACCCGGGCGGTGGCCGGTGATGGCTATTACTACGCCCCCGATCCCTCCAGCCAGGTGGTGTGCAGCATCGGCGGCAACGTGGCCGAGAACTCCGGCGGCGTCCACTGCCTCAAGTACGGCGTCACCAGCAATCACGTGTTGGCGATGGAGGTGGTGCTCCCCGATGGCACCATCACCACCTTTGGCAGCGGCCTGCCTGAAACCCCCGAACTGGACCTGCGGGGCGTGTTCATCGGCAGTGAGGGCACCCTTGGCATCGCCACGGCGATCACCCTGCGACTGCTGCCTGCCCCCGCCAGCGTGGCGGTGCTCCTGGCCGACTTCACCACGATGGAGGCCGCCGCCGAAGCGGTGCGGGGGATCACCGCCGCCGGCATCCTGCCGGCCGGCATGGAGATGATGGATCGCCTCTGCATCGAGGCCGTCAACGACTTCCTGGGCGAGGAGGAGTACCCCCCCGATGCGGCCGCCGTGCTGCTGGTCGAACTCGACGGCCTCCAGGAGGAGGTGCTGGTGTCGATGGAGCTGGCCACCCAGTGCTGCCGCCAGGCCGGGGCCCGCACGGTGCGCCGGGCCCAGGAGGCCGCTGACCGGGCCCGGCTCTGGATGGGTCGCAAGTCGGCGATCTCGGCCCTGGGGCGGCGCTTCCCGAGCTACTACCTCCAGGATGGGGTGGTGCCCCGCAGTGCCCTGCCGGCGGTGATGCGCTCCATCGGTGAACTCAGCAGCCGCTACGGCCTGCCGGTGGCCAACGTCTTCCACGCCGGCGACGGCAATCTCCACCCCCTGATCCTTTACCGCGCCGATCAGCCGGGGGTGGGAGAGCAGGTGCAGGCGCTGGCGGCCGAGATCCTGCGGCTCTGCATCGAGGCCGGCGGCAGCATCAGCGGCGAGCACGGTGTGGGCAACGACAAGCGCTGCTACATGGACTGGATGTTCAGCCCCGACGACCTGGCCACCATGACCCTGGTGCGTGAGGCCTTCGATCCCCAGGGCCTGGCCAACCCCGGCAAGCTCTTCCCCACCCCGAAGACCTGCGCCGAGTCGGCCCGGCGCCGCTCCGAAGCGCCGGAGCTGGCCGCGGTGGAGGTGTTTTGAAAAATGCGGAATAAATATCTCTAGGGCAAATTCTTATGGTTTTATGATTCGACTCGCAAGCCGCTTGATGCTTGGAATCGGTGAATTGAGGCTAGCATTGATTGACATCTTGAGCAACTTTAATCTTGTGGAAAGCAGCTGCTTATTGAGGGATGAGCTGTTTTTCTTCCACAGAACCCCCAGTCCTGCTTCTACAGAATCGCAATAGAATAATGTGTATTCGTTGTTGTGAACTTTTGCGAAATCTTCGATTGCTGTGAGGACGCCATTGCGGGGGCCTCCTTCAGTAATAGCCACGTCGTGTGGCCAACTTGAATCCTCGACTGTACCTGAAAAGCCTCTGACGATTCCCTTCCTGGAATAAGGATTCAGAAATTCTTGTGGTATTTTTTCGGTTGAGTAATACATGTCTCTTCTGCCATATGGCCAGGCAACGTCATGGAAGAAAATGGTTCCACCAGGGGAAAGCAGTTTCTTATTATGGATAATTTCGAGCTCATTGAAAACGGTGTACCAGTTGTGGTCACCGTCAATGAGAATACAGTCAAATTCTTCGTTGACAGTTGGTAACATGTCGTGACTGAAGCCCTTGAGCACTCGCACTCTGGATTCAGGTAGGTATTTGGTTTTCAGGTCAACATCGAGGCATGGGTCGATAATCACTATATTGACATTCGTTAATTCAAGGATTCTGTCGGATGCGGCACCTGTGCTCGAGCCAATTTCGGCGACAGATTTGTAGTTACTCCCGACAATATGTGGAGCGACAACTGCCTCGATCCAGTTAATCATGGTTAGATTTTTCTGTTTTATATCATTTTGTCTGCCGCTCAGCACATTTGCTGTTCCAGTTAGCTTTCTGTCACTGTCGTCCTGGGGAGAGCCGATGTCTCGGAGTTCGAGATACTTGCTCGCACCTAAATCCAGAGTCGGTTTGGCTGGCTTGGTTCTTGGTGCGCAAAGCCCTCCACCCCAAAAACAGGTCATTTCCGCCTGGGATTTTATGTTGTGTCGTTATTTTTTCCAAGGTCACCTTCCGCGTTGCGAAACATTGCAGCCAGAGCAGGAAGTCGGGTTTTGATCTCTTCCACGCCGGCGACGGCAATCTCCACCCCCTGATCCTTTACCGCGCCGATCAGCCGGGGGTGGGAGAGCAGGTGCAGGCGCTGGCGGCCGAGATCCTGCGGCTCTGCATCGAGGCCGGCGGCAGCATCAGCGGCGAGCACGGGATTGGCAACGACAAGCGCTGCTACATGGACTGGATGTTCAACCCCGACGACCTAGCCACCATGACCCTGGTGCGTGAGGCCTTCGATCCCCAGGGCTTGGCCAACCCCGGCAAGCTCTTCCCCACCCCGAAAAGCTGTGGTGAATCTCTGAGTCGCCGCCGGGAGGCACCGGAACTGGCGGCTGTGGAGCTGTTCTGAGCCTGGTCGCCTGTGCCGATGGCGAGTTTGCGGCTGTGCGACACCGCCGGTGGGGGATGGCACAGCCGCCGCACCGATGAATTAGGGGCCAACAATGCCCAGCGAAGCCAGGGCTAGCCGCACCACCCCCACCAGCGCCGCGCCGCCGATCAGGGGCAGCACGCCCCATTGCCGCCAGAACAGCAGCAGCATCGCGACGGCCAGCAGCCCCAGGGCGGCCAGGTCGAGCCCGCCCCCCGGGCCGCCGGGCCAGAGCACCGGCCCAGCGAAGAGCAGCGCCAGGCTGGCCACCATGCCCACCACGGCGGCGCCAATGGCCCGCATCGGGCCGGCGAGCCGCGCTTCGCCCCGGCTCGCTTCCACCAGGGGGCCGCCCACCAGGATGAACAGAAAGGAGGGCAGGAAGGTGAACCACACCACCACCAGCCCCGCCACCAGGGCGTAGGCCAGGGTGCCGGCGGCATGCCAGCCCCCCAGCACCCCCACGAAGGCCACCACGATGATCAGCGGTCCCGGCGTGGTTTCCCCCAGGGCCAACCCATCCACCATCTGGGCCGCGCTGAGCCAGCCGAACCGTTCCACGGCGCCCTGGGCCACGTAGGGCAGCACGGCATAGGCCCCGCCGAAGCTCACCAAGGCCACGCGGCTGAAGAAGCGAGCCATCGTGGCCAGGGTGCCGTTCCAGCCATCCACCACGGTGAGCGCCACCAGAGGCAGGGCCACCGCCAGGCCCCCCGCCAGCAGGGTGAGGGCCAGATGGCGGGGCCGGATGCGGGCGTGGGGCGGGGTGGCCGTGGCGTCGCCGTGGAGCGCATCAAGTCCGGCTGGCGGCCGTGGTGGGGCAGCGGTCACCAGGATCCCGGGCCGCAGCCGCTCAGCGATCCAGCCGGTGAGCGCCGCCAGGGCGATCAGCAGCGGCTGGGGCAGGCCGAGTCCCTGCAATCCCAGCAGGGCGGCGGCGGCGATCACCACGGCCAGGGGGCCCTTGAGGGTGCGGTGCCCCAGGCGCCAGCAGGCCTGGATCACGATCGCCAGCACGGCCGGTTTGAGGGCCCAGAAGATGCCCGCCAGCAGGGGCAGATGGCCCCACAGCGCGTAGAGCGAACTCAGCAGCAGCAGCAGCACCACCGAGGGAAGCAGAAAAAGCCCTCCGGCGATCAGGCCCCCCCGGGTGCCGTGCAGCAGCCAGCCCAGGTAGGTGGCCAGCTGGATGGCCTCCGGACCCGGCAGCAACTGGCAGTAATTCAGGGCGTGCAGGAAGCGGGCTTCCGAGATCCAGCGCCGCTGGTCCACCAGTTCGCGGTGGAGCATGGCGATCTGGCCGGCGGGGCCACCGAAGCTCACCAGACCCAGGTGCAGCCAGAAACGGGAGGCCTCCGCCAGGCTCACGCTGGTGGTGGGCACCGGGTGGAAAACCATGGGCCCTGGGCTGGCCGGTGTGGACATGGGGGGTGAACAGGGCGGGATGGGCTGCCTGGAACCTGTGGGGTTGGCACCCATCCTGGGCGCCCAGCGGGGTTCGCCGCTCCCGTTCAGCCGGGTTCGCCCCGGCCGGGCCGCTGCCGCACGATCTCGCCCCCCTTCAGCAGGATCGCTTCCCCCACCTGCAAGGGCTGCCAGGTTTCTTCGGCGGTGAGCGGCTCGGTGCTGAGGATCGTCACCACATCACTGGGCTGGGTCACGGCGGCGAAATCGACGCTCAGATCGTCATCGGCCAACCGCACCAAGCCGAAGGGGGCCCGCCGCGTCACCCGGTGCAGCTTGGTGCCGGCGTAGGCGAACAGCCAGGCGCCATTGCTCATCAGGCCGTTGAAGATGCCCTCGCCGGCCAGGCGATCCGCGCAGGCCACCAGCGCCTCAAACAGACCGGCCTCATCCTCGGCAGAAACGGCCCGCCGCTCCAGCTCCTCCAGGATCCAGCAGAAGGCGGCTTCGCTGTCGGTCTGGCCGATCGGCCGCTGCTCCCCCTGCAGGGGCGGCAGGGTCTGCAGGTCGCCGTTGTGGGCGAACACCCACTCCTGGCCCCGCCAGCGCCGGTGGAAGGGGTGACAGTTCTCCAGCGCCACCACGCCACGGGTGGCCTTGCGGATGTGGGCGATCGAACAGTGGGCCTTCAGATCCAGGGCGGCGACCGCCGCGGCAACGGGCGAGAAGGCGGCCGGGGCGTCTTCTCGGTAGAGGTGCAGGCCTTGGCCGTCGGGGTCGTAGCTGGCCAGCCCCCAGCCATCGGCGTGGTCGCCGGTAGAGCCGCCCCGCAGCCGCAGGCCGTGGAAGGAGAAGCGGATGTCGGTGGGGGTGTTAGCGCTGAGGGCCAGCAGTTCGCACATCGGGGGCTGGGGCCGCAGAGGGGGGAAAGCGGCGCCGGAACCATCAGTTTCGCGCCGATGCCAGCCGGTCCCACAGGCCACCGCTGGCAAAAAAGGTTCGGTCGATCGTGGGCCAGCCGCCCAGATCCGCGGCGGTGAACAGGGTGGTCACCGGAGCGTAGGAAGCCTTGCGGCGCTGCCATACCGCCGCGTTCACCGGCCGGAAGCCCTCCTCGGCGAAGATCTCCTGGGCCTCCTCGCCCTGGAGGTAGGCGGCCAGGGCCTCGGCCGCCTTGCGGCTGCCCTTGCGGTCCACGTTGCGGTCCACCACCGCCACGGGCCCATCGATGCGGATGTTCACCGCCGGCACCACCAGGGTGGTGGCCTTGTCGGTGCCCTCTTTGGCCGCCAGCAGGGCCTCGTTCTCGTAGGTGAGCAGCACGTCGGCCTGGCCGCGGTTGAGGAAGGCATCGCTGGCTTCGCGGGCATCCTTGGGCAGGTTGCTCACGTTGCGATACACCTTGGTCACGAAGGCTTCAGCGGCCTGCTCGCTGCCACCGGTGCGGCTCACCGAGCCCCACAGGCCCAGGAAGTTCCAGCGGGCGCCGCCGGAGGTCTTGGGGTTGGCCGTCAGCACCCCCAGCCCCGGCCGGGCCAGGTCGGCCCAGCTGCGGATCCCCTTGGGATTGCCGGCGCGGGTCAGGAAGGTCACCACCGAATGGGTGATGGTCGACTCGCTGGGCAGTTCTTTCTCCCAGCCCGGCTGCACCAGGCCGGCCTTTTCGAGCTTGAGCACGTCGGCGGGCAGGGCCAGGGTCACCAGGTCGGCATCGAGGCCGTCGATCACGGCGCGGGTCTGGCTGCCGGAGCCGCCGTAGCTGGTCTTCACCTCCAGGTCCGTTCCGGTGCGCCGTTTCCAGTCGGCCTGGAACTTCGGCAGGATCCGGTCGTAGGCGCTCTTGGTGACGGAGTAGCTCACCAGCAACAGGGGCCCGGCCTGGCTCGGAGCGGATGGGCCGGCCGCCGTGTCGCGGCGGGCTCCGACGCACCCGCCCAGGGTCGCCGCCAGCAGCACGGCGGGGCCGAGCAGGCCGGCGATGCGGATGGAGCGCTTAACCACGGTTCATCAATGGGGAACTCCGACAACCCTACCGCCCCGTTCTGGCCTGGATCGGGTCGGGGTGCGCCCGGCCAAGGAAAAGCCCCGGCCGCACAGGGCAGCCGGGGCGGGTAGAACGCATCAGATGCGTGCGTTGATCAGCGGCTCTTGGCGAAGATCTCGTCCCAGACACCGCCCTTGCCGAAGAACTTCTTATCCACCACCTTCCAGCCGCCCAGCTTGGTGATGCGCCAGGTGGACACGGCGGGGAACTTGCCTTGGGCGTACGCCTTGCCTTCGATGGTCACCGGCCGGAAGCCGCTATCCACAAAGGCTTTCTGGGCGGGTGGGGTGTAGAGGAAACGGGCGAAGGCTTCGGCCACTTTGCGGGTGCCGTGCTTGTTCACGTTCTTGTCCACCACGGTGATCGGTCCCTCGATCAGAATGTTGGGGCTGGGGATCTTCACCGGTTCGGTCCACTCGCCGGTTTTGCGGGCGAGGATGGCTTCGTTTTCGTAGTTGAGCAGCACATCCCCCTTGCGGCGCTTCACGAAGGTGTCGGTGGCTTCGCGGGCATCCTTGGGCAGCACATCCACGTTCTTGTAGACGGTGGTGATGAAGTTCTTCGCCTTCTGCTCGTCACCGCCGGCCGATCCCCACAGGGCTGCGAAGTTCCAGCGGGCGCCGCCGGAGGTCTTGGGATTGGCGGTGATCACATCGACATTTTTGTTGTCAAGATCGTTCCAGCCCTGGATGTTCTTGGGGTTGCCGGGCCGCACGAACAGGACCACGGTGGAATTGGTGATCATCGATTGATTGGGGAGTTCCCGCTCCCAGCCGATATCCACCAGGCCCTTGTCCTGGAGTTTGTACACGTCGGCTGCCAGGGCCAGGCCCACCACATCGGCCTCCAGGCCATCGATCACGGCCCGGGTCTGGCTGCCGGAGCCGCCATAGCTGGTCTTAACGCGAACCGTTGCGCCGGTCTTCTTCTTGTAGTCGGCCACAAACAGGGGGATGATTTTGTCGTAGGCCCCCTTGGTCACGGCGTAGCTCACGAGCAGGATCTCGTTGCTGTCGGCCCGGGCCGGCTGGGCCACCAGCAGGCTGGTGCCGGTGAGGCTGAGGGAGGCGGCGATCGGGGTCGCAGCTAGCCCGGCCAGGGCCAGTCCGGCGGAGGCCCGGCCTAGGGACCGGATGGAAAGGGAAACCACGGTTGTCCGATGGGAGTACGGGCTGACCGTATGCCTTGCCCTGGCGGGGGCGACGTAGTTCCGACTACATCGCTGGGGATGCCGCCTTTGCTTTCCCTGGGGGCCTGGGGGCTGCCACAATCCCCACCAAAGCGCCGGGGAACACCGTGGCCTTCAGTGCCAAGACGGAATACGGGCTGGTTTCCCTGCTGGAGCTGGCGGCGATCCATCCCCAGGGCGGTGTGCTGCAGGTGGCGGAGATCGCCTCCCGTCAGGGCATCCCCGATCGCTACCTGGAACAGATGCTCACCAGCCTCCGCCGGGGCCGAATTCTGCGCAGCATCCGTGGTCCCCGCGGCGGCTATCAGCTGGCCCGGCCGCCGGCCGAGGTCCGCATCGCCGAGGTGGTGGCCTGTCTGGAGGGCGAGCTGGGCAGCCGGGGCACGGCTGCCCGCCAGAGTCCGGAGTTCGAGGTGATCGGTGGCCTCGAGGGGCGGCTCGAGCAAGCCCGCCAGGAGATCCTCGAGGGCACCTCCCTGCAGGACCTGCTCGATGAGCGCGACCTGCGCCTGCAGTCGCAGGTGATGTACTTCATCTGAACCAGCCCAGGGGAATCGGGGGTAAGCGGGGTGTGCCTCAAAACACCCGGCAGGCAAAACAACGCTAGACCGACGGGAATTGGGTGCTACGGTTCCGTCAACCGCGGGGCTCCGATG
>DAIQNM010000042.1:0-3538 GCA_036788375.1 Cyanobium sp. CTOTU6536 | reverse complement strand
GCTCCGATGAGCTGTCCAAACCGAATGACCATCGCCGGCGCCACGCCGGCCCGCCTGCTTCCTTCCGTGCCATCCACCCCCTTCCCGTCCCCACCTTCCCCATGGCGACCGCATCCTTGATCCAGGCCCTCCCCAAGGCGCACCCCAAAGCGCTGCGCCTCACCCTCCTTCCCAACGACGTGTTGCCCGAAGGCCTCACCTGGCGGATTCACGACGGCTATATCCGCACCACCACCTGGGATGCGGAGGGCGAATCGATCACCCTCGGCATCTGGGGCCCCGGTGACCTGGTCACCAACGCCCACTCCGGCCTTGATCCCGTGGAGGTCCAGTGCCTCACCACCGTGGTGGTGGAGCAGCACAACCCCTCCGACGCCGAAACCCTCGCCTTTCTCCTCCAGCAGATCCGCAACACCGAGGAGATCTTCGAGATCAACCGCATCCGCAGCGCCGAGCGCCGCCTGCTGATGCTGCTCCGCTGGCTTGGCCTGCGCTTTGGCCAGGTGAGCAGCCGCGGCTACCGCTTCTCCCTCAAGGACATGAATCTCACCCACCGGGCCCTGGCCGAAGTGTGCGGCCTCACCCGGGTGACGGTGACCAAGAACCTCAACCGTTACAAGACCCTCGGGCTGCTCCAGAAGGTGAGCGAAGCCGATCTCTTCATCCCCAGCGATGGCCTCGCCGCCGCCATCTGATTGCAGGTGTTTCCCCGACCGACCGACGTCTTTGCCCGTCCTTTTTGATCCCAATCGTCCGCACTGACCGCCATGCCTGCCCAGTTCCTTCACGCCCATCCCTCCAAACCCCAGCCGCAGCGCTACACCCTCGTGTTCCGCGATGGCCAGTTGCTGCGTCACCAGGATGAATTCAGCCTGGTTCAATACCGCTCCGATGCCCGCCTGGCTGCGGTGCGTCCCGAGGCCTCCGGGATCTCGGTAGCGGCTTGATCGTCTGCGGGTCCCGGTCCCCAGGGCCCCCAGGCTTTCGAGCTGGGGGCTTTTTGATGGCACTTGTCTCTAGCCGGGTTCGCGGCAGAGGTCGAGCAGGGAAACCTCAGCCAGGTCCTGGCTCCAGCGCTCAGCCAGGTTCTGCAGCCATGCGTCGGCCGGTGAACGGCCTGGGTTGGCCTCTGCCTCCATGGTGTTGTCATCACTGCCGGCCAGGGATCGGTAGAGCTCCAGCAGGTTGATCTCCTCGGCGGGCCTCAGCAACCGGTAGCCGCCGCGGTTTCCCTTGATGCTCTCCACCAGGCCGAGGCGTCGCAGGTCCCGCAGCACCACGGAGAGATAGTGGGGCGAGAGCCCAAACCGTTCGGCGATCTGGCGGGCCTGCAGGATGCGCGTCTCCCGGGCCAGTTCCACCAGGCTGATCAAGGAGTAGCGAAACGTGGTGGACAACACCGTCCTTGAGCGCCTAGATCCACGCTAAGTCGCTCGGGAAACCGGAATGTAATCCGGGCGCCAGTCCTGGCCGCACCGGTGTGCCTTGGGCTACATGCGGGCGGCTTCCCGCTTCAGATGCTGTAGTCGGGCACGAAGGTGCGGGCTTCGCGGCTACGTAGATAGAGGCGATCCCCCACCTGGAAAGCCGATAGGTTCATGCGTTCGCGGGGGATCTGGGCCGTGATCACCTGGCCATCGGCCAGCACCAGTTCGGCCTGCACATCGCGGCCGAGGTGGCTGAGGCGGCGGAGCAGGGCGGGCACGGTGTCGGCCTGGGCCTCATGGAACAGCTCCACGTCGTGGGGCCGGATGAACAGGGGGCTGTCCGGTGCTTCGCCGGCCAGGGAGTCGGCGGCTGCAGGCCTGGGCAGAGTGCCTCCCGGCAAGACATTGACCGCCCCCACAAAGCCCATCACAAAGGGGCTGGCCGGGTGGTCGTAGATCTCGGCCGGGGTGCCGATCTGCTCGATGCGACCTTCGTTCATCACCACGATCCGGTCGGCCACCTCCATGGCCTCCTCCTGGTCGTGGGTCACGATCACGGTGGTCACGTGCATCTCGTCGTGGAGGTTGCGCAGCCAGGCCCGCAGCTCCTTGCGCACCTTGGCATCGAGGGCGCTGAAGGGCTCATCGAGCAGCAGCACCCGGGGCTGCACCGCCAGGGCCCGGGCCAGGGCCACCCGCTGGCGCTGGCCGCCGGAGAGCTGGGAGGGGAAGCGCGATCCGTAGCCCTTCAGCTGCACCAGATCAAGCAGCTCATCGACGCGGCGCTTGATCGCCTCCCGCTTCCACTTGCGCAGCTCCAGGCCAAAGGCCACGTTCTGGCGCA
This sequence comes from Cyanobium sp. CTOTU6536, assembly GCA_036788375.1. GTDB lineage: Bacteria > Cyanobacteriota > Cyanobacteriia > PCC-6307 > Cyanobiaceae > Cyanobium. The sequence goes on along the minus strand of DAIQNM010000042.1, from coordinate 1,267 downwards.
CGGTGCGGTGCTTGAACAGGGCGAAGTGCTGAAACACAAAACCCACCTGCCGGTCCTGCACGGAGCGCTCGGTGGCCTCCTCGCCGGTGATCCAGATGCGGCCGGTATCGGCCTGCTCCAGGCCGGCGATCAGGCGCAGCAGGGTGCTCTTGCCCGAGCCCGATGGGCCCAGCAGGGCCACCAGGGAGCCGCTTTCCACATCCACGCTCACGTCGTCCACGGCGTGGAAGGCCCCGAAGCGCTTGGTCACATTGGCAACGCGGATGCCCATGCGGGATGGCGGCGGTGTGGATCGATCGGAGCATTCTGATCACCCGGCCTGATCGATTGGCTGGGTGGGTTGGCTGGATGGGTTGGCTGGACCGCTGGATTGATCGGTCGGTTGGAGCAGCCATCTGGAGGGGGTGGATGGGCGAGGCGTCAGCTCCGCAGCCATGGGGGCGCGTCCGCCGAAGCCGGAACCGGTGTGTTCGCCTTAACCCGGAAACCCTGCGAGGAACCGCCCAATAGCCCAGCTGCGGGTGTACGGTCCTCGCACGACCCTTGTTGAGACTGTCCGCTATGACCGTTGCCCTGCCGCGTCGCGGCCTCGCCCTGCCGCGCTGGCTCCGGCCGAACGTCTCCTGGAGCATCACCTGGGCTTACCTGGCCCTGGTGCTGTTCCTGCCCCTGGCGGGCATGCTCTTCAAAGCCGCTGGCGTGGGCCCCGCCTCCTTCTGGGAGACGGCCACCAGCCCCCTGGCCCTCAGCACCTACCGCATGAGCTTCGGCATCGCGGCTCTCGCCAGCTTGATCAACGGCGTGTTTGGCCTGCTGATCGCCTGGGCCCTGATCCGCTCCAGCTTCCCCGGCCAAAAGCTGCTCGATACCCTGATCGACCTGCCCTTCGCCCTGCCCACGGCGGTGGCGGGCCTGGCCCTCTCGTTTGTGTATGGATCGGAGGGCTGGCTGGGGGGGCCGATTCAGCGGCTCACCGGCTTGGAGGTGTCGTTCACGCCCCTGGGGGTGGCGGTGGCGATGGTGTTCATCTCCCTGCCGTTTGTGGTGCGCACCGTGGAGCCGGTGCTTCGCTCGCTGGAGCGGGAACAGGAGGAGGCCTCCTGGTGCCTCGGGGCGAGCTCGGCGCAGACCTTTTTCCGGGTGGTGCTCCCCCAGCTGATGCCCGCCATCCTGGCCGGCATCGCCCAGGGCTTCAGCCGGGCAGTGGGGGAGTACGGCTCGGTGGTGATGATCTCCAGCAACGTGCCCTTCAAGGACCTGATCACCC
>DAIQNM010000041.1:0-14802 GCA_036788375.1 Cyanobium sp. CTOTU6536 | reverse complement strand
GCCTCGACACGCTGCAGATCCTGGGCATGGCGCTGGTGGTGGTCACCCTGATGGAGGGGGTGATCGGCTCGCTGCGCACCTTCCTGTTCACCGACACCACCAACCGCATCGACCTGCGCCTCGGTGCCGAGGTGATCGACCACCTGCTGCGCCTGCCCCTGGGCTACTTCGACCGCCGGCCGGTGGGGGAACTCGGCACCCGCATCGCCGAGCTGGAGAAGATCCGCAACTTCCTCACCGGCCAGGCCCTGATGACGCTGCTGGATGCGGCCTTCTCGGTGATTTACATCATCGTGATGGCGCTCTACAGCTGGATGCTCACGCTCATCGCCCTGGCGGTGCTGCCGATCCAGATCGGCCTCACCCTGCTGGGTGCCCCGCTTTTCCGCCGCCAATACCGCCAGGCGGCGGAAGAAAATGCCCGCACCCAGAGCCATCTGGTGGAGGTGCTCACCGGCATCCAAACGGTGAAAGCCCAGAACGTGGAGATGGTGAGTCGCTGGAAATGGCAGGACTACTACGCCAAATACATCTCCCGCACTTTCGAGAAAACCATCACCGGCACCTTCCTGAATGAAACCAGCCAGGTGCTCCAGAAGCTCTCCCAGCTGCTGGTGCTCTGGGTCGGCGCCGCCATGGTGCTCAAAGGCGAACTCACCCTCGGCCAGCTGATCGCTTTTCGCATCATCAGCGGCTACGTGACCCAACCCCTGCTGCGGCTCTCTTCGATCTGGCAGAACATTCAGGAACTCAGGGTTTCGTTTGAACGGCTGGCCGATGTGGTGGACACCCCGGAGGAATCCAGCGAAGCAGACAAGGGCAACATCCCGCTTCCGCCCGTGCATGGCGACGTGGCGTTTGAGAAGGTGAGCTTCAGCTTCTCGCCGGGCAGCCCGGAGGTTCTCAAAAACGTCGACCTGCACATTCCCCAGGGAACCTTCGTTGGGGTGGTGGGGCAGAGCGGCAGTGGCAAGAGCACCCTGATGAAACTTCTGCCGCGTCTGTATTCACCAACCCAGGGGCGAATCCTGGTTGACCGCTACGACATCGACAAGGTGGAGCTCTATTCCTTGCGGCGCCAGATCGGCATCGTGCCCCAGGATCCCCTGCTCTTCTCGGGCACGATCAGCGAAAACATCGCCCTCACCAATCCCGAAGCCCCCTCCGATTCGATCGTGGCGGCCGCCCGCACCGCCGCAGCCCACGATTTCATCATGGAGCTCCCCTCCGGCTACAGCACCCCCGTGGGCGAAAGGGGCGCCTCGCTTTCGGGGGGCCAGCGGCAACGCATCGCCATTGCCCGCACCCTGCTGGGCAACCCGCGTCTGCTGGTGATGGATGAGGCCACCAGCGCCCTCGATTACGACACCGAGCGCCAGGTCTGCGACAACCTCAAGGATTCGCTGAAGGACAGCACCGTGTTCTTCATTACCCACCGACTCTCCACCATTCGCCGGGCCGACATGATCGTGATGATGCATCAAGGCTCGATTGTTGAAACCGGCACCCACGATGAATTGATCGCCCTCAAGGGCCGCTACTTCGCCCTCTATCGCCAACAGGAGGCCAGCTGATGGCTCGCATCCCCACCCCCAACGACCTGTTCAGGCGGGCCCAGAACAACCTGGAGCGCTCCATCCACACCGATAGCGAAGATGTGGTGCTGCAGCAATCGCGCTTCTGGGCCCGCGGCATCAGCCTGGCCCTGATGGCGGTCACGGGTTTTGGCCTGGCCTGGCTGGCCCTAGCGAAGACCGAAGAGATCGTGACGGCGCCCGGCAAACTGGAGCCGCTGGGGGTGGTGAAGGATGTGCAGATGCCGGTGGGCGGAGTGGTGGATCAGGTGCTGGTGAAGGAGGGGCAGCGGGTCAGGAAGGGTCAGTTGTTGCTGAAGCTCGACACCGAAGCCACCCAGGATCGCAAAGCCAGTGTGGAGAAAACGATCGAATTCAAACAACAGCAGCTTGCACTCAAGGATGAGGAGCTGGCCCGCTATCTGGCGGTAAACGACACGGAACAGCAGGTGCTGCGCGAGAGCCTTGTGCTGGAAAAAGAAGTGCTCAGCCGTTTCGACAAACTCAACAAGGAAGGTGCCACCGCCGAGCTGCAATTCCTGCAGCAACGCAACAAGGTGCAGGAGGTGGAGGGTCAGCTGCAACAGGTCAAGGTGGAGCGCCTGCGGCAGCAGGCCATCCTGGAGCAGGGGGCGCGCGAATTGCAGAGCAACCTGGCCGACCTGCGCAGCAAACTGATCGAACTGAACGTCAACATCCGTTATCAGACGATCCGCTCACCGGAGGCAGGTTTGGTGTTTGAGCTCAAGCCCAAATCGAAGGGCTTCGTGGCCGAAACCAGTGAGCCGGTGATGAAGATTGTGCCCTTCGATCGCCTCGAGGCCCGAGTGGAGGTGCCCAGCAAGGACATCGGCTTCGTGCAGGTGGGCAAGGCCGCCGACATCAGCATCGATTCGTTCCCGGCCTCGGATTTCGGCGTGCTGCAGGGCAGCGTGCGCAAAATCGGCTCCGATGCCCTGCCGCCCGATCAGCTCAATCAGTTTTATCGCTTCCCGGTGGATATCCGGCTCAACAGCCAGCAACTCAAGCTCAAGAGCGGCGCTAGCCTGCCCCTACAGGTGGGCATGTCGCTCACCGCCAATGTGAAACTGCGCAAGGTGACCTACCTGCAGTTGTTGCTCGGCGACTTCAAGGACAAGGCCAAGTCGTTGCAGCGGATCTGAGATGAACGATTCGGTGGCCTTCTGGATACGCACCCCCTGCGGCCGCGCCAAATACCAGACGCTGGCGGCCCGCCCCGGTGTTCTGGCGAGGCTCCGCCTGGGCTGGTTCGTGCTGATCGCGGCCCTGCGGGACCTCGGTAAGCCCCTGCCTCAGGACGGGCCGGCGGAGGGGGGGTCGGCACCCGGCTCGGAAGGCTGAGCTCTGGCCTGATCGGCCTCGGCCCCGACCGACTCCGCCAGGGCCCGGCGTGCCACCCGCGTGACCAGCAGGGTTACCGCCACGGTGGCCCCGATCCCCAGGATCCGCACCGCCCAGGTGAAGGGATCGGCCTGGCCGGCCAGCACCGTGTTGAAGCGCGTCACATCGCCCGCCAAGGCCCCGAGGGCACAGAACAGCACCGTGCCCGGCAGGATGGCGACCAGGCCAAGGGAGTAATCCCGCAGGCTCACCTCACTGAGGCCATAGGCCAGGTTGAGCAGGCTGAAGGGAAAGGCCGGCGAAAGGCGGGTCAGCAACACCAGGCGCAGCCCCTCCCGGCTCACCGCCTGCTCCACCGCCAGCAACTTCGGGGCCGCCGCAAGCCGCCGCCGGGCCCAGCCCCGCAGTCGGCCCCGCCCGAGCAGGAACACAATCTCGGCGCCGAGGCAGGCCCCGACAAACACCACCAAACTGCCCCACCAGGTGCCGTAGAGGGCGCCGGCCAGCATCGAGGCCCACACCCCCGGCAATAGCAGGGTGACCCAGAGGGCATAGAGGGGCACGAAGGCCACCGCCCCGAGGGGGGAGGCCAGCAGAGGCAGGATCTGCTCGACCGATGACTGCATCCAGGCCTCCTCCAGCCAAACCATTCTGCTGGTGATGCCACCCCGAGCGTTAGGGACGACCGAATTTCCGCGACTCAGACCACATTGGTGAAATTGAAGCCGATCACCATGTCGTCGAAATCAAGATCGCCACCCCGGAATTGGTCCTCGAAACCGAACAGATTCGTGCCGAGGGTGCGGAAATGGGAGATTCCATCAGGATTGGCAACATCATAAGCAAAGTAGGTGTTGCCACCGACCCGCGCGAAGGGGGCAATGGCGGTGCTTTCGTTGAGGTTGAAGGTGCGGTTGTTGGTCTGGCGATCGCCAACCTGCAGAGCGGAGATGCCGGCGACTTGATTGGCGGCTCGCAACGCTTCAGCCTGGTAGTTGACATCACCGGGCCGCACGATGCTCACACCATCGGCCGCGCGCACGGCGCCGCTGGCATCCAGACAGCGGTAGAAGCCGGTGACCGTGTCGAACTTCGCTTCGCGACCGATCGCCACGGTGCCACTGACCGTCTGGGTGGCTCGGAAAGCGCTGAGATCGAGCACGGGGGCCAGACTCTGTTGCTGACCCACCAGAGCATTCAACCCCTGATCCCCCGTCACGACGCTCAGGTTGAGGCTGACGCCGCTGAGTGAGGAAAACTGCGCCTCACGCTTGGTAACCGAACTGGGATCAAGGAAGCGAAGCCGACTGTCACTGAGACTGCGGATATCGGCAAGGCTGCCATCGGCAACCTCAAACAGGCGCACGGCTTGGCCATTGAGCAGCAGAATTTCCCGTTGGAATTTGGTTCCCGCAGGCAAGGTGAAATCAGTGCTCTCGAGGGTCGATGCCAGCAGGCGGGCGCGGCTGCGTAGACTATTGAGATTGCCAAGAATAGCATTGGGGTTAGCAAGCTCGTCTTGGTTGATAAGCACGTAGTAGAGACTGTTGGAGGTTTGAGGCAGGCTTGTAATCGCCATCCGCAGAGCCACACTCGCACGCAATTGATCGCTGGCTGGGTCGACGACATTGAGGAATCCCGAAGGGGCGGCAGTAAAGACAGGATCAAGATTCGCAACTGCCGCGAAAGACGGGTCTTTAATTGTACCGTTAACAACGCCATCCTTGTCACCAAAACCTCCATCAACGAGCGATAGAGTGAAAAAGTCCGCCACCCCGTCACCGGAGAGATCGTAGAAGCGCGCACCACCACCCTGAATGGGATCGAAGCTGAGTGGTGCGATCGCTCCACTGCCATCCAATGAAAAATAAACAAGTCGACGGGTGGGAATACGTCCGGCGCCGTCGCTGAGATCCCTAACAAGATCGGAACCGACCAGATCGAGCAACGAACTGACACGACCGGCATTCAAGCCAGGATCAAGCGCAAGCGAGAAATCGATGCCACCACCACTCGGGGTAACCTTGAGGTCGGCAAGGGTTTTCAGAGCGGCGGCCTGCAACCCCAGATCACTGAGCACGTTAAGCGTGGAACCAGGCAGCAGATCCGCACTACTGAAGGTGATTGGAATCTCTCGCGTCACGCCACCAATGTTTGGCAAGCTCACCTCCAGTTGACCGCGCTCACGCTGGCGGCCAGCCGTGATGGCCAGCTCGAAAGCGATCGAAGCGTCTGGAGAATCACCCAAGCTGGGATCGTCAACGGCCACGCTGACGCGATAACTGGATTTCACCGTCACATCCAGATCGATACCCTGCTTCAGGAAGAGCGAGCGATCACGAATGACGAAGCTTCCGGCATCCTGCCCGACGAGGGAAAGTCGATTGTCACCAAGTCGTTCATCCACAATCTCAATATCAGCCACCCGTAGCGGCGAAGCGATGCTGATGTTGTCAGGCAGCGAGGTGATGCGGTTGACAAGGCGAATGGCCGATGGAGCATCATTGCCATCCCTGATCGCCAGTTGGAAGTCCTGCTGCAGCGGCAGGCTGGCCGGCAGGGATGGATCAGTGACAGATAGCCTGACCTCGTAAGACGACTGTTTCTCGAAATCGAGAGAGACGCTCTGCCTCAGATAAAGAGATTCGCCGATAACCTGAAATGCGCTGGCATCATTGCCGCTGATAGAGATCGTCTCTGTACCAAGCGCATCATCGCGGATCACCAGATCAGCAACTCTCAAGGGTTGCTGAAGCGGTGTATTCTCATCAAGCTGGCCAACCCGATTCACCAATGTCAGCGAAGCTGGAGCCTCGTTCACATCGGCAACCAACAAACGCAGTTCCGCCGTGACCGGCTCACTGCCGGGCAACTCCGGATCCAGCGCGGTAATCAGCGCCCGATAGGAAGATTTAGCCTCGTAGTCAAGGCTGGCACCCAATTTGAGATAGATCGAATTCGCCTCGATCAGAAACTGACTGGCATCGTCGCCAGTGATGCTCACGCTCTCATTGCCGAGCTCGTCATCAATGATCACGAAATCAGCTAGTTTAATCGCCGCCGCTGTGCTGGTGTTTTCTGGAAGCGGCTGGAGTGAGGTGAGCTGAATCGCCGTTGGAGCTGCGTTAAAAGCCAGCGGCTGCAGGAAGGGAGTGACAGCAGTGCCGTCGTAGAGACCGAGCACCAGCTCAATGCCGGCAAGCTGGGCATGGCTGAGATCGGTCGGAGCTGTGGCCCGCAGGCTGGTGCCGTTAGCGGTGATCCAGTCAGGCCCACTGAGTTTGATGATCTTCAGGGAATCGCCATCGGCATCACGGCCGATTCCAGCCAGATCCACCACCACCTCCAGCCCCCGTTTGAGCGTGATCGCAGAGGGTGTCTTCGCCAGTTCAGGTACGGCATTGATGCTGATGTTCAACGCCTTCAGCTGGGCGCGAATCGCGGCCCAATCACCGACCGGTGCCTGACCATCGAGCAGGAGTTGATCAAGGCCTGTTTCGAAGTCGACGATCCGCAGCGAACCCTCCCCGGGGCTGCCGACGTCGGAGCTGTCGATCAGGAAGCTGTCGCCCTGCCGATCCGCCCGGGCTGTGAAGGGGGAGCCAAAGGTGGAAGGATTGCTGATCAGTTGACCGCCGATCACCACATCGTTGACGGGCCGCAGGAAGAAGCGATCCGAGCCGATTCCACCCACTAACCGGTTGCCGCCCAGGCTGTCGGTGTTGAACAGCTCGTCGTTGCCGGGGCCCACATCCACGGTGGAGCCAACACCGACGTAGATGCGGTCGGCAGCGGCAGAGCCCTGCACGGTCACGTCAGCCAGCAGGATGCCGTCTCTGGGCACGCTGGCATAGACAGCCGGGTCAAGGAGGGTAGAGCCACCTGCTCCATCGACGGCCATGCCGAACACCAGATCCAGCTCGCGCCAGCCAGGCTGCCAAGTGATCAGAGGCCGGGCTTCAGCGGTGGTGGAGATCCCATAGCTGGCACTGGACACCACCGACTCGCTGCTCCAGAGGGGCTGGCCGCTGACGGCGTCCGTGCCGTTGAGAAACTGGAAGGAGCCCACCGCCTGCTCCTTGCTCACCGTGAGATCCAGGAAGCCGCGGCGATTGAGATCGGCGTACTTCAGGCCATCCACATAACCCAAAAACAGACCATCGAGGCCATCCACGGCTGGATACTTGGCGCGGATATAGGCATCAGCCCCAGGCAGGTACTTCTCGAAACCGGGGGAGGTCACGCCCGGCGTCCCATACTCCACCCCCGCTACCGTGCCAGCGGGCTTGCTGCCGGCGCTCATGGTGTCGAGCACGCCAGCCCAGGCGTTGTGGGTGTCGCCAGCGAGGCTGATCAGGCGCTTGCCCAGGGCCAGGGCGGTCTGCAGGATCGTCTCCCGCTCCACGCCGTAGCCATCCCAGGCGTCGGGGTTGTAGGGGATCTTGCCGGCTTCGGCGAACAGGGCCTGCTCGGCGGCGCTGAGGCTGGCGAAGGGCGTGCCGGTGGCCAGCTTTTGCAACGGGCCGGCGTACTTGTCGAGCAGGGCGGGATTGCCGGGATTGAGCAGGAGTTCCGCCGGAACGGCCATGCTCTGCATCAGCACCTGTTGGCCCAGCACCTGCCAGGCAGCGGTGGAGCTGGCCATCTGCTGCTGCAGCCAGGCCATCTGGGTGTCGCCGATCAGGTCGCGGTTGGGGTCGCCCCAGGCCTTCTGCACGGTGGCGATCACCAGCTCCTGGGTGACGGCTGGTGCCAGAGCGGCGGCGAAGGTCTCGATGGCGGCGGAATTGGTCGGCGGGGTGAGTCCGAGCTGGGTGGCGTAGGCGGCCACCTGGGCTGGATCGGCCAGGATCGCGCCGATCCGGGCCTCCACGGCTGCTGCATCGGGGTACGCCAGCTGCTCATCCCTGGCCGTGAGCCGGGTTTCGAGCATGTGCAGGGCCAGCACATCGCCGAAGCGGAAGGAGCGGTAACCCTGGGTGAGCGGGGAGAGGGCGGAGGCACCGTCACTGGCCTGTCTTAGCCCGGGTTCACGGATGGGGATCCATTCGTAGTAGGCCTTCAGGGCTGCATCGCGGCGCGCCAGCCAGTCGCCCTCGCTGCCGCTCTGGTGATTTTGGGCGCCACCGGCCCAGCTGTTGTTGGCGGTTTCGTGGTCGTCCCAGGTGGCGATCAGCGGCGCAGCGGCACGCAGAGCCTGGAGATTGGCATCCGTGTGGTACTGGGAATAGCGCAGGCGGTAGTCGTCGAGGCTGACGATCTCACGATTGGGCTGGAATTGGCGGCTGCCGGCGGCGCCCTCCGCCTCCTCATAGCCTCCGGGACCGTATTCGTAGATGTAGTCACCCAGATGCAACCAGGCGTCGTAGGGGTTGGCTGCATTGATGGCGGCAGCTCGGCCATAGGCGGCAAAAGTATCTGCGGCCGGGAAATTGGCACAAGACAAAACCGCCAACCGCACCGGATCGCTGCCCACAGGCAGGGTCTTGGTCTGCCCCGCCACCGACACCGCATCGCCAGCGCGGAAGCGGTAGAAATAAGGGGTGTCGGCGTTGAGGCCATCGGCCTCCACCTTTACCGTCCAGTCGCGGGAAGCGCTGGTGGCGAATACACCGCCATCGATGATTGAGCCTGCCTCAAAACCGGCGCTGCGCGACACCTCCCACTGCACATCCAGCAGACCGACGAAGCCCGCAGGCGGGGTGACCCGGGTCCAGAGGATCACCGAATCGGCGTAGGGATCGCCGGAGGCCACGCCGTGGGCGAAGGCGAGTCCGGTCGGCACAGCTCGGCCCAAATCCAGATCGAGCAACAGCGGATCGTGGTCGGAAGTGCGGAAGGGATCGGCCGCGAAGAAATCGCGCACGGCCGCATTGCCGTTGCTGTTGGTATCGAGGTTGTAATCGCGGAAGTTGGCTTCGGCGGCGTTGATGTTCCAGTCGAGGGCGGTGGTGGCCTGGGGCACGAGTGAGGCCGAGATCAGCATGTGATCCAGAGCGCCGCTCATGTCCACCGGGTTGTAGAAGGCGTAGCTGGAGGGCGGCTCGGCTGTGAAGGCGGGCAGCACATTGCGATAGCCGGCCGCCTCGAGAGCCTGAATCGGCTGCTCCTTGGCATAGGCATTGAGGTCGCCGAGGATCACCCAGTCGCGGTCGCTGTTGCCGGTGGGGTTGGTGGCGATCCACTCCAGCAGTCGGGTGGCCGCCGCCGTGCGGGTGGCGTTGAAGGCCGCCTGGCCATCGAGCTGATCGAGATCAGCCCCCGCGGCCTCGCTGGCCCCCTTTGATTTCAGGTGATTCACCACCACATTCACCAGCTCACCGCTGCTGAGTTCGCGGAATGCCTGAGCCAGGACCGGGCGGTTCCTGGGGGTACCGGTGGCCAGCGGATCGGTGAAGGAGGCCTCCGCCAGCACCTGGGCGGCGCCATTCGGAGCTACCGCCAGGTTGTTGTAAATCAGGCCCACCTTGATCGCATCGCTGCCGATCAGCCCGGTGGGCACGAAGCTGTAGAAGCGGCCGGAGCCGGTGGGCTGGGCGGCGTTGAGCCGCTGCACGATCGCCGCCAGGGTGGCGTCGTCGGCGTCATTCTCCAGCTCCATCAGGCCGATCACATCGGCCTTCAGACCCACCAGAGCCGTGGTGAGTTTGCTGAGCTGACGCTCCAGTTCCTCAGCTGTGTTGGCGCCGCGGGGGGCCAGGCCGCTGTCGGTGAGGGCACCACCGGCATTGAGGGTGGTGAAGGTGTTGAGCACATTGAAGCTGGCCAGCCTGAGCTGCCCAGCGGCGGGAGCGGCCGGCGCCACGGGCCGGGGGTTGTTGCTGGCGACGCTGAGTGGCGCCGTGGGGTGGAGCCGATACTTACTGAAGTCGTAGGCGAGCACACCTTCGACGGCGGTGAGCGTGTCGCCGCGGCGCAGCAGCTGATCACGCACCGGCGCCGCAGCCGTGGCAGCCGAAGCAGGGCGATAACTGCTGTTGCTGCCGTCGTCAAGCACCAGCTCGCGCCGTGCGGTGGCCTGCTCGGCGGCATAAGCGGCCGCCCCCGGCTCCATCACGTTGGTGGGCTGCTGCGGCAGGCCGCCGGCGCTGAGTTCGATCTCCCCGAAGCGGAACTGTCCGTAGAGGCCGTTCACGGAGAGATTTTCGGGGAAGCGCACCCACATGCCCTCATAGGGCTCAAGATCGAGGGAGGCGCTGCGCTGAGCCACCAGGTCGGGGATGTCCTGGCGGCGGGTGTCGGCCAGGCGGCCCTGGGCCTCCACGCTGAGCGTCCCCAGGCTGGTGATCGCCGTCTGCCCGAAGCGCTCACCCACCAGGCCGGTGAGCAGCACCCGATCCCCGAGCGCCACGTTCACGTTGCTGCCGGTGAGTGGGTAGGCCACATAGAGGCCCTCGGAGCTGAGGGCGCTGGTGTCCCAGTCGACGCTCTCCTCCTGCAGGAAGAAGCCCCCCAGCTCGCTGCTGAGCTGGAAGTCGCCCACCACCACGGCGCGCAGGGTCACGCTCTGATCCAGCAGGGGGCTGGTGGCGCCTGTGCCCTGCACCGCCGAGATCAGGCTGATGCGGTCGTTGTCGAACAGGGTGAGATCCACGCTGGCGCCGGAGGCGGCCAGGGTGGTGCCAGCCGGAGCCGTGATCTGGGGGCGCAGCGTCTCCGTACCTTCGTCGAGGCTGTCGTCGAGCAGGCTGAGGCTCAGATCAGCGCTGGCAGCTCCTGCTGGGATGGTGATACTGGCGGGAAACGGCGCGCTGAGGTCGGCGGCGGTGGCGAGGCCGGGGCCAGCCACGAGACTGATCGGCACCTCCAAGGCGGCTGCGGTGGAGCCGGTGCGACTGATGCGAATGGCGGCGCCGTCGCCGGACTCGCCCGCCACGGCATCGAGCGCCTGGATCGCCACCTCAGGCTGTGCCGGCGGCACAGACAAGCTGATCGATAGGTCGTCAATCGCCAGGCCGTGGTCGTTGCCGCTGTCGTTGGTCTCGATCCAGCGCAACCAGAGGGTGGAGCCTGCCGCCCAAGGGTTGGCGGAAAGATCGAGGCTGCCGCCGCGACCCGTCACACGCCCGGCATTGTTGCCATCCACCGATGCCGCGGTGGCTGTGGCGACGGGAGCAGTCCAGTTGAAGCTCCCACCCGGCGCCACCCAGGCGGCGACCTGATCAAAGGCGCTGGCGTAGCCGTATTCCAACACCATCGCCTGAGCGGTGGTGTTGCCACCGTTGCGCCATTGCTCGCCGTTGAAGGAGAGGTTGAGGCTGTTGATCGCGCTGCCGCTGGCATTGGTGAGCGCCAGGGCAAACCAGCCGGCCACTGCGCCGGAAGCCACACTTGGTGCTGGGCTGGGGCCTGCAAAGTAAGTCCCTCCAGACCCCAGAGAACCGAGGGCCCGCTCGGTGCTGCCGCTGGAGCCGTAACTCACAAAGGCGCCGCTGGAGCTGGCACCTGTGTCGGCGTTGTAGCTGGTAATGGCAACGGGGGATGCTGCGGGCTGGCGAAACAGAAACCAGCCCGGCAGGGTCAGATCATTGGTCCAGGGGTTGCCTGATCCAGTGGCCGCCAGCACATCAAACGTTTGGTTGTAGATGCCGGAGAAGCTGGCTGGCATGGGTCAGGCTGCGAAAAGGATGAAAGACGACGGGAGGTCGTCGGAGACGGGAGGAACCCGTAGATCTGTAGAGAATGCCGCTCACTTCTCGCGTGGAGGGTGAGCGGCATCCGGGATAAACTCAGACCATCAGGCCAACAGCCCAGCAAAGTTGCCCTGATTGTTGAGGCTGGCGGCGCTGAGGTTGGTGAAGTGACCCACCTCCACACCGGCCACCTTCAGCAGGGTGTCACTACCCACCGTGGTAAAGCTGAGGCTGGAGAAGGACACACCCTGCAGGCCCACCTTGTCGGCCCCCACCTGGAAGTCCATCACAAACTGCTTGGCGGCCGGGCGGTCCCCGATCTCACTCACCAGCCAGAACTGGTCGGCACCGGCACCACCGTTGAGGTGGTTGGTTCCAGCTCCTCCGAGCACATAGAACTTGTCATCGCCTGCACCGCCGAGAAGGCGGTTGGACGCGCTGCCGATGATGAAGGTGTCATTGCCAAGGCCGCCGCTGATGCGGTTGCCATCGCCGGCTTCGGCACTGAACCAATCATCGCCACCCCCACCGGTGATCACATCGCGGGTACCGGCATAGATGGTGTCTACACCGGAGCCCGTGAAGATGCGATTCTCGAAGCCCTCGCTGAGGGCCACATCCACCTCGTCGTCACCGGCGCCGGTGAAGATGGTATTGCCGATCAGTGTGAGGTCCTTGCTGGCATCAGGCATGAGCAGACTATCGGCGCCAGAGGTGCCAACCACAGGGGCTGGCTCGATGCCGGGCAGGTCGATGCTGAACATGAAGAGCTGACCGCCGTAATCAGCCTTGACGGTTTTCAGTGCACCACCAGACTCACCTCCATGTTGAACAGCGCCGATGAAGACGTGCTCGGAGAGGGGGCGGCTCTGTTCAACGATCTGCACGCCGTTGCCCGCCAGTTCTTCCTGTGTGTAGAACGAACCATCAGCTTTGGTGGCCACCAGGGCGGTGACATTCCAACTGCCAGAGAATTCAGAGCCCGACTTGGTCTCAAATGTGCCGCCATAAGTCGAAACACCAGCAAGAGCCCGGGGGTTCTTGTTGCCGCCGGCCTGGGCAAGGAAATAGCCCGTGCGATCGGGTTCAATGGCGAGGGTGTCCTCGTTGAGCACCAAGGCAAACTTGCGTTCGCCGTAGTCGTTACCGGAATCCTCATCAACGATCAGGATGTCTGCATCGGATGATTTCACCCAGAGCAGGCCATCGGGAGATACGGATTTGTTCGTGTTCCCCTCAATGTGCTTCTCGGCAGTGGCACCGTTTGGGTTGCCTTTGGCATCGAAGTGGCCTACGCCCTTGCCGCCCACATCGAGGGTCAGGCTGCCATTGACAGCCGGAAGGATTCTGGTGAAATCAGCGGAGAGATAGTCAGGCAGCTTGTTGCCATCGAGATCTCTGGTGAGATCGGCAACCATGCTGGTGAACTCAACTCCCAAGATGGCGCCAGTGGCGGTGTGATTCTGGATGAAGCGGAATTTGCTTCCATCAGGATCAACACCGGGATGCTCAACCTTGGTGTCGCTGTTGAAGAAGGTGTAGCCACCGGTGGGTTGCTTGTTGGCCTCGGTAACTCCACCAACGGTGTCGCCATCTTGGGCCCAACGGAACACTTCTGTGTCCTTGACAGCTTCAGGCGTGTCGAAGCCGTTCCAGCGGTAATCGGTGGCGTAGAAACGAACCGAGAAGTCATCGGGTGCCGCTGCGTTTCTCAGATAGGCATCCAACATTTTGTCATCGGCATTCACAGTTGTGATACCGAGCTGGGCATAGGTTGCTGCGTTGGCGGCCATGCCGTACAGCTGGCCATAGAGCAGACCGTTGGCACCTAGGAAGCGATCACGCTCGCTGAGGTTTGGATTGTCAAGGTTAATCTGGTTGCCAGCTGCGTCCAGTCCCTTGCGGCCCACGTAGACCTTGAGGGGAGCAGGATTAATGTCGTGGTTGTAGCCAGATGCCACGATCACCACATAATCCTTGTGGCCCGAGTTCATCGGCATCAACTTCTCGTAGCCGTGCTGACCAAGGGCTGGCGCGGTGTAGGCCACCTCGTTCTTGATGTCCACCACCATTGAGGCAAGGCCCATGGTGTCGTTGGCTACATTAAACCCTTTGAGCGGGCCAGCGCCATCCGGGTCGGCAAACATGGAATCGCCGATGTTCCACTCTTCGCCCATCAGCCAAATATCATCTTTGAAGCCGATACCAGCTCCATACTTGTTGGCCGACTCATACCAGGCGCCGCAGAAGGAGTGGAAGAAGAAATCTCCCTGGGTCAACTGCTTAGCAGGTAGGAAATCAACGATCGTGCCATCAGGATTGGTCTGGTTGCCCCACTTACCAGCAAGATCCAGCTTATCGGTAGTCTTTTTGGTGACTTCCTTGCCGAAGACGTTGTAGACCCTGTCAAACAAGTGTCCAGAAGACTTGAACATCGTGCTGGCCGCCGCCTCGTTGTCGAGGAAGCTGGCAAACTTGGCGCGGTCGTAGTCGATGTAGTGGATGTGTGAGCCGGTGAATTTCACGCCGCTCTCCATCAGCCAGCCATAGGTCTCGTTGGAGTTGGTGGCGTAAGACTCGGACTGGTAGACAAGTCGTATCGTGGCGTCGTCCTTCAGCCAGGCAGCGTTGCCATCCGGCCAGCCGGTGAGGGCCATTTTGGTGACCGGATCCACCTCGCCCACTGTTGCCAGTGCTTTGAACTTGGCATAGGGAAAGTCAGTATCACCGTTTTGACCATCCAGCAGTTCGGATGGCTCATTGGCAGTACTGGCTTCAGCGACGAGGGCCGTTACCTGGCCGATGTTTTTAATGGTGGTCATGGTGGGTTGCAAGGATCAAGAATGAAGTGAAATTTCCCTGTTTAAAAATTAATTCGGATGCAGTAGTGATTTATTGCGGATTCTCTGACTGGATCTCTGCCAGGAGAACGCTACCCCTGCGATAATTAGGAGATAGGCTCATGCAATATCTCCACAATGTAACTATGGCAGGGGCGGTTGACGCCTTGCGTGCTTAGCGCTGCATTGTGGACGTATCGCTCGACACTCGTTTGTGTCAGCCGAAGAGGAAGTTGGCCTGGTTGTTGAGGCTGGCGGTGCTCACGTTGGTGAAGTGGCCCACGGCTGTGCCAGCAACGCTCAAGAGCGTGTCGGCACCCACCTGGCTAAAGCTGAGATCAGCGAAGGCAACGCCCCGCAGGCCTACCAAGTCTTCACCGGCCTTGAAGTCCA
>DAIQNM010000040.1:13339-14824 GCA_036788375.1 Cyanobium sp. CTOTU6536 | reverse complement strand
ACCCAAGCCTGCCGCTGCCGTGAGCCACGCCGACGTTCCCGTCAACCTCTACAAGCCGAAGGATCCGTTCCTCGGCACCGTGGTCGACAACTACAACCTGCTCGCGGAAGGGGCGATCGGCCGGGTCAACCACATCACCTTCGACCTGGCCGGTGGTGATCCCCAGCTCCACTACGTCGAGGGCCAGAGCATCGGCATCATTCCCGATGGCGCCGATGCCAACGGCAAGCCCCACAAGCTGCGGCTCTATTCGATCGCCAGCACCCGCCACGGCGACGACCTGGCCGACCACACCGTGTCCCTGTGTGTGCGCCAGCTGGAATACGAGAAGGATGGCCAGACCATCTACGGGGTGTGCTCCACCTTCCTCTGCGACATCGAGCCCGGCTCCAAGGTGAAGATCACCGGACCGGTGGGTAAGGAGATGCTGCTCCCCGACAACGAGGAGGCCAACGTCATCATGTTGGCCACCGGCACCGGCATCGCGCCGATGCGCGCCTATTTGCGCCGCATGTTCGAGTCGAGCGAGCGCGAGAAAAACGGCTGGCAATTCCGTGGCAAGGCCTGGCTGTTCATGGGCGCTCCCAAGACCGCCAACCTCCTCTACGACGACGATTTAAACCGCTACCAGGCCGAGTATCCCGACAACTTCCGCTACACCAAGGCGATCAGCCGCGAGCAGCAGAACAGCAAGGGTGGCCGGATGTACATCCAGGACCGGGTTCTGGAACACGCTGAGGAGATCTTCACCATGATCGAAGATCCCAAGACCCATGTGTACATGTGCGGGCTGCGGGGCATGGAGCCCGGCATCGACGAAGCCATGACCGCCGCCGCCGCCGCCAAGGGCATCAACTGGGCGGAACTGCGGCCCCAGCTCAAGAAGGCCGAGCGTTGGCACGTGGAGACCTACTGAGCGATCCGCAAACCCTCACAGAGGGCCTGACCCCACCCGTCGGCGGCAGCGAACCACTCCTGCCGCCGTTAAACCAGGGGTAATCCACCAGCGCTCGCAAGCATGACCACCCTCCTGACCAACCCGTTGCGGGTGGGGCTGCGGCAGGAACGGGTGATTTCACCCCAGTGCATTGTGATCTTCGGTGCCAGCGGTGACCTCACCCATCGCAAGCTGGTGCCCGCCCTCTTCGAGTTGTTCCGCCAGCGGCGGCTGCCCAGTGAATTCGCCGTGCTCGGTTGTGCGCGCCGGCCCTGGAGCGATGACGACTTCCGCAGCAAGATGGCCGAGGCGCTCGCCGAAGAGATCAAGGACCACCCGAGCGCCTGGGATCAGTTCAGCCAGGGCCTCTTCTACGAGCCCGTCGATCTCCAGCAGAGCGACCACCTGGTGCGGCTGGCCAGCCGGCTTGAGGTGATTGATCGCCTGCGGGCGACCCGGGGCAACCGCACCTTTTACCTCTCGGTTTCCCCCGAGTTCTATGGCAGTGGCTGCCGCGCCCTCGCCGCCGCCGGCCTGCTGGCCGACCC
>DAIQNM010000040.1:0-13329 GCA_036788375.1 Cyanobium sp. CTOTU6536 | reverse complement strand
CCCTTCGGCCGCGATTACGGCACCGCCCAGGCGCTCAACAAGGTGGTCCAGGCCTGCGCCAAGGAGAGCCAGGTCTTCCGAATCGACCACTACCTCGGCAAGGAAACGGTCCAGAACATCCTGGTGATGCGCTTCGCCAACACCATCTTCGAGCCGATCTGGAACCGCAACTACATCGCCAACGTTCAGATCACGGCGGCCGAAACGGTGGGGGTCGAAGACCGGGCCGGCTACTACGAGGGCTCCGGGGCCCTGCGGGACATGGTGCAGAACCATCTCACCCAGATCCTGGCCCTCACCACCATGGAGCCGCCGGGCCGGTTTGATGCCGAGGCGATCCGCAACGAGAAGGCCAAGGTGCTGCAGGCCGCCCGTCTGGCCGATGAGAACGAGCCCTGGAAGTGCTGTGTGCGGGGCCAGTACGGCTCCGGAGGGTCGGCGCTCCGCCCCTTGCCCGGCTACCGCGATGAGGCTGGGGTCAACCCCAACAGCACCACCGAAACCTATGTGGCGATGAAGCTCTTCATCGACAACTGGCGCTGGCAGGGGGTGCCCTTCTACCTGCGCACCGGCAAGCGTTTGCCCAAGCGGCTTTCGGAGGTGGTGCTCACCTTCCGGGAGGCGCCGGTGCACCTCTTCGATGCCGCCGGGGGCGCCCCCACCCCCAACCAGCTGATCCTGCGGATCCAGCCGGATGAGGGGGCCGAGATCAAGTTCGAGGTGAAAGCGCCGGGCTCCGGTATGCGCAGTCGTCCCGTGGATATGGCCTTCTCCTACGACGACTCCTTCGGCGAACCCTCCGATGAGGGCTATGTCCGTCTGCTGGCCGACGCCATGCTCGGCGATCCCACCCTCTACACCCGCAGTGATGAGGTGGAAGCAGCCTGGCGCCTCTACACACCCTTGTTGGAGTTGATCGAGGAAGCGCCCTGGCGGCTGCCGGTTCACCCCTATGAAGCCCGCACCTGGGGCCCCGCCGCCGCCGACAACCTGCTGGCCGAGGAGGGCCTGATCTGGCGTCGGCCCTAGCTCCTCCCTGGCCCAGCCCGGCCCCTGCTTCCGGTCCATCCCTTCTCCCCCACCCATCTCCACGCCATGGCCGCCCAGCTCACCCTCCAGGCCCCCATCGACCTTCCCCCCGCCGAGGTGAGTGCTTACTTGGAGCGCCTCTGGGAGGGGGGATTGGAGGGGGCCACCGGCGCCGCCACCTTCACCCTGCTGGTGTGGGAGCCCTCCTGGTTGGAGCAGCAGCTGGTGCGCATCGGCCTGGTGGAGGGGCCGATCCAGGGCCTCGACCGCGACGATGTGATGGAGGCGGCCCGCTCGCTCGTGACGGACTGCGGCCTGCCCTTCAGCACCGCCCCCACCGACCCTCGCCTGGCCTGGGCCCTCGGCCAGCGCCCCGGCAACAACGACAGTGGCGACCTTCGGGGCCAGTTTGTGGAAAGCGCCATCAGCGCCCACATGCCCCGCCGCCTGATCACCCTGGCTCCCACCCTCGATGCAGGTCAGCCGCTGCAAACCATGGTGGCGGCTTTCTGTCCTCTTCCCGATGAGGGCGGGGCTGGCAATGCCTGCGGCGATGTGGTGGTGCTGCGGGGCGGGATGGGGGCGATTCAGCAGAATCTCCAGTTGATCCAGCCCTTGGTGGGTGAAGACCTGCCCTGCTGGGTCTGGTGGAACAGCAGCCTCGATGAACCCCACGACATGCTGGAGGCCCTGGCACCGATTCCGCGGCGCTTGGTGATTGATTCCTCCCTTGGCCAGCCCCGCCGCTGCCTGGATGTGCTGGTCAATCGGATCCAGGCGGGCCAGGCGGTCAATGACCTCAACTGGCTGCGGCTGCGCAGTTGGCGTGAATCGCTGGCGATGGTGTTTGATCCGCCCGCCCGCCGCGATGCCCTGGCCCACGGGGTGCAGCTCGATATTGATGTGGAGGGGGACAACCCGGTCAAGGGCCTTCTGTTGGCGGCCTGGATCGCCGATCGACTCGGCTGGCATCTGGTCGACAGCCGTCCGATCGAGGCCGAGGCCGGTGGCGACGAAGGCGGCATCGCCGCTGAGTTTGAGCGGGGCGATGGGGCCACCGTGCTGTTTCGCCTGATGGCGATGCCGGTGGGGGCTCCCAAGTCCCATCCCGGCGCCATCGTGGGGTTGCGTCTGATCTGCGAACCCGTCAGCCGCCCCAGGCTCTGTGTGATCCTCTGCTCCGAATCGGGCGGATGCATGCGATTGGAATCGGGGGGGATGGCGGCGATGGAGTTGGCGGAGGACTTGGTGCCCCTGCCGGAGGAAAACGAGGAAATGGAGATGGCCCTGCTGCTCTCCGGCGGCCATGACAGCACCAATCCGCTGTTGGCGGCGGCGGCCCCCCTGGCGGCCCAGCTGCTGCCGCTCTGAACCCCTGCGGCCCAGCTGCTGCCCCTTTAGACCACTGAGGCGCAGCTGGCCTGAAGTTGGCCTGTCAAGCTGCTTGCCCCAGCTCCTGGCAGCGTTGATTCGATGGCCTGCCTGATCGCAGCCCCCTGCAGCGGCAGCGGCAAGACGCTGCTCAGCCTCACCCTCTCGGCCCTGGCCCGGCGGCGCGGCGAGCGTTTGCAGCCCTTCAAGGTGGGCCCGGATTACCTCGATCCCCAGCTGCTGGGTGCCGTGGCGGGTCTGCCCTGCCGCAACCTCGATCCCCTCCTCTGCGGCGAGGCCTGGGTCGACAACAGTTTCCGCTGGCATGGCAGCCGGGCCACCCGGGTGCTGGTGGAGGGGGTGATGGGCCTGTTCGACGGTCGGGGGCCCAGCAGTGAGGGGAGCTCGGCGGCGGTGGCCGCCCAGCTCGATTTGCCGGTGGTGTTGGTGGTGGAGGCCTCCCGCCAGGCCGGTTCCCTGGCGGCCCTGGTGCGGGGCTTCCGGGACCATGGCCCGCCCCAGGTGCGGATCGCGGGGGTGGTTCTCAACCGGGTGGGGAGTGGGCGTCACCATGCCCTCCTGGCGGAAGCCCTGGCCGCGATTGGGATGCCCCTGTTGGGGGTGTTGCCGGCCCATCCAGCCCTGGTGCTGCCCTCCCGCCACCTCGGCCTGCTGCCGCCCCATGAGCTGGAGGACCTCCACGAGCGCCTGCCGATCTGGGCCGATCTGGCCGAGCGCCACCTCGATCTGGAGCGCCTCTGGCCCCTGCTCGATCCGCCGCCACCTGTGGCGGGGGATCCGGCGGCCGATCCGGGGCGGGCGCTGCTTGGGGCGCCCCCCGCCGGACCCGCCATGCCCCTGGCCTTTGCCAGCGACGCCGCTTTTCACTTCCGCTATCCCGAAACCACCGAGCTCCTACGGGGGGTGGGGTTTGATCCCCAGGCCTGGAGCCCCCTGGCCGATGCCGCCCTGCCTCCCCAGAGCCGGGCGGTGTTGCTGCCGGGGGGCTACCCGGAGCTCCATGCCGAGCAGCTGGCGGGGTGTCGCCGCAGCCTCGCCGGCCTGGCCGCGGCGGCCGGGAAGGGCCTGCCGATCGTGGCGGAGTGCGGAGGCCTGCTGGTCTTGGGCAACTCGCTTGAGGATGCCGCCGGCATCCCGAGGCCGATGGCCGGGGTTCTCCCCTTCAGCGCCTCCCGTGGCGCGTTGAGCCTCGGCTACCGGGAGGCCTGCGTTCGCAGCGATGGTTTGCTGGTGCGGCGAGGTGAGACCTATCGGGGCCACGAATTTCACCGCTGGCAGCTTCGTCCGACGGGCTCGCCTTCGGCCGTTGGCCTGGTCGATGGCCCCACCGGAGCGGCTGCCTCTCTCTGGCAGCTGGAGGGGTGGGGATCACCCGCGCGGTTGGAGGGCTGGAATCGGCCCCATCTCCATGCCAGCTGGCTCCATCTGCACTGGGCCGGCTGTCCTGAGTTGGTACGCCGCCTAGCGGCTGCTGCCAGGGCCCCTCAGGGCTCGGCTGGGCAGCGGTGGGCGCTGCAGGATTAGGGGCGCCGCGATCAATCGCCAGAACCGGATGGACTGGATCCGGAACGGCGGCTCCCCGGTTGAGCTCCGCCTTTGCCTGGGCGGCGCCGCTCCGATCCCCCTAGACGCGACCCAGCTCGGTTCGCTGCGGATCCCTGCCATTCTTAGGGGGTTGGCTTCTGCCTCGGCCTGGAGCATCTGATCCAGGTAGCGGCGGTCGTGGATCACGTTCCGCTGGCTCCGGAGCGGTGCCAGCAGGGCCGTGAAGGTAAAGCCCATCCAGTCCAGTCCTTCTTTAAGTTTGCTGCGATGGCTGCGTTTGAGCAAAAGCAGCAGGGGCAACAGCAGCAACAACCAGGGGGAGACCGCCGGACCCTGGAGGGGCGAGGCCGGTTGAGCCGGACCGGAGGATTGGCTCTCGATGCCCACCAGGGTGGTTTCCGCTTTCACGGTGAGACCGAAGGTTTCAGCAGCCATGGCCCCAAGGCCCGCCCACGGGAGCGGTGGGCTTGAGGGCAATAGCCTATTAGACTCTGATAACCGCAGGAGAGCAAGCGCTTCGGGGCGATCCGGTCGGGGAAGGGCTGGCGGAAAAATAGTCAACCTCGGGGCAGTACAGGGAAGGTAGTTGCGCTGTAATTATGACGACTGGCTGACTTGATGATGATTCGCAGCTTCACATTAGGCCCATTACCGCAGCAAATCCGATCTTCTTGGCCAATGTCACAGCCCTTGTCGTTCTTGGCCAGAGGGGGGTGGCCTGTGCCAGCTTGCGGAGCTCAGCCTAATGCGCCGCCGCCGCGATGGACAGCCGCGAACGCTCACGCCGCCTCGGCGATGTTGCCCTCGGCTGGATGTCCGGAGATTCCCTGGCGCCAGGCCGCCGTTTGCGGGCTCGCCGGGCCGCCGCCGATGAGCGGCGCTTTCTCCAGCCCACCGAGCCCCGCCAAGCCCCGCCCCTGGAGCGCTGGCGGCTCACCGTGCGGGGCCGGGTGCAGGCGGTCGGCTACCGGGCCGGATGTTGCCGCCGGGCCAAGGAGCTCGGCCTCGGCGGCTGGGTGCGCAACCTGGCCGATGGCTCGGTGGAGGTGGAGGCCGAGGGCTCGACCCAGCGGCTGGCCGAATTGCAGCTCTGGTGCGAACGGGGCCCCCTGATGGCCCAGGTCTCCGGCTTGGGGATCAGCCGGATCCCCCTCCGAGGCGATGACTGGTTTGAGGTTCGAAGCTGAGCCCCCGCGAGCGCAGGGCTGAAGACTGCGGCCACAATGGGGAGCCATGCCTGGCCCGTTCTGGACTTTTTCAGCCTTGGAGGGGAATTGCTGGGCTTTGCCCTGGCGATCGGCTTCAGTCCGCTCCACATCGGTCTGCTAATCCTGCTGCTGCTTGGACCCGACCCCCTGCGCCGCAGCGGCTGGTTGGTGGCGGCCTGGCTGGTGACCTCCGCTTTGGAAATGGTGCTGCTGCTGGGGGTGGGCCATGGCTTCCTGCTCACCATGGAGAAGGGGAGCAGCCATCGCACGGGCCTGGATCTGCTGGCCGCCGGTGCCCTGGTGGCGGTGGGGCTCAACGAACTGCTCAAACGGGAGGAAGAGGGGGAACCGTCCGCCTGGAGCCGCAAGCTTGGCCGGTTCTGCGCCCTTCCACTGCTGCCGTTGTTGGCGCTGAGCACCCTGGTCCAGGTGGCCAGTCCCGACGACCTTTTCCTTTACGCCAAGGCCAGCGGCACCATCCTGGCGGCCGGATTCCAGCGGCTGCCGGAAGTGGTGGTGGTGGGCCTGTTCACCCTGGCGACGACCCTGTTGCTGCTTGTGCCCCTGCTGGCCGTGCTGCTGCTTGGCCGGGAGCGGGTCTTGCCCGCCCTTGAGCGCCTCAGCCAATGGCTTTTTGCCAATGCCGAGCCTCTGGTGGGAATGGTGAGTTTGGCCCTGGGTGGCTACCTGGCCTGGCAGGGCATCGAAGGGCTGCGGTTGGCCTGATCCACCGCGGCCTTGCACCCCGTTGGGTTGTCAGGGTTTGATCCTGCCGCTGGAGGCCGGGCCCTCGGCCAGGGCTTCTTTCCAGAGACGTTGATCAGCCGGGGATCCGGCCCTGGCCACCAGGCTCACCGACCGGCTGGCCCTGCTCACCGCCACGTACACCAACTGGCGACGCAGCACCGGATCCTTCGGCCAGAACACATCCCCATCCACAAACACTTCCCCGAAGGTGCTGCCCTGGCTGCGGTGCACCGTGAGCACGGCGGCAGGCCCCAGCCAGGCGAAGGCATCCCGCAGCAGGAAGTAGCGGCGCCAGAGGGCCCGGCCCTCCTGCCTCTCCGCCACCCGGGCCCGCTGCCGCAACCCCTGCAGCACCCCATCGAGGGCTGATCGCGCCCCACTACCGACCGGTGGCAGCAGCCGCAGGGCCAGCTGGCTTTCGCCGGCCTCCACCGTGGCGGTGAGGGTGTCGATCACCGGCGCTGCCCGGCCCTCCAGGTCGGCAGCACCAAGGCCGAATTCGGCCAGATCACAGCGCTCGGGCTTCACATCCCGCACCACCAACTCCCGGTTGGAGCCCAGCACCAGGTCGGGCTCCTCGGCGGCCTCTTCGCCGGCCCTGCAGGCGGGGGCCATCACGGCGGTGCGGGTGATCAGCACCTCGCCGGGCAACACCGGCAGCTGGTCGGCCATGGCTCCATGCAGGGCGCGACGGGCGATCGGCACCAGCTGTTCGAGGGAGCGGTTGGTGTAGCAGAGGATTCGGGCCAGGTCGGGGTTGTCGGTTTCGGCACTGCGCCGCAGGGCTTCCTGGGCTGCCGCCAACCAGCTGCGGCGATCCAGGGCGCAGACCATCCCCTGGGCGGTCCGCACCGGTGCCAGGGGAGGCGGCGACTGGCAGGGCAAGCGGCCCTCCCGCAGGCCGCTGGCCAGGCGCAGCACCGGGCCCTGATGGCGCACCACCTGGGTCAGGGCCATGCTCCGGGACCGGGCCATGGCAAACACGGGGCTTTCGGCCTCCCCCACCGGCGGCAACTGGGCCGGATCCCCCACGAACACCAGCCGGGTGCGGAAGGGATGGGCGCAGCGCAGGGCAATCTCCAGCAGGGTGCTATCCACCATGGAGGCCTCATCCACCAGCACCAGGCCCAGGTGTTCGAGGGCGAGGCCGGTCTGCTCCGTTTCTTCGCAGCGTTCAAGGTCCCGCTCTCGCTTCAGCTTGAGCCGCAGCAGGCGGTGGATGGTGGACGGATACCAGGTGGGTTGGAGGCCCGCCAGGGCCAGGTGGTGCCGCAGCACGCCCACCGCCTTGTGGGTGGGGGCCACCACGGTCCAGCAGAGGCCGGCGGCCTCCACTTGCGCCAACAGATTCATGCAAAGGAACGTTTTGCCCGTGCCGGCGTAGCCCCGCATCACAAAGGGCGTGCCGTCGGCCGGGGCCGCTAGCCAGCTCGAGAAGGTCGCGGCAGCGGCCTGCTGGTCGGGGGTGAGGACCAGCCCAGGGGTCGCAGCAG
Organism: Cyanobium sp. CTOTU6536; assembly: GCA_036788375.1. Lineage (GTDB taxonomy): Bacteria > Cyanobacteriota > Cyanobacteriia > PCC-6307 > Cyanobiaceae > Cyanobium. The sequence continues at coordinate 5,915 of DAIQNM010000040.1, read as the reverse complement.
CGTCAGGGCTTGAGGGGGGCTCGGGGGTCACCCCACCGCCGCCGGCAGGGTGTGGCTGAGCAGAGCAACCAGGTGCAGGGGGGAACCCACCAGGGCCAGGCCGGGCAGGGCCACCAGCGGGCCAAGCAGGCTGCCGACCAGCACTTCGCGTCGGGTGTGGCCGATGTTTTCCTTGAGCGGGTGTTCCCACACGGCGCCGCCGACCTCATGGCCCGGTTCCCGGCCGCTCACCAGGGCATTCACCCGGGCTGCCGTTTCCCCGGCGGCCCGGCGTACCCCACTGGCGTCATAGAGCACCACGAAGGCCACGGCCGCGGCGAGAGCAAAGAGGGGATCCTGGAATCCCTGGTACCAACCCACGCCAGCGGCGGTGCCGGTCATCAGGGCCGAATGGCTGGAGGGCATGCCGCCGGTTTCAAGCAGCACCTCCGGGCGCCAACGGCCATGGGCCACGAACTCCACCAGGAGTTTGGAGAGCTGGGCCACACCGCAGGCAGCGAGCCCCCACCAGAGCACGGCATTGTCGAGTAGGTCCCGCACCATCAGGAGCAGGTGGCCGGAATCGGTGGAAACGGGAGGGGTCATCGGTCGCGGCTGGTGATGTAATCGGCCAGGGAGAGGAGGGGGGTGGCCCGCTCCCGCCAGGGGTTGAGGGCTTCCTTGGCCTCGGCCACCAGGGCCTCGGCCCGGCGGCGGGATTCCTCCAGCCCTAGCAGTTTGGGGTAAGTGGTCTTGTCGGCCGCCAGATCCTTGCCGGCGGTCTTGCCCAGCACCTCACTGCTGGCGGTGACATCGAGGATGTCGTCGATGATCTGGAAGGCCAGGCCGATGCCCCTGGCATAGGTGCGCAGGGCGGAGAGGAGGGCGTGGTCGGCTCCTGCGATCAGGGCGCCGCTGACCACACAGGCCCGCAGCAGGGCTCCGGTTTTGTGGAGGTGGATGTATTCGAGCGTGTCGAGGTCCACCGCGCGACCTTCGCACTCCAGATCCACCACCTGGCCCCCCACCAGGCCCGGGGCGCCGGAGGCCAGGGAGAGTTCCCCTACCACTTGGAGCAGGCGCTCGGCCGGCACCGCCGGGCTGCGCAGCGCCACCATCTCGAAGGCCCGGGTGAGCAGGGCATCGCCCGCCAGGATTGCGTTGGCTTCGCCGTACACCTTGTGGTTGGTGGGCCGGCCGCGGCGCAGGTCGTCGTTATCCATGGCGGGAAGGTCGTCATGGATCAGCGACATGGTGTGGATCATCTCCAGCGCCACCGCCGTGGCCATGGCCTGGTCGCTCTCCCCGCCCGCCAGCTCGCAGGCGGCCAGGCAGAGGATCGGCCGCAGCCTTTTTCCCCCGGCCAGCAGGGAGTAGCGCATCGCCTCGCGCAGGGATTCGGGCCGTTCCGGGCCTAAGGAGGCATCCAGCGCAGCTTCCACCCGGATCCTGGCGCTCTCCAGGTAACCGGCAAAATCAAACGCCCCGGGGGCCGAGTCCTGGGCCGTGCTCACCGCCGCGGTCATGGCTTCAAGGGGTCTGGGCGGGATTCTCTCAGGCCATGCCCCCTCTTCGCCCCTTCAGGCCCCAGCCCTCATGGACCGCAGCATCCTTTTGGTGCGCGACGAGACCGGGTGAGCGGCCGGGCCTGCGCCCCAAGCAGGACCTAGCCGCCTCGCGGGAGCAGGTAGTCGCATGCCATCGCAAACAGCAGGGCGTCATCGAGCCGGTCCCCGTCGAGGGTGAGCACTCCCACCAGCCGTTCGCGCAGATCGGGCCTCTCCTCCTCCAGCAGCTGGGTGAGGCGCTCCAGCCCCCCTTCGGCCGGGGTCGTGGCCGGCGGCCTGAATGGCTCAGGTGGCGCTCCATCGGAGCGCAGGCCGATCAGCAGGGGCCGTTCGATGCGCTCCAGCATCGCCACGATGCGGCGCAGATAGGGGACCAACCTCCGGTTGTTGTGCAGGATGATCTCCCCGTGCAGCCAGTGGCTGAGGGCGTGGCTTCCCCCCTCGGCTAGGTCGCGGTCATTGATCCAATAGACCCGCGTGGCCTCGTTGCCAACCCACAGGATGGCCGCGCCCATCGGGGTGCCCCCGGGGCCAGAGCGGCCCTGCTCCCGCAACAGGCCGGTCTGCCGGAGTATGCCCTGGAGCCGCTGGAGGGAGGCCTGATCCAGGCAGCCGCCCGCGCCTTCGGTCCGATCCCCCAGCAACCAAACGCCACTGCGATCTCCCGCGGAGATCTGCCAATGGTGGTTGTCCACGCTGCGGATCGAGGCCCCATGAGCCCGCAGCAGGGCATCCACATCGGTGAGCTGAAGGTCACCCTTCAGGGCCGCCGGCGGGATGCTGCGGCCAATTCCACCCTCCTTCATGGTGATCCCCTCGTTGCACGATGGTTCCAGCCTCAGGTCCTTGGCAGACCGCAGCGGCCAGTTGCGGCGCATCCGGACCGTCAGACCAGCAGATCGGCCAGATCAGAGGCATCCAGGCCATGGCGGCGGCACCAGGCCGTCACCGTGTTGACCAGCAGCATGGTCACGGTCATCGGGCCGACCCCGCCCGGCACCGGCGAGATGGCCGCGGCGATCGGCTCCACCTCCTCGAAGCGCACATCGCCGCAAAGCTTTGCCTTGCCGCTGGCCTCCCCGGCCCCCTCGGCATCGAGGCGGTGGATGCCCACATCGACCACCACCGCGCCGGGCTTGACATGCTCGGCCCCCACCATTCGCGCTCGGCCTGCGGCCACCACCAGCACATCGGCCTGGCGGGTCAGGGCGGCCAGGTCGTTGGTGCGGGAGTGGGCCACGCTCACGGTGGCATTGGCCGCTTGCAGCATCAGGGCCATGGGCTGACCGACCAGGATGCTGCGACCCACCACCACCGCCCGCTTGCCAGCGAGGTCCACGCCGGCTGCGGCCAGAAGGGCCATCACGCCGGCGGGGGTGCAGCTCCGGGGGCCCGGCTCCCCCTTGAGCAGCCGGCCCAGGTTGAGGGTGTGGAGGCCGTCGGCGTCCTTGTCCGGGTCGATGGCGGCCAGCAGCGGGCTTTCCTCCAGTCCGGCCGGCAGAGGTAGCTGCAGCAGGATGCCGTCGACATGGGGATCGGCGTTGAGGCGCTCGATGCTGGCCAGCACAGCGCTGGCAGGGGTGTCGGCTGCCAGGTGGGCCCCGAGGTTGCGGATGCCGATGCGGCCGCAGGCCTTTTCCTTGTTGGCCACGTACACGCCACTGGCGGGGTCATCCCCCACCCGCAGCACCGCCAATCCGGGGGGGCGGCCCGCCGCCGGCAGGCCCGCTTCGATCACCGTCGCCAGGCGCCGCTCGATCGCGGCGGCCAGAACGCGACCATCCAGGAGGGTGGCCATCAAGCCTTATGCACCTCCGCCCAGCATGCCCTGGCGGCCCTGATTCGCCACTCCCGTGGCCGCCCAGGGCGACTTCTGGGCAGCCCAGGGCGGTTCCTGGGTTTGGGGCGGGGTCTAGCGTGGATCGATGGCACAAGGGGTGCGGCGGATCAGGCTCCTGTGGCGGCAGCTGCTCCGGCTGGAGAGGCCGCGTCAAGCCTTGGTGCGATGGCGCACCAGGGGCGTGGTGGCCGTGGTGCTGTGCAGCCTGGTGGTGGCGTTTCTATCCAGCTGGCCCTGGTTGGTGGAGCCCAGCCTGCGGCCCGGCCTGCCGGCCCCCTTCACCCTGCGGGCCCCCCGGGATAGCCGGGTGGTGGATAGCGCCGCCCTGGAACGTCGCCGCAGCCAGATGGGGCCCCGCACCCAGGTGCAGGTGGTGGATGAACGGGCCAACCAGGTCCTCCAGGCCGAGCTGGATCGTCGCCTGGCCCAGGTGCGCCAGCAGACGGGCCAGGATCCGCAGCTGGTCGATCCGCTCAACCTCACCGGTGAGGAGCGCCGCTGGTTGGCCACCCTCACCCCCGCCGATCTGGTGGCCTGGGAACGGGGCGTGCGACAGGCCCAGCTGCGCATGCTCAGCCAGGGGGTTGTGGCCAGCGTGGCCGACCAGCCCCTGCTCAATGCCGCCATCCTGCAGTTGGAGGACCAGCCCCTACCGGCCAGGAGCCTCGGCAGCCGCCTGATCGCCGAGGGGCTACAGGGTCGCAGCAACCTCCGCAACGACGCCTTCCTCACCCAGCGACGGATTGAGAACCTGGTGACGATGCAGGGCTTGCCCACCCTCACGGTGCGCAAGGGGGACCTGATCACCCGCCAGGGGGAACCGATCAGCCCCCAGGCCTTTGATGTGCTCGATCACTTCAACCTGATCAACCGCAGGCCCCTGCTGCTCCCCTGGCTGGCCCATGGCATCGAGGCGCTCGCCGCCTGCGGCGTGATGTTGCTGGTGATGCGGCGCTGGCGGGCCAGTCTGGAAATCCGCCAGGCCCTGCTGGCCTTGGCCATGCTGCTGGTGGTCCAGGGCTGCAAGCTCTGGCTGGGCGACCAGGTGAGCCCCCTGGCCCTGCTGCTCCCCCCCACCCTGCTGCTGGCCCAGGGCCTGGGCACCCCGGCCGGTTTGGCCTGGCTGGCGGTGGCCAGCCTGCTGTGGCCCTATCCCCTTGGGGCCGGGCTGGATCAGCGCCTGATGTTGGCGGCCCTTGTGGCGGCCCTGGCGGCCGTCTTGGCGGGCCGCCAGCGCAACCGGGCCCAGTTGTTGCAGCTGGCAGTGCTGCTGCCCCTCGGGGCCCTGCTGCTCCAGGGAGGCTGGCTCTATTTCGTTGGGCCCTCCAATTCGGCCGCGCCCTTGCGGGCCCCTGGACCCGATCTCTGGAGTGAGGCCCTGCTCGTGGGGGGGCTGTTGCTGGCGGGGGTGCTACTCGCCCCCTTGGTGGAGAGTTTCTTCAGCCTGCTCACCCGCGCCCGCCTGATGGAGTTAGCGGATCTGGAGCGGCCCCTGCTGCGGCGGCTATCCACCGAGGCCCCTGGCACCTTTGAGCACACCCTGATGATCTGTGGCCTGGCCGAGGAGGGGGCCCGGGCGATTCAGGCCGATGTGGATCTGATCCGCACCGGCGCCCTTTATCACGATGTCGGCAAGCTGCATGGGCCCCAGTGGTTCATCGAGAACCAGGAGGAGGCGGCCAATCCCCATGACCAGCTGGATGATCCCTTCGCCAGTGCCGCGATTCTCCAGGCTCACGTGGATGAGGGGCTGAAGCTGGCCCGGCGCTACCGCTTGCCCCGCCCCCTGGCCGACTTCATCCCCGAACACCAGGGGACCCTCAAGATGGGCTACTTCTTCCACCAGGCCCGGGAGCGGGATCCGCAGGTGGCGGAGCAGCGCTTCCGGTACAACGGTCCGATTCCGCGCAGCCGTGAAACGGCGATCTTGATGCTGGCCGATGGCTGTGAGGCCGCCCTGCGCTCCCTACCGCCTGGCACCAGCGAAACGGAGGCCCGCGCCATGGTGCGCCGCATCGTGGAGGCCCGCCAGGTGGATGGCCAGCTTGCCGACAGCGGCATCGGCCGGGCCGAACTGGAACTGGTCATCCAGGCCTTCGTGCGGGTGTGGCGCCGCATGCGCCATCGCCGCATCGCATACCCGATCCCCGCCCGCAAGGCTTTCAGTGCCTGAGGGCAGGGCTGGGTTGGATCGCCTGAACCTGCAAGCAATCAATGGGATTAGGGCCTGAACGGCAGTCGTCGCGTGGTCCCGATCCGCGCGGCCAGGGCGCGGCCGCCAACCACCGCCCCGATTCCCACTCCCAGCTCCAGCAGCAGGGCCAGCAAGGATGGCATCGACCCCTGCTGCAGGGCCGTGGCCAGGGCCAGGATCCAGCCGCTGAAGGTGGTGAGCGCGCCACAGAAGCCAATGCCAAGCAGCAGCATCAACCGCGGGCGGGGGGGCTTCTGGTTGGTTGCCAGGCCAATCAGCAGACAGCCCAGCAGGTTGGCGATCGGATCGCAGTGGAGGACCCAGCGCAATAACG
>DAIQNM010000039.1:443-14907 GCA_036788375.1 Cyanobium sp. CTOTU6536 | reverse complement strand
ACCCAGAGGTGAGGGATGGCCAAATCGAGGTGGCGGCGCATCAGGGTGAGCAGCCGGCCGAGCACCACGGCCTCGAGTTCGGTGCCGTCCTCGGTGCGGATCAGGCCGCGGGTGGGCTGGTCCGGGTCGGTGGGTTCGTAGAGGCCGCGCACCACGCCGATGGCCCGGTACTGCATCGGCTCGGTGACCGGGGAGATGGGGTGCTGGCGCATGGTGAGGGAGTGGAACCCCGCAGGGGGCGGGATCGGGCCCGGGCCAATGTAGCCAGTGCGGCAGGTAGCCTCCGCCAGGGGGCCTGAAGCCGCTTGCCCCAGCCCGGATGTCCACCCCCACCCGCAGCAGCGCTGGCCCGATCTGGACGGTGGTCGGCGCGACCACCCTTTGCCTCCTGGCCCTCGGGGCCGGGTGGTGGCTGGGGCAGCAGCAGGGTGGCGCCGCTCCGGACGATGGCCGCCGGTCGGGCCTGGTGCAGGAGGCCGACCGGCTGCGCGGCAAGGTGGCGCGGGGTGAGGCGCAGGACCACGAACGACAGCGCTTTCTGGAACTGTTGGTGGCGCTCAACCGCAAGGGCGAGGCGATCGCCGTGCTCGAACCCCTGGCCGACCAGGCCCCCGATCGCTGGTCGCTGCGGTTGATGCTGGCGGAGCTGCGCCGCGACCAGGGGGACCGGGCCGGGGCCGAACGGGAGCTGCGCCAGATCCTCAACCGCCAGAGCGACCAGGTGGATGCGCTCCAGCTGCTTTCGTTGTTGCGGATCGAACAGGGCCAGGGCAGCGCTGCCGAGGCCCAGGTCAAAGGCGTCTATGGCGGCCTGATCCGTCCGGAGGCCAAGCCCCAGGCCCTCGGGGTGGGCCTGCTGCTGGCCGAACTCCAGCAGAAGCGCGGCGAAGCTCCCGCCGCTGAGACCACCTATCAGGAATTGGCGGTTGCCTTTCCTAGCGACCAACGCCCCCTGATCGGTCTGGCCCTGCTGCGCCATTCCCGTGGCAATGGGTCTGGGGCTTTGGATGCCCTGCAGCAGGCCCGCCGCCGTAGCCCCAACCCCGAACAACCCGATCCCCGCCTGGATGCCTTAGCCGCCAGCTGGGGTCTGGAAAAACTCAGGGCCCCTTCAGGCTCGCCGCCGGGCTCGCCACGGCCGCCGGCTGCGACGACCCCTGCTGCTCCAGGGCCTTGAGGGCCTGGTCCACCGCCGAGGCGGGGGGGGTGGCGTCGTCAAGGGCGGTGCTACGGCGCAGGCGATTGATCAGGTCGATTGGATTCTTGGAATCGATGGGGGAGCCGCTGGGGCTGGAGCCATTGCCGCCATAGATCTGGCGCTCCTGGGTGGAGGTGCCCATGGTCTGGCCGTAGCCGGCCTGCTGGGCCGCCGCCGGTGACCCGCCCAGACCAGGCCCCGCTACCAGGCCGGTGGCAACAGCCAGCACGGCGCCCATGGGCCTGATCCAAGCCCTGGGGAGGATCATGCCCGGCGGCCGATTGGGTTGGTGGATGGAAGGGAGCGCTGTCATGGCCATAGCCTGCGGGCCTGCGGCCCACGGAGTGGGTTGAGTTTAGAAGTGTTTGCCCCGCCCCAGCCGACCATGCGGATCGCCACCTGGAACGTGAACTCGGTGCGCACGCGCCTGGATCAGGTGCTGGCCTGGCTGGGCACGGAGCAGCCGGAGGTGCTCTGCCTGCAGGAAACGAAGGTGACCGACGAGCTCTTCCCCCTGGCGGCCTTCCAGGCCCTGGGCTACGAAGCGGCGATCAGCGGCCAGAAGGCCTACAACGGCGTGGCGATCCTCAGCCGGCTGCCGATCGAGGATGTGCGGGTGGGTTTTGCGGCGCTCCTGCCCGATGACCCGGAGGCGCCGGGCCTGGGGGAGCAGAAGCGGCTGATCAGCGCCCAGATCGCCGGATTGCGGGTGCTCAACCTCTATGTGCCGAATGGCTCCTCGCTGCGCTCGGAGAAATACGCCTACAAGCTCGAATGGCTGGCCTGCCTGAAGCGTTACCTCGATGCCCAGGAGACGCAGGGAGAGCCCCTGGTGATGGTGGGCGACTTCAACATCGCCCTAGAGGCCCGCGACATCCACGACCCGGCGCGCCTGAATGGAGGAATCATGGCCAGTGAGCCGGAACGGCAGGCGCTGCAGGCCGCCCTTGGCGAGCGGCTGGAGGATGGCTTCCGCCTGTTCGAGCCCGAAAGCGGCCACTGGAGCTGGTGGGACTACCGCACCGCCGGCTGGGAGACAGGCCGCGGCTGGCGGATCGATCACATCTATCTCGATGCCGAACTGCGCGACCACGCCCTGGGCTGCACGATCGATGCCCCGATGCGCGGCAACCCCCAACCCAGCGACCACGCCCCGGTGATCATCAACCTGTCCTGGCCGCCGGAGGACGAGGGGGAAGACGACGACGAGGAGTGCTGAAGGGAAGCGAACCCGTGGCGCTGGCCAGCCAGGGCGTGCTGGTGGGCAGCCTCGGGAACCGGCGATCAGGTGGTCAAGCAGAGTGACGTTGATCCCCGAAAGCGGACGCGGGAACAACCCTGCTAAGAATGAACTTGACCAGATCGCCAACCGTGAACTTTCCGAAGTAATCGCGCAACACAGAATAAATTTGTTGAATGATCTCGGCTTGGCTAGCCATTGCCTATAGGGCAAACTCACACCTTGCAACATAAACTGCCAGGGTTTATTGCAGTCATCTGTTGGGGTCACATGACAACATTGTTATGCCCGAGTCCCGGAAGCGATGAGAGGCAACGCCTCTGATCCCTCGCCGCATTTCGGGAGAAGAGGCCCTGGGGCTATCGGCAGAGGCGTAGGAGGAGCCTATGGAATAGGTGTTGCCGAACGCTCCAGATCAGGAGCGGGTAGGTCTTGATTTTGATGATTAGAGCTTGAAAATCCCGCCTTCTGCATCTGGATGTTAGAAGGACTCACTGGAACTGCACTAGCGTAGCAGACTATTCTTGATTGCTTGTTTTTGAAAGCGTCTTTGCCAAACGCTTTAATGCTCTTGCAGGCCTTTGAGCATCTTCAGAGAGAAAGTAAGAGTTGTCAGTAACATACACAATACTGAAGAATGCCCATCCGACCACTCCGACGAAACTCTGAACTTGGCCAACAAGATCCAATACTGCCTCCCATGTAGGGCCCACTACTGAAGCGGCTTCGTTGTGCGCGATTCTCTTATCTCTCACATGTTTTAGTTTCTCAACCTTTTCGACGACTTCATCCGAATCAAGCATGCGCCTGACTGACGCCACATACAAGGGAATAAACAATGACTTGCCCTTATCGACTGACTCTATGACTTCTGGATCGGCACCAGACTCAATCAAATTGAGCTTTGTGTTGTGAGATTCAACTATCTCGGGGAGATCATTGATCCCCTGGTCCATAAGCTCCAAAGCTCTTCTTATGCATCTAGTAGGATATCGTGCATTAGGCTTATCAAATATGCGCGCCGCTGCAAGGATCGCTTCGCTTACTAAAGCATTCTGAATCGTTCCGAATAGCTCGCCAAAGTTGCCGTTTTCCCAAGAGTTAAGGGCATCGGCATTAACTCCAATTTCTTTGTGAAGTTCATAGGCCGTCTCCATCGTCAGAATATCGGCAACGAGACCTTTCTGAAGAATGTCCTTGAGCTCTTCTGTTTTCGTAGCTGCCGGCATGAATTGCTGACTCTCAAAGTGTCCACATCAGAATAGGACTTGTTCCTTCTAACAGATTGCGGGCCGCCGGGCCGATCTGGAGGGCACTGAGGCCACCCATCAGATGCACAGGGGTTCCTGGCCAGCTCAGGTCTGGTCCGAGAACCGGCCAGTCATCCACCAGCTCAATCGGATGTTGCAGATACAGCTGCTGCAACAGCGGGTGCTGGCTGACGCCCTGCTGATGCCCCGTGGCGAGCCAGATCCGATCCGCTGAAAGCCTCTGGCCTCCGCCGCAGACAATGTCCCACTCACCGGAATTCCAATGTGCGGCCTGCACCTCGCAGTGTTCATGAAGCTGGCGTTCGCCGCGTCGTTGGGCCTGCCTGAGCTCTGCTGCAGCCTCCGGCGTGATCGAACCGCCGTCCCGTGCCTCCAGGACGAGGCGGCGGCGGCGGTGCATGCAGGATTCCGCATGAAAGCCCTTGAGGTACTTGGGGCCCAGCCAGCCAGGATCGGCATCGAAAGGCTTCTGTTTCAGGGTGCGGCGGCAGAGCAGCTGCACCTGTGCGCCGCGCCGCAGCGCCCCGAGGCTGAGATGGGCACTGGTGAGCCCGCCGCCGACAATCAGGATCCGTTCACCAGGGCGCAGCCGCAGCGCCGGCAGATCAATTGCATCACTGTGCTGCAGCGCGTCTTCCGGGTCCTTGCCTGCGATGGTCTTGATCCAGGTGGGCCATTGCGGGGTTCCGTTGCCCGTCGCGATCACCACCCTCCCAGCCTGCAGTGTGGTCCCATCACTGAGGGATAGTTCGAGCGGGTCCTTGCCGTTCGCTGGAAGGCTGATGTGCTCGACGCTCGCCGCCTGCACACGCCCCTCCAGCGCAAACTCGCTGATCACCTCGCGGCAGAAGGCAGCAAAGAGATCGGTGTGCGGCAGGCCATACCTTCCTTCCAGCTGCCGATGGCGCTGCTGGTTATGGGCAAAGCGCCGCAGGGCATGGGCGCTTGGATGGGGGTGATGGGGCGAGGGCGACCGCAGCCAGGGAATTTCGTAGCGCTCCATCTGGCGTTGCCAGCGGCTCAACCAGCGGCCGCTGGGATCCACGATCCGCAGCCGGCGGTGCAGACGCGACCGTTTCTGCAGCAACAGGCAACTGAGGGCGAGGGCCTGGGGCCCGGCCCCGACCATCACAAGATCAGCCATGGGCCAAGGGTTCACTCTGCTGGCAGGAACGGCAGAGGCCGTGGATCTCGAAGGTGTGAAACAGAGGTTTGAATCCCTGTAGCAACACCTTCGTCAGGCCGAGGCCTCCGGTCCCTACTGGGCAGATCGGCAACGGCTCGCTGTGACCGCAGCCCACACAGGTGAGGTGATGGTCATCGCGCTCCAGGGGGGCATAGACGCTCTCCCCATTGGGCAACTTGCGGCAGCGCACCAGGCCTGAACGCTGTAGCAGTCGCAGGTTCCGATACACGGTGGCCAGCCCGTGCCGCTGGGAGGCTTGCTTGAGCCGTTCATGCAGCTCCTGACCGCTGAGCTCGGCATTCGCCTCACGCAGCACTCCCAGCAAGGCCCTCGGCCGGGGCCCCAGGGTCATGGCTTCTGGAACGGGGGGATGGGCGTGCTGAGCCATAGGCGGACCGCCAGGTGCGCAACCTGCTAGAACGAGAACCATTCTCAGCATACGGGGCTCCGGCTCCTCCCTGGCCATGGCCTTCTCCAGCCCTGTTCCCGCCGCCGAGCGCCTGCCGGTGACCGTGCTCACCGGTTACCTCGGCGCCGGCAAAACAACCCTGCTCAACCGGATCCTCACCCACGAGCACGGCCTCAAGGTGGCGGTGATCGTGAACGAATTCGGCGAGGTGGGCATCGATAACCAGCTCGTGGTGGATGCCGATGAGGAGATTTTTGAGATGAACAACGGCTGCATCTGCTGCACCGTGCGCGGCGATCTCATCCGCATCATCGGCAACCTGATGAAGCGCCGTGATCGCTTCGATCACCTGGTGATCGAAACCACCGGCCTGGCGGATCCGGCGCCGGTGATCCAGACCTTCTTTGTGGATGAAGACCTGCGCGATGAGCTGCGGCTCGATGCGGTGGTCACCTTGGTGGATCTCAAGCACGTTGAGCTGCATTGGGATACCGATGAAGTGCAGGAGCAGCTGGCCTTCGCTGATGTGCTGGTGCTCAACAAGGCCGATCTGGTGAGCGACGCTGATCGCGACGCGATCGAGCGGCGGGTGCGCGCCATCAACCCCATGGCCCGTCTGCTCACCAGCCGCAACGCCGATGTGCCGATACAGGAACTGCTGGGGGTGGAAGCCTTTGAGCTGGAGCGGGCCCTGAGCCTCGATCCGGGCTTTTTGGTGGACGAGCACGCCCATGAGCACGACGATGCCGTGGGCTCGGTGGCCTTAGTGGAAGAACGGCCGATGGACCTTGAGAAGCTGGGGCGCTGGCTGTCCGATCTGGTGGCCGAGCGCGGCCAGGATCTGTTCCGGATGAAGGGCATCATCCAGCTCCAGGGAGAGGCGCGTCGCTACGTGTTCCAGTCAGTGCACATGCTGCTGGATGGCGATTTCGATCGCCCCTGGAAGCCCGCGGAGCCTCGCCGCACCGAGTTGGTGATCATCGGCCGTGATCTCGATGCCGAGGCCCTGCGAGCCGGCTTCCTGGCCTGTGTGGCCTGAGCTGCCGGTGGCACCCCCGGCCCCGCTGGTGAGCGAACGGCTCTGCGGCGATCTTCAGCAGCCGATCTCGGCCCTGGCCTGGTCGGCCGACGGAGAGTTTCTGGCGATCGCCAGCGCCGGTGGTGAATTGCTGCTGCTCGATTTCCTCGCCGGCTGTGAGGAGCTGCTGCGGGGCGACCGCGACAGCAGCCTCGATGTGGTGGGCTTCAGCAGCGATGGCCAGTTCCTGATGGCCGCCGGCCAGGACGGCGAGCTGCTGCTCTGGGAGCTGGGCGGCACCGGGGTGCGGCCGCTGGCCACCGATCCCATCCCGTTAGGGGGCGGCTGGATTGATGCGGCAGCCTGGCAGCCGGGTGGTTTGTTGCTGGCGGTGGCTGCCGGGCGTGAGCTGCGGCTCTGGGACGGGGCCAGCCGCCAGTGGCGCCAGCCACCGCTGGAGTTGCCCGGCACCATTCAGGCCCTCGCCTGGAGCGCCGATGGGGTGCAGCTGGCTGCCAGCTGCCACGGTGAGCTGGTGCTGTGGCAGCCATGCCTGAGCACGCCGGCCGATCCGCCGCTGCGTAACCCGATGGCCTCGGCCGGCCTGGCCCTGGCCTTTTCAGGGCCGGGCCACCATCTGGCCTGCGGCATGCTGGATCGCTCCCTGCTGGTGTGGCCCCAGGGCTGCCACGGCCAGCCCTGGCAATTCAGCGGTTTCCCCGCCAAGGTGCGCCAGCTGGCCTGGAGTGAGCAGCCCGGCCGCCTGGCTCCGCTGCTGGCCAGCGCCGCCGCAGAGGCCGTGATCCTGTGGACACAGGTGAAGCAGGGTTCCAAGGCCTGGCAGCCCGAACCGTTGCTGTGGCACGAAAAACGCGTCAATGCCCTGGCCTTTGCGCCCGGGAGCACCCTGCTGGCCAGTGCTTCAAGTGACGGCAGCGTGGCGCTTTGGGATGGCAAAGGACGAATGCTGCAGCCGCTTGAGGGGCAGGGCTGCGGCTTCAATGCCCTGGCCTGGCGACCGGATGGCCGCCACTTGGCAGCGGGTGATGCCCAGGGGCGCTGGTGGCTGTGGCCGGTGGCGGTGCCGCCGCGCGAACGACAGCGCCAGCGCGCAGGGGCCGGCTTCAGGCTCAAGCCTTAGAATGAGAACCGTTCTCAAATCAAGGCTTCGGATGCGTGCTTCTGCCGGGCTCCAGGACCTGTTGAAGCGATCCGGGGTGGTGATCGGGGCCCTGCTGTTGGCCGCCTGCAGCGCGCCCCGCCAGGAGCCTCCTGACGCCGCAGCAGGCAAGGCGTTCAAGGTGGTCACCACCTTCCTGCCGATCACCCTGTTCACCCGGGCCGTGGCCGGCGACTGCGCCACGGTGACCCCCCTCATCCCTGCCAACACAGGGCCCCACGATTTCCAGGCCAGGCCGGGCGATTTGACGGCCCTGCGCCAGGCCCGGGTGCTGGTGAAGAACGGCCTGGAGATGGAGGGGTTCCTCGACAAGCTCGTGGCCTCCGCAGGTAATCCCCAGCTCAAGGTGATTGATTCCAGCCGCGGCGTCACCACCCTGGAAACAGAAGACCATGGCGATGCGCATGGCAAGGAGCATGGGCATCACGATGACCACGGCTCTGCGCATGGCCATGATCACGGTGCTGTGAATCCCCACATCTGGCTGGATCCGCTGCGGGCGGTGCAGCAGGTGGAAACCATTCGTGATGGCCTGATCCAGGCCGATCCCAGCTGCGCGGAGGGATACCGGCGCAACGCGGCCGCCTACACCGCACAGTTGAAACAACTCAACAGCGACATCGCCGATCAGCTTCAGCCCTATCAGGGCAAAACGTTCATCGCTTTCCACGATTTCGCCCCCTACTTCGCTCAGCGTTATGGCCTCAAGGCCGAGTTCATGGTGGATGTGCCCGAGATCAATCCCTCGCCGGCGGATCTGCAGCGGGTGGCGGCCGAGGTGAAGCGCAGCCAGCTCAAGGCCCTGCTGAGTGAACCCCAGGAGGGCAACCGCTCCTTCAATGCCCTGGCGAAGGATCTGGGGGTGAAGGTGGTGGTGTTTGATCCGATGGAGACGGCCACGGAAGAGGCCTCGCGCGATCCCTCCACCTATCTGAAGCTGATGCGCCGCAACGTGGCTGATCTGCGCCAGACCTTCGGGCAATGACAGACAGCGACCCAGTGTTGTTGGTGGAGGGCCTGAGCGTTCGCCGAGGTGAGCAGCTGGCGGTGGAGCAGGTGAGCTTTCAGCTCGCCCGCGAAACCGATACGGCGCTGGTGGGTCCCAACGGTGCTGGCAAGAGCAGCCTGGTGGGCGCCCTGCTCGGCCTGCATCCCCGCGCCTCAGGCACCGTGCAGATCCTGGGCCACCCGCTCGGCCCAACGGGCGAGTTGCCCCGATCGGTGCGTGCAGAGATTGCCTACCTGCCCCAGAGCCTGGCGTTGCAGGGGCGCTTCCCCCTCACGGTGGGTGAATTCGTGGGCTTTGGCTTTGATCCGCCGGGCCTCAGCCTGGCCTGGCTGGGGTGCCGGCGCCGATCCGAGGCCGTGCACTATGCCCTGAAGCGAACCGGCTGCCAGGACCTGGCGGAGCGCCGGCTCAGCGAGCTCTCCGGTGGTCAGCTCAAGCGGGTGCTGCTGGCCTTCTGCGTGGTGCGGCCCCGCCAGTTGCTGGTGCTCGATGAGGCCCAGGCTGGCCTTGATGCCCCCAGCAGCGAGCAGTTCCAGCAACTTCTGCTGGAGCTGCGCCGGCAGGAGGGCTGGACCGTGCTGCAGGTGTCGCACGATCTGGAGATGGTGCGTCGCAGCTGTGATCAGGTGTTGTGCCTGAACCGCCGCCTGCGCTGCAGTGGTGCCCCCGACCATGCGCTAAGTCCAGCGCGGTTGGCTGAGCTCTATGGCCCCAATGTGGTGCCCTACCGCCATCACCATGCCGGGGTTCCTGGCCATGGCTGATGCCGCAGGCTTGCTTGAGGTGCTTGGCCAGCCGTTCATGCAGCGGGCCCTGCTCGGCGGCCTGCTCACCGGAGCCCTGGGCGGTCTGCTGGGAAGTTTCGCGGTGCTGCGTCAGCTCTCGTTCTTTAGCGATGCCCTGGGCCATTCCGCTCTGCTGGGCATCAGCCTGGGCATCCTGCTAGGTGTAAATCCCACCCTGGTACTGATCCCCTTCGCGGTGCTGTTCGCCCTGCTGGTGAACCAGCTGGTGGCCCGCAGCGGCCTGCCGGCCGATGCCCTGCTCAACATCGTCTATTCCACCTCTCTCGCTTTTGCGGTGGTGGCCCTGAGCCTGGTGGAGACCTACCGCGGCGGCATCCAGCAGCTGCTGTTCGGCGACATCCTCGGCATCAGCTGGAGCGATCTGACCGTGATCGCTGTGCTGTTGCTCGGCGCCTTGATCTATCTCGCCCTCAGCCTGCGCGCCCAGGTGCTGCTGACGCTCAACAGCGACCTGGCCGGAGCCTTCGGTGTGGGAGCCAGCCGACACCGCCTGGCTTTCATCGTGCTGCTGGCGGTGGTGGTGGCGGTGTCGATCAAGGCGGTGGGGGTGCTGCTGATCAGCGCCTTCGTGGTGATTCCGGCCTGCGGGGGGCGGTTGGTGAGTCGCCACTTCCCGCTCTATGCCCTCATCTCCGCCTGCCTCGGCGGTGGCTGTGCCCTGCTGGGCCTGTTGGGTTCAGGCCTCACCAACTTGCCCTCCGGGCCCTGCGTGGTGATCGTGCAATTTACGGGCTTCCTGTTGGCGCTGGTGATCAGCCAAACGACGCGTCGCTCTCCACTAACTGCCGGGCCAGCAGGGCTCCAAATTCCTGGTGGAGACCAAGACGTCCTGGAATCACGCTGAGCTGATCAGCCGCCTCCCATGCCAGGGCCTCCATCTCTTTTTTGGAGCGTGGTGGAGACTCAGAAGCCACCACCACCTGCAGCGGACATTGGAGCAGGCGCGCCTGCTGCAACCACCAGCCCTGCTCGGTTGAAGGATCCAGGCTGCCGCTCACGAACGCCACACTGGCGAAGCGTGCCCCGGGGCGCCTGGCCAGCAGCTGCTGTTCGCGGATCCGCGCCGGTGTGAGCAGGGCGGGGGCGACCCAGACATGACGCCGCAGCATCAGCCCAAGCACCGCCCGGCTGGTGTTGAGTTGGTAGAGCGCCGGGCCAATCCATGGGGCTGCCACAAGACGCCGCAGCCAGCCGAACCGCTGCGACGGCCAGCCGGTCATTGTTGGTAGAGGGCCGCGCCAGGTCGGGGCCACCAGCACGAGCTCCTGCCACAGCCCGGACCATTCGCTCGCCAGCCCCAGGGCCACCGAGGCACTGTGGCCGGCGGCGATCACGGTGGGGCGCTGCCGGGTGGTGGTGCGCAGGTAGGAAAGCACCGCCCGCAGCGCCGAGCGCAGTAGGGCGGCGTCGTAGGGCATCGCAGGGCGGTCACTGTCGCCGAAACCGGGCCAGTCGAAGCTCACCAGCTGGCGCTGATCAGCCACCGCCTCGGCCAACGGTTTCCATTCCCCCCGGCTCGACACGGTGCTCAGCGCCGGCAACAGCAGCCAAAGGGGGGCCGCCGCCGGCCCCCGGCGCTCCAGCACCAGGCGCAGCTGTCGCCCGACCAGGTCAACCTGCAGGGACTCCAGAGTCCCCCCCAGCTGCGGCGTCATGCAAACCCCCGCGCCCGTTGCTGGGGTTTGCTGCCGGCGATCAGGAAATCGAGGCGATCGCTGCCGGGGTCGTAGAGGGTGTAATGGACGCCGGCGCCGATGCCGATCACCTGGCGCTGGGGAACGCTCTGCTGCTGGTGCCGTTGGCCCTCCAGATCCCGCACCTGGGATTCAATTCCACCGCCGCTGAGCTCGAGGCGGAACTGCTGGCCGCTGCGGGCGGTGAACAACCGGTTCACCTCCATACGGGTGAGGCGATCCAGCAGCAGCAGCGGTGAGCTGTTCGGACCCAGGCTGTCGTCGACAGAGGCGGAGCTGCCGTGCAGCAGGGCGCAGTCGAGCTCGATGAAGCCCAACTGCAGCGCCGCCAGCCAGCCCATGTGGCCGGGATCAACCGCCTGAAGCAGGGCATCCACAGCCGGCTCCCCCTGGCCAAGGCGCAGGGCATCGGCTCGCCGCTCGCCGCGGTAGCCACGCTCGGCCAGCAGCTGGTCCTCCCACCAGCCGTAGAGGCACTGCGGCTCCAGCTCGCCGCGGCGCGGCTGTTGCAACCGGTTCAGCAGGGCATCGCACTCCCGCTCAGGGCCGATCACATCCCCCAGCACAAACAGGGTGTCCACCCGCCGGGTGTGGCGCAGATCGGTCTGGATGGCCTCATAGGCCTCCAAATCTCCGCGCAGTCCACTGATCAGGGCCCAGCGTGCCATCAGCGCTCACACACGTGGCTGGCGTCATCGGCCCGCTCGGCGTACTCGAAGCCATGGCGGAGGCGCCAGGCGAAGATCGGCGGCAGGCCCGACTCAATGATGGCGCGGCAGGTGCGCTCCACGTCGTATGGCACCTCGCGGATCTCCACGTCGTCCGTGTCTTCGTGGTGAATCACATAGGTGGCGTTGGTATTGCCGTGGCGCGGCTCACCCACCGAGCCGGCATTGATGATGCGGTGCATCGGCCAATTGATGTCTCTTTGCACGGATGGGCCGCCGCTGGCTGCACCGTCCTGCACTCGCACCCGGATCGACCCATCCCGCAGCTCCCGCACATAGGGCCGGTGGGTGTGGCCACAGAACAACGTCTCGGCGGCGGCGCTCTCCACCCGCTCCAGGGCCGCAAAGGCATCCATATCAGGCAGCAGGTATTCGTGCTGACTGTTCGGACTGCCATGCACGAACAGCAGTCGATCGCGCCGCAGCGACATCGGCAGGCTGGCCAGAAAGGCCTTGTTCTCCTCGCTCAGCTGTTCGGCAGTCCACTGGTGGGCCAGATGGCCCCGCCGCTCTGCGAGCTGGGAGGGATAGCTGCAGTCGCAGGCGTTGAGGCCCTCGATGATGTCCTCATCCCAGCAGCCCTGGCAGCTGGGAATCGCCCGCTGACGCACCAGGTTCACCACCTCGTTGGGCTGGGGGCCATAGCCCACCAGATCCCCCAGACAGGTGATGGTGTCGATGCCCTGCTGGTCGATGTCGGCGAGCACGGCCTCCAGGGCGGCCAGGTTGGCGTGCAGGCAGGAGATCACGGCATGGGGCATGGCGATCAGGCGGACGGTGAGGATTGGCGTTGGCGCAGGGGAGCCTGCTGCAGCTCCAGCACGGCATCGCTGAGCAGGCAGTCGGCGAGGGTGACCTCGATGGCGGCGGGATCGAGATCCTTGCCCTGCACCACCAGGCGCGACAGGCGCTGCGGGCGACAGTCGGGCGGGGCGATCGACTGCAAAGGCAGAAACTGGGAGCCCTCCCGGCTCACCATCCAGTTGCAGAAGAAGGCCTGGCCATCGGGCAGGTTCATCAGGGCCTTGGCGCGATACACATCGCCATAGGCACCGTTCACCAGTTCAAACCAGAAGCTGCTGAGGCTGGCCGGATCCCACACGCTTCCCGCCAGGTTCCTCTCCAAGGCCTGCAGGCTGTTGAAATCCAGGGTGTCCTGTCGGGGCAACAGGTCGTCACGCCCGAAGTGCAGATGCTCATCCGGGCAGAGATGCATGGCCTCAAGCTGGGGAATCACGCGGCGATCGACCCCGGCCAACCCCGAGTCCGCTGGCGGCTGGAACTGGGGCAGTTCGATCAGGGCCAGCAGGTTGGCGGGTCTGGGTGCCAGAGCCTGGTCAGGGTCAGCCAGATCCAGCAGCCCTGGGTATTGATCCTGCAACCAGGCCAGATCGATGCCGCCGTCTCGGGCCTGGAGCAGGCCCTCGTCGGGATAGCCCACTAAACGCAGAAAGGCACAGGGGCCCCGGTGGTTCCTGATCCGATTCAGGATCCAGCTGGTCTTGCCGCAGCCGGGAGGGCCGGAAATCAGCAGGGTCGGGCTCATGGCACCGCTACGCAGGCCTCCAGCTGGGCCCTCAGCGCTGCCTGATCGAGGCCTTTGCCGATCGCCACCACCTTGGTGTGGCGCTCTGAGCCCTCAGGCCAATCGGAATCATCGATCGTGAAGCGCTTGCCGCAGAGGTGAAACAGGTGGCGACGGTTGCTCTCGCGGAACCAGAGCACCCCTTTGGCGCGGAACACCGATTCAGGCAGCTGGTTATCGAGGAAATGCTGAAAGCGGCGCAGGTCAAAGGGCGCATCCACCGCCAGGCTCACGGAACTGAAGCCTTCCAGCTCCGGGGTGCGGGGGTGGTGGTGAGGCTCGTGATGTTGATGCTCGTGCTCGTGGTGGTGATGGTGCTCTCCGTGGGGGTGCGCATGGCCGTGGTGCCCGTCGTTGGTCAGCTGTTCACGGGACTCCTCCTGGGCATGGAGCGAGGCCAGACGATCGCTCTCGAATAGCCCCACGCTCAGCAGCAGCCCAAGGGGAACCTCACCGCGGCTGGCCCGCAAGATGCGAGTGTCGGTCTTGATCGCCCGCAGTTCGGCCTCCACCGCGTTGAGCCGTTGCTCATCGACAAGGTCGGCCTTGTTGAGCAGCAGGATGTCGCCGTACACCACCTGGGCACGGGCGATCGGGCTCTCGAGGGCCGTGGCGCTGAAGTGTTCGGCATCGATCACGGTGATGATCGAATCGAGTCGCAGCCGGTCGCGCAGGTCCCCGGCCATGAAGCTGAGCGCCACCGGCAGGGGATCGGCCAGCCCGGTGGTTTCCACCACGATCAGATCGATCGGCTCGGGCCGCTCCAGCACGCGGTGCACGGCCTCCTGCAGCTCGCCGTTGATCGAGCAGCAGATGCAGCCGTTGCTGAGCTCCACCATCGACTCGCTGGTGGCGACCACGAGCTCGTGGTCGATGCCGACTTCCCCGAACTCATTAACCAGCACAGCGCTGCGCAGCCCCTGCTGGTTGCTGAGGATGTGGTTTAGGAGGGTGGTCTTGCCGGCGCCGAGGAAGCCGGTCAGCAGCGTGACGGGGACCTGGATGGCCCGCTGATCCATGGACCACCAGCAAGAACGATTCTCATTCTGCCCGATCGGCGCTGACCGTGTCGCCGAGGCAGCACCCCCCCTATCAGGCAGAGTTGTCTGAATGTGCACAACTCTCCTCCCTGTCCACGCC
>DAIQNM010000039.1:0-433 GCA_036788375.1 Cyanobium sp. CTOTU6536 | reverse complement strand
GATCCATGGACCGCCAGCGGCGAGAACGGTTCTCATTCTGCCCGATCGACGGTGGCCATGCCGCTGCGGCAGCGCCCCTTCTCCGGCAAAGTGTGCACATGTGCACAAGCCTTCTCGATGTCCACTCCTGAGCGCCACTGCACCTCCAGCCGGGAAGGCAAGGTCGTGCTGTCCTGCTGGATTCCCGAGGGGCTTCGCCAGGAGCTCGATCGCGTATGGGCCGAGCAGGGCCTCAGACCCCATGGCCGCACCCAGAAAGGCATGGAGTCGATGATCAGCTCCTTCTTGATAAACCATGCAGCAGAGGAGCGATAGCCCTCTGCGTTTGCATCGCCACGAACGCGCGCCGTCCTGTCGTCCTGCAAGTCGCCCCATGAGCCAGCAGAGCCACCAGCCCTCGTTGCTGAACCGCATCGCCCGGGTGTTGCTGTGC
>DAIQNM010000038.1:0-15012 GCA_036788375.1 Cyanobium sp. CTOTU6536 | reverse complement strand
AACTCGTAGAAGCGCAGGCCATCGTGCTCGCCGAGCCCCATGGCCTTCTGGGCGATGTTCTTGAGGATCTGGCCGCCGGAGAGGTCGCCGATGTAACGGGTGTAGTGGTGGCCCACCAGCAGCTCGGGGGATTCCTTGGCGATGCGGTGGATGCGGGCCACATACTCCTGGGCACCGGGGGTGGCCCTGATCTGCTTGCGCCAGTCGGAGCCGAAGTAGAAAGCGAGGTCCTGCTCGAGCGATTCGCGGCGGTTAAGGGCCGCAAAGTTGATCGGACCCACCACGGGATGGTCGGCGAGGCGGCCGATCTCCTCCTCCATAGCGCTGTAGACGAACCAGAGGTCGGCCACCAGGGTGCGGTAGCTGGCCTTATCCACCACGCCCTTGAGGAAGCAGCTCACAAAGCCGGTGTTCTCGGCCATGGTGTGGGCCTTCTTCGTTCCCTCACGGAGCTGGGAAGCCAGGGCGACAGACATCTTCGGCGGGGCGCTTGGAACGCGGCGGGAGCAGACAGGTCACCGTAGGCGCGGTGTTCAAGCCCAGGGCGGCAAGGTTGCGAAGGGTTACGGCGCCAGGGCGACCGGGCGAAAGAGCGCCGTTTGCCGCGAATGACCAGGCTTCCCAACCAGGCCACCTGAACGGGGATGACCGCCTGGCCTAGGCCGCCAGACCTCCCCCATCCCGATACTGCGCCGGCGCCGCACCAAACAGCTCAAAGAGCCCACGACAAAGCCCCTGCAACGTGTCCACCACGGCGGGGTGGGGCAGATGGGAGCCAGAGGGTTGCCAATCGCCGAGGGTGGTGAAGCGCCAGCGTTCGGATTCATAGGTCAGGCCCCGAATCAAAACGCCCAGGAGGCGCGGCCGGGCGGACCGAGCGCCCTGGGGAGAGCCTTCAAGCTGCAGCTGCACAAGCAGGGACCGGGATTCGAGCCGCGGACTCCAGCCGGGGAAATGGAGGGAGAAATCCAGGTGGTCCCGCGCATCGAACCGACGGGTCTGGGGATCGTCGCGCCACGGGGTGAGGTTGGCCCGGGCGTCTGGAAAGGCCACGCGGAAAAGGGTCACGGCCGAGGCGATGGCCTGGGCCAGCTCCGGACTGTGGGCCTGGTCCGCTGCATTCATGGGATCCATCCTGCTGAACAACGCCGGGGATTGGACCGGTCGGTTGCGGCCCCCGCACCAAACGATTGGCGCCAACCGACCGGGGTCCGCAGCCGCAGGGGCAGTTGCTCGCCAGCGCCGGGCCGTTCCAACCACACAGCCGGCCCCCCTGCCGATCACCACAAACCTTCTGCGCCCGCCCGCAGGCATAGGCTCGCGCCGATTCACCCTGCGCCGGGCGCTCCATGGCCACCTACGAGAAGCTCACCGCCCCCTCCAGCGGCACCGCCATCCGCTTCGAGAACGGCCAGCCACTGGTGCCCAACGATCCGATCATCCCCTTCATCCGCGGCGACGGCACCGGCGTGGACATCTGGCCCGCCACCCAGCGGGTGCTGGATGCGGCGGTCGCCAAGGCCTACGGCGGCGCGCGCCGGATTGAGTGGTTCAAGGTCTACGCCGGCGACGAGGCCTGCGAGCTCTACGGCACCTACCAGTACCTGCCCCAGGACACCCTCACCGCCATCGAGGACTACGGCGTCGCGATCAAGGGGCCCCTCACCACCCCGGTGGGCGGTGGCATCCGCTCCCTCAACGTCGCCCTGCGCCAGATCTTCGACCTCTATTGCTGCGTACGCCCCTGCCGCTACTACGCAGGCACCCCCAGCCCCCACAAGCGGCCCCAGGATCTCGACGTGCTCGTGTACCGCGAGAACACCGAAGACATCTATATGGGTATCGAGTGGGAAGCCAGCGATCCGGTCTGCCTGGAGCTGATCAAGCACCTCAATGAGGTAGTCATCCCCGCCAACGGCAAGTTGGGCAAGCGCCAAATCCCTGAGGGCGCTGGCATTGGCATCAAGCCGGTGAGCAAGCACGGCAGCCAGCGCCACATCCGCAAGGCGATCCAGCACGCCCTGCGCCTGGAGGGCGACAAGCGCCACGTGACCCTGGTGCACAAGGGCAACATCATGAAGTTTACCGAGGGTGCCTTCCGCGACTGGGGCTACGAGCTGGCCACCACGGAATTCCGCGCTGAGTGCATCACCGAGCGCGAAAGCTGGATCCTGGGCAACCTGGAGGCCGATCCCGGCCTCAGCCTCGAGGCCAACGCCCGCATGATCGAGCCCGGCTTCGACGCCCTCACCCCCGAGAAGCAGGCGGCGGTGTGCAGCGAGGTGAAGGGGGTGCTCGATGCCATCGGCAGCAGCCATGGCAACGGCCAGTGGAAGCAGATGGTGCTGGTCGATGACCGCATCGCCGACAGCATCTTCCAGCAGATCCAGACCCGCCCGGCCGACTACTCCGTGCTCGCCACCTTGAACCTCAACGGCGACTACATCTCCGATGCCGCCGCGGCCGTGGTGGGCGGCCTGGGCATGGCCCCCGGCGCCAACATCGGCGACAACGCCGCGATCTTCGAGGCCACCCACGGCACCGCCCCCAAGCACGCCGGCCTCGACCGCATCAACCCCGGTTCGGTGATCCTCAGCGGCGTGATGATGCTCGAATTCATGGGCTGGCAAGAGGCCGCCGACCTGATCACCGCTGGCCTCAGCGCCGCCATCGCCAATGGCGAGGTCACCTACGACCTGGCCCGCCTGATGGAGCCGCGGGTGGAGCCGGTGAGCTGCTCGGGGTTTGCCGAAGCGGTGGTGCGGCACTTCGGGGGGTGAGCCAGGGCCCACCTGGGCCCTGCGCAGAGTCGCTCTGCCAGGCCGAAAGCTGGGGGATCCAGATCCCAACCGATCCGCTGAGGCCCTCCCCGCTGAAGGGAACCGCACCCGGCAGACTGCCCCCATGCCTAATCGCACCGACCACTCCGCCGCTATCCACGGCCCTCCTGTAGCGGTGGCCCCTGGGCCCAACACAACAGCCCCCGCCTTCCCGGCGGTGATTGCCGCAGCCGACCCCTGCGTGCACTGCGGCTTCTGCCTGCCCACCTGTGCCAGCTACCGGGTGCTGGCCACGGAGATGGATTCACCCCGCGGCCGGATCCACACCCTCAAGGCGATCGAAGCCGGCAGCCTGGAACTCGATGCCACCGTGGCGAAGCACTTCGACAGCTGCCTGGGCTGCTTCGCCTGCGTGACGGCTTGCCCCTCGGGTGTGCGCTACGACCAGCTGATCGAGGCCACCCGGCCCAAACTCAACGCCCCCGAGCTGCGCACCCCGGCCCAACGGGCCTTCCGCCGCCTCCTCTTCAGCCTGCTTCCCTACCCCAACCGCCTGCGGGCGGTGCTCACCCCCCTGCGGGCCTACGCCGGCACCCCCCTGCAGGCCCTGGCGCGCCGCAGCGGCTTCACCCGGCTGTTCGGGCCCCAGGTGGAAGCGCTCGAGAGCCTGCTGCCGCCCCTGGCCCCGGAGGCCTTCCGCGACGCGCTGCCCGTGGTGGTGCCCGCCCAGGGGGAACGGCGCTACCGGGTGGGCCTGGTGCTGGGCTGCGTGCAGCGGCTTTTTGATCCAGCCGTCAATGCGGCAGCGATCCGGGTGCTGAGCGCCAACGGCATCGAGGTGGTGATCCCCCCCGACCAGGGTTGCTGCGGCGCCGTGACCCACCACCAGGGCGAGCTGGAGCAGACCTGCGAGCTGGCCACCGACCTGATGGCCTCCTTCGCGGCGGTGATCGGCGAAGGCAAAGCGGCGGGCCCGGAGCCCCTCGATGCGGTGCTGGTAGCGGCCTCCGGCTGCGGCCACACCCTGAAGCACTACGGCGAGATCCTGGCCCCAGAAGCCAACCCCCAGCGACCGGTGGCCTCGGAAAACGCACCGGCCAGCTTCGCCGCCCAGGTGGCCGACATCCAGGAGTTCCTGGATCGGGTGGGGCCCAGCGAAGCCTTCCGCGCTGCCCTCCAACCGCTGCGCCACGCCGATGGCAGCCCCGCCACGGCCGAACGGCCCCTAGGTCTCGCTTACCACGATGCCTGCCACATGCTGCACGGCCAGGGCCTGCGCGACCAACCGCGCTCCCTACTGCGCCACATCCCCCACGTGCGCCTGCTGGAAGCCACCGAGGCGGGGGTCTGTTGCGGCAGCGCCGGCATCTACAACCTGGTGCAACCTGAGGAGGCCGCCGAACTGGGGCGCATCAAGGCCACCGATCTGGCCGGCACCGGCGCCGAGCTGGCCGTGAGCGCCAACATCGGGTGCACCCTCCAGATCCGCAGCCACATGGGGGCCACCCCAAGGCCCATCCCGGTGCTCCATCCGGTGGAACTGCTGAGGCGGAGCCTGGAGGGGGGCTGACCGGCGCAGCAACCGCCGTCTAAACCCCGCCGGCCTCCAGTTGGCGCCAGAGTTGCACCAGGGTGTCGCCCTGGCCGAGGTTGCCCGGCACCGTGAGCACCGGCAGGCCCACCGCACCGGGCACCCCGCCGGAATCGCCCCCTGGAGGTTCGGGTGCGAGCACCAGGGAGAGGCCCGGCATCATCTGGCCCTGGAGTTCCACCGCCGCCAAGGCCAGCCCCTCGGCCAGGAGGGTGTGGCTGGTGATGCCGCCCTTGCTGATCACGTAGCCCAGCCCGGGCGCCAAACGAGCGACCACCCGGGCCATGGAGCTGGCCAGGGCCAGACCCAGCAGGCGGCGTTCCTCGGCATGGCGGCAGACCAGTTCACCCCGGCTGGTGTGGAACACGGGCGTGAGGCCAGCCGCCAGCAGGGCCTCCAGCCGCTCCTGCCACTCCTGCTCCAAAGAGGCCAGCAACCGATCCGGCAAGGGACCCTCCAGGACCCGATGAACCCGGGCCACTGGCACCTCCACCCCGCCGCAGCCCGCCTCGGCCAACAGGGCCTGCAGCTGGGCATCGGCCAAAGGCACATGGGAACCGACCAGCACCAGCCCGGGCAGGGGCAGGCCCTGGCCGCCCCTGCGGCGCAGGGCGGCCAGGGCAGCCCCGGGCAGGGGCTGGGGCGGCAGGGGCACCAGGCCATTGAGCAGGCTGGCGGCGCTCTGAACCAGAAAACGGGCTGGTGGGGCAGCCTCGCCCTCCGCCGCGACCAGGCTCTCCCGCAGGGCTGTGCCCAGGGCCTGCAGATGCTCTGGCCGGGTGGCATCCACCGCCACCAGCGCCCCCGCGGCCGATGCGCCGCCTGGCTGCCCCGCCGCCAACATCGCCAGACGGGCCCGCAGGGGCTCTCCACCGCCCTCCAACTCGGCCAGGCCGAGCCGGCCAACCCGCTCGGCCGCTAGGCGACCGGCGGTCTTTTCCGCCACCCAGTCGGGCAGAAAGCTGCTGGTGTAGCCGAAGATCCGATCACGGGCAAAGGGGCTCTCGTGCACAGGCCGGCCCTCCAGCAGGTGCACGCCATCCACGGTGGTGCGGCCGCCCTCCAGGAAGGCGGGCACCAGGAAGGTGGCCGCGAAGGGGCCCAATGCTGCCGCGATCGCCTCCACCTCCAGCGGGAAATGGCCCCGCAGGGTGGAATCGCCGCGGCTCACCACCAGCCAGCGATCGATCAGGCCGGCGGCGTGGGCGGCCTCGATCGCGGGCACCAGGAGCCGGCAGATCTCCTCCACCCGGCTGCGGGCGGCGGCCGGAGCGAGGGCCCGGGTGTTGGCGAGAAGAAAGAGGAAAGGGGAGGGATGGCGGAGTCCCGCCGCCAGGCTGGCCGGATCCCAGCGCAGCAAGAGCGGGCAGCCGTGAAGGGTCTGGGAGCCGGTGGGGTCGTCGTCGAAGACGATCACCTTGAGCCGATCGCCGCTATCGCCGCCGCCCGAACCCCCAAGCGGCTTTGGCTCCCCCGCCGGGCAGGAAGGGTCGGGGGCCATGACTTGCTGGCCGCCGTTGCCTGCGGCATCAAGGGGCTCGAACTCACGGGGTTGGGGCACTGGCAAGGGAAAAGGGCAAGCCGCCATGGCACCATCGTGCCGTGATCGTTCCCGACCCCAGCGACCTGCCGGATCTGGTGCGGGATTTGCACCATGAGGGCACCCCCTGGCTGCCCGCCGGCCTGGCCAGCCGCCTCGATTGGGGCGCACCGCTGCGCCAGCCATGCAACGTGGTGAGCGCGGCGAAGCTGCGGGGAATCCAGGAGCACAACCCGGGCGACTTCACCATCACCGTGGCGGCTGGCACACCACTGGTGGAGTTGCAGGAGGCCCTGGCACTCCACGGGCAGTGGCTGGCGGTGGACCCACCCCCCATCCCGCCCCCAGCTGACGCCGCCGCCGGAGCGGAATCCGAATCCCGGGGCCAAGGAAGCATCGGCGGCCTGGTGGCACGGGGGCTGGCGGGGGGCTACCGCCAGCGCTACCTCGGCGTGCGCGACCAGCTGATCGGCATCCGCATCCTCCGCAGCGATGGCGTGACCGCCAATGCCGGCGGCAAGGTGGTGAAAAACGTGGCCGGCTACGACCTGATGCGGCTATTCGCCGGCAGCTGGGGCAGCCTTGGCCTGATCACGGCGGTGACCCTGCGCACCATGCCCCTGCCGCAGCACCGGGCCGGCCTACTGCTGCGCGGCCCCCTGGAAACCTTGGTGGAGCAGGTGGGCGTCCTGCTGCGCTCCGGCCTGAGCCCCGAGCGGATCGACCTCTGGAGCGCCACCCTGGCGGCCGCGGCGGGCCTGGGAGCGGAGCCGTTGCTGCTGCTGGGCCTGGCCAGCGTCAACGCCGCCTGCCTGGAGGAGCAGCTGGAAGGCCTGGCCAGCGCCCCAGACATCCGGCGGCAACGCTGCCAATCCGGCGAGCTGGAGGCGCTCTTGGCCGCTGCCCGGCTGCCCGCCCAGCCATCGGAAAGCGATCCGGCGGCCTGGCTGCTGCGCCTCGGGGTCACCCCCACCCGGATCGGCGAACTGCTGACGTTGGAGGAGTTGGCCGACCTGCCGGTGGACCTGGCGGCCGGCAGCGGCCTGGGCATGGCCTGGGGGACGGCCACCGCCCTCACACCCGCCCGGGTCGAGGCCCTGCGGCGCCATTGCCGTGCGCTGGGGGGCCACCTGGCGGTGCTGCGCCAACCGCCCGCACCGGATCCAGGGTCTGCCAGCCCCATTCCTGCCTGGGAGGATGCCCCCTCCCGCGCCCTGATCGAGCTGGTGAAGGCCCGCTTCGATCCCAAGCTCCAACTGGCCCCAGGCCGCCTGCCTGGCGTGGCCAGGCCCGCTGTGGGCGCCGCAGCAAGGGTGTTCGGCACCTAAAGCTTTGCTGCGACTGGCATCCATCCGCTGCTGGATCGTTCCGACAGCCTCCTGACAAGACGGGGTCCGGGCCTGCGCCTGCCCCCCCCAATGATCCAGGCCGCTCAGGGCTTGGCGGGCAGGTTCTGTTCCCCAGAGCCCGATGGCAACTCGCCGGCGGCGGAGCCGCCAAGGCCAGCCAGCCACTCGAGCAGGGCCGCGTTCACCGGCCCTGGCACTTCGTCGTGGGGGCAATGGCCGGCCTCCAGCACCACCTCGGTGGTGGCGGCGGGGGCATGGCGCTGAAAGGTGGCGCGGCGGCCCGGGGCATTGATCCAGGGATCGCGGATCCCCCAGAGCAACAGCAGCGGGCAATTCAGCCGGGCGAAGAGGGGATCGAGGGGCTCACCACTGGGGATGTCGAACACGGTGCGGAACACCCCGAAGGCACCCGGATCCCGGGAGGGACGCAGGATGGCTTGCACCAGCTCCTCATCGACGTTGGTGCGATCGATGTACACCTGGTTGAGGGTGCGGCGCACCGTGGCCGGCCGCCGCAGGTTTTCAAAGATCAGCCGCTGCACGATCGGGCTGCGCAGCAACGCGCCGCCAATGGTGCGGGAAGCGATGGCCCCCCAGCCGCGCGGGGGTGCCTGCTCTTGGCTGAAGGGGCCGGCGGCATTGAGCAGCACCACCCCGGCGGCCTTATCGCCCAAGGAGGCGGCGGCCGCTAGGGCGGCGTAGCCGCCGAGGGAGTTGCCCACCAGCACGGTGGGGCGGCCGATCTGTTCAGCCACGTAGGCCATCAACTGGTCGCGCCAGAGGGGACCGCCGTAGGGCAACCCTTCAGGCTTGGCACTGCGGCCAAAACCGAGCAGGTCAATGGCATGCACCTCATGGCGCGCCGCCAGGGCGGGGATGTTATGGCGCCAGTGGTCGGTGGAGGCGCCAAAACCATGCACCAGCAGCACGGCGGGACCTTCGGGCCGCTCGGGCGCCGCCCGCAGGGCATGGACGGCATGGCCGTCGTAGGTCCAGCTGATCGGAACCCCGGCGGCCAGGGGGGCCGGAGCAGCACCGGCCGCCGCCGCTCCGGTGGCAACGGCGGAACCAGGCTTGGCTACAGGAATCAAGGCGGCCAGGGAGTGGAGGGACGATGCTAAGAAGCCCAAAGCGATCACCGCCTGCCGCGGCGTGCCCTGCCGGCCGCCAGCCCCCCGATGCCCCCTTCCTTCGCCGAATGGCGCCCGCTGCTGTCGGGCGTCGCCTTTTGGGCCCTGGCCCTCTACCTGCCCCTGAGCCTGCCTCTGGCCCCCCTCGAGGAGCGCCTCAGCGCCACGGGCCTGGCGGAGGGCTCCCAGGCCTTGGTGCTGGTGTTCTGCAGCCTGATCCTGGCCCTCGGGGCGGGGCTGGGGGCAGAGCTGGTGCTGGGGTGGGCCTTGGGCCCCGGCTGGGCCTCGAGCCTGGGGCTGGTGGTGGCCCTATGGAGCCTGTTCTGGAGCCTGGCGAGCCGGGCCTAAAACCAGGGCGCCCCAGCCAGCAAAGGGAATCAGCGCCAGTCGAGCCAGGGAAGGTGGGCCACGATGGCGGGGGTGGCGGCGCGGTAGGCCGCATATCCAGGATGGAGGGCCACCAGGGAGCGCTCCTCCCGGCGAGCCTTGCCCCCCAACACCGCCGCCAGGGCAAACAGCAGCGCAACGTGCAAGGCGCTGCCGAGCAGCAGGGCCATGCCCAGGGCGCCCAGCAGGATCTGGCGGTAGAGGGGATGGCGGCAGTGGGCGTAGGGCCCCTCGGTGACCAGGGCCGCGCCGACCATCGGCTCGGGCAGGGGCGTGAGGCTGGCGCCGAGCCCCAGCAACGAGCGGACGGCCCCCACCAAAGCGAGCAACAACAAGGCCCCACCAGCCAACCGCAACGCCAGCGGCCAGGCCAGCCCCAGGGCCGCCGGAGCCGGCCAGGCGGGCAGCAGCAGGGCAGCGATCAGCAGCAGCTGGGTTGCCAGCCACCATTCGCCGTGGCGGTTGTCCCGCCAGCCTGCGGCGCTGAAGCCCCAACGACGCACCAGGGCGGAAAGGCCACCTTCAGAGGGGTTGCTCGACAACGCCGGTCGCCGGGGAGGAGATCACCAGTCTGAGCAGGATCGGGGCCAGGAAGGTGGTACCGATCACCATCAGCAGAATGGCGGCCTCCAGGGCCGGGGTGAGGATGCCGGCCTGGGTGCCCAGGCCTAGGAAGATCAACCCCACCTCGCCGCGGGGGAGCATGCCGAGGCCCACCACCAGTCGCCGGGTGGGCAGGAGGCTCCAGTAGCTCCAGCCGGCGGCCAGCTTGCCGATCACCGCCACAGCTAGCAGGAAGGCAGCCACCACCAGACCCTCACGGTTAGCGGGGTCCAGGGGATTGAGCACCGAGAGGTCCATGCCGGTGCCGATCAGCACGAAGAACACGGTGGCGAAGAGGGCCACCAGCGGCTTCACGGTTTCCTGGATCGCCTCGGTGTGGCGGGAGCGGCTGAGGATGAGGCCGGCAGCGAAGGCCCCCAGGGCGGCCTCTAAGCCAATCGCCTGGGCACAGAAGCAGCAGAGGATCAGCACCACGAAGCCGGCCACGACCACCTCACCAGGGGCTTTAAGGCGATCGAGCAGCCAGTCGAAGGCAGGAGCGGCGGTGCGGCTGAGCCAGAGGGCGGCGGCCACAAACACGATGGCGGCCACCACCAGCCGCAGGATCGGGGCCAGGGCAAAGGAATCGCCACCGGCGAGGCTCACCACGACCGCCAGGATCACGATGCCGAGGATGTCATCGAGCACGGCGGCGCCGATCACGATCTGGCCCTCGCGGCTGCGCAGCCAACCGAGCTCGCTAAACACGCTGGCGGTGATGCCGATGCTGGTGGCGGTGAGGGCAGCCCCGGCGAAGACCGCCAGCACCAGCGGCACATGGAAGAGAAAATGCAGTCCCAGGGTTCCAAGCACAAAGGGCAACACCACGCCGGTCACGGCCACGGTGGTGGCCTGCAGGCCCACCGCCACCAGTTCATCGAGTTCGCTCTCGAGGCCGGTGAGGAAGAGCAGGGCATAAAGGCCCAGCAAGGACACCTGCTGCAACCCCGGAAAGCTCTCGGTGTAGAGGGTTTGCACCAGATCGGGGGTAGCCCCGGAGAGGGCCGCC
The DNA here is from genome assembly GCA_036788375.1 of Cyanobium sp. CTOTU6536. Classification (GTDB taxonomy): domain Bacteria; phylum Cyanobacteriota; class Cyanobacteriia; order PCC-6307; family Cyanobiaceae; genus Cyanobium. The sequence goes on along the minus strand of DAIQNM010000038.1, from coordinate 4,623 downwards.
ACAAAATCGAGGATCCAGTGGTTCAGTCGGGCGCCGGTTTCGGGGGGGACCAGCAGGTGGAAACCCGAAACGCCGATCAGCCCCCCGGCCAGCAGTTCCCCCAGGATGGTGGGGAGCTGGAGCCGCACCATCGCTTCGGCGAGGGCACGGGCAGCCAGAAAGATCACCAGGAAGCGCCCCACCTGAATGAGGGTTTCGGCCACCTCGATGCTGTGGTTGCTGATCGATTCGGGTCCCGCCTGGAGCAGCAGGGCGGGCAGGGCCGCCCACAGGGGTGGCAAGGCGACGAGCGGCGCGAGGGAAGCCGGGTGGGGGAAAAGCGAAAGCAGCGCGATCAACACGGACGCGGGGGCGGAAGCCGGAGGGGCCACCCGCAGGGCAACCACAGGGCTGGTGGAGGCGACCTTAGGGCGGCCCCCAGCGTGTTTGGTTGCTGATCTGAACGCAATGATCAGATCCGACAACCGCAGCGACGGCTACGGTCTGCTTGAGGGCTCCCATGGCAGGGGCTCCCATAAAACGGGGATCTCAGGAGCGCGCCATGACCTCGACCGAACCCCGGGCCCGCAATCTGCGCCTGCCCACCCCCGGATGCTTTGCGGAGCCGGTGCGCAGTGGGCTCACCGCCGAACACGTGTTCGACGGGATGACCGACCATTTGTTTTACACACTGGGCAAGCTGGCCCCCAGCGCCAGTCGGCACGACCTCTACATGGCCCTGAGCTATGCAGTTCGGGACCGGCTGATGACCCGCTACTTGGCGGGCATCGAGGCGATCGCGGCCAGTCCCACCCGCGTGGTCGCCTACCTTTCGGCCGAATTCCTGATCGGCCCCCAGTTGGGCAACAACCTGTTGATGCTGGGCATCCAGGAGGAGGCCGCGGAGGCGATCCGCCGCTTCGGCATCATCGACATCGAGGATTTCCTCGATGTGGAGGAGGAACCTGGACTGGGCAACGGCGGCCTGGGTCGCCTGGCGGCCTGCTTCCTGGAATCGCTGGCCTCGCTCCAGATCCCGGCCACGGGGTATGGCATTCGCTACGAATTCGGCATCTTCGACCAGCTGATCCGCGATGGCTGGCAGGTGGAGATCACCGATAAATGGCTCAAGGGCGGCTGGCCTTGGGAGATTCCCCACCCGGAGCATTCCTGCTTCGTCGGCTTTGGCGGCCGCACCGAGACCTATCGGGATGAGCTGGGCGCCCACCGGGTGCGTTGGATTCCAGCCGAGCACGCCATCGGGGTGCCCCACGATGTGCCGGTGCTGGGCTACCGGGTCAACACCTGCAACCGGCTGCGGCTATGGCGGGCGGATGCCACCGAAAGCTTCGATTTCTACGCCTTCAATATCGGCGATTACTACGGCGCCGTGGAGGAGAAGGTCGGCACGGAAACCCTCTCCAAGGTGCTCTATCCCAACGACGGCACCGATGAGGGCCGGCGGTTGCGGCTGAAGCAGCAGCACTTTTTTGTGAGCTGCTCCCTGCAGGACATGCTCCGCAACCTCGAGCAGCGGGGCATCCCGGTGGAGGAGTTTCACGACCACTGGGCCGTGCAGCTCAACGATACCCACCCGGCCATCGCGGTGGCGGAGCTGATGCGCCTGCTGATTGATGACAAGCACCTGGAGTGGGATGCGGCCTGGTCGATCACCACCCGTTCGCTATCGTATACCAACCACACCCTGCTGCCGGAGGCGCTGGAGAAGTGGGGGGTGGATCTGTTCAGCAACCTGCTGCCACGCCACTACGAATTGATCTGTGAGATCAACCGCCGCTTCATGCAACAGGTGAGGCTGAAGTATCCCGGCAACGACCAAATCCTGCGCAAGCTCTCGATCATCGATGATGAGGGCCGCAAGGCAGTGCGGATGGCCCACCTGGCCACCATCGCCAGCCACCACGTCAACGGTGTGGCTGCCCTGCACAGCGAACTCGTCAAAAGCGAGCTCTTCCCGGAATTCGCCGAGTTGTGGCCCCAGAAGTTCACCAATGTCACCAATGGCGTCACGCCACGGCGTTGGGTGGCGCTGGCCAACCCGCGGCTATCAGCCCTGCTGGATGAGGCGGTGGGTCCGGGCTGGGTGGCCGACCTTTCCAAACTGCGGGGGCTGGAGCGCTTCGCCAACGACCACGCCTTCCTGGAGCGCTGGGGTGCCACGAAGCTGGCGGTGAAGGAGAACCTGAGCAATTACATCCATAGCCATGCGGGCGTAGCGGTGGATCCGCAGTCCCTGTTTGACGTGCAGGTGAAGCGCATCCATGAATACAAGCGCCAGCACCTCAATGCCCTGCAGGTGGTGGCCCAATACCTGCGGATCAAAAATGGCGACACCGCCGGCATGGCGCCCCGCACGGTGATCTTCGGCGGCAAGGCGGCGCCGGGCTACGCGATGGCGAAGTTGATCATCCGCTTCATCAATGGCATCGCCGACATGGTGAATGCCGATCCGGCCTGCGAGCAATTGCTGCGGGTGGTGTTTCTGGCCGACTACAGCGTCAAGCTGGGTGAGCGGGTGTATCCGGCAGCAGATCTCTCCGAGCAGATCTCCACGGCAGGGATGGAGGCCTCGGGCACGGGCAACATGAAATTCGCCATGAATGGGGCACTCACGATCGGCACCCTGGATGGGGCGAATGTGGAGATCCGCGAGCAGGTGGGGGAGGACAACTTCTTCCTGTTTGGTAAAACCACGCCGGAGATCGCGATGTTGCAGCAGGAGGGCTATCGGCCCTGGGAACTGATCCCCAACCTGCCGATGATGCAGGAGGTGCTGCGGCTGATCGAGCAGGGCCATTTCAGCCATGGCGATGGCGAGATGTTCCGGCCCCTGCTGCAGAACCTCACCGGCGAAGACCGCTTCTTCGTGCTGGCGGATTTCGCCGATTACCTGCGGGCCCAGGAGGCGGTGAATCGCACCTGGACCGACCAGCGCCGGCGGGTGTGGAACCGGATGTCGCTGCTCAACACGGCCCGCAGCGGCTTCTTCTCCTCCGACCGCTCGATCCGCGAGTACGCCGAGCGGATCTGGCAAGCCGAGGAGTATCCGATCACGATCACCTGCGATATCGACAGCTGAGCCGCCTGATCAGGCGGCTGCAGCCTCAACCCCGATCGGGCAGGTCGGGGGTCTGGTGAAGGAGGCGGTTGAGGCGAAGGCGGTCGGCATTGAGGGGATCGGGGGCAAGCTCCCCGGCCACCTCACGGAACTTCTGTTCGACCTCCTCGGGCACCCGCACATCAAAGATGCGCTCCATCAGCACCTCAATCGAGAAGAGGTGGGCATTGATGTTTTCCAGGTCGGCCATGGCCTGATGAATGGCCTCCGCCTCCGGCGATTCGGGCGCCGGTGCGGCGGCAGCAGCGGTCTTGCCCGCCTCGATGGCGGTTGTTCCAGCGGCCCTGGGGGCCTCAGGGGCGGGCGGCTCGCCATCGCCGTATTGCTTCTGCAGTTCCTCCAGCACTCGACCGGCCAGGGTGCGGAAGGATTGGAGGGCGGCCCAGTTGAGCTCCTGCTGCTGGCGGAGGCTGGCGTTTTCCCGGATCAGCCGATCGTGTTCCCGATAGAACCGCTGGCAATCAGGGCATTGGCAGGGCTCTTCGGGCACCGCTTCCCTTCTGTGCATTGGTTTCCATCATGGCACCGAACCGGAGGCTATGGCTTAGGCAGGCCTGGCGGAAGCCTGGAACCCCTGATGGCCTCTCTGCTGCCAGGGCTGGAGGGCCTCGTGATCAAACGCGTTAAGCCGGCCGGCACAGCCGCTTTCAGGCTCCTCACCACCCACCGGCGAACCACCTCAGGCCGCCAGCGGGCCGCGCTCGTCGGCGCTGAAGTCGTCCGGGTCGGATCCATCGGAGGCGGCGGGGAGGGGGATCTCGATCGAGCTCACCACGTTGATCACGTCGCGGAGGCGCATGGCATCGGCAAACCAGCCCATGGCCTGCTCCACATCGCCGCGGCCCTCGGCATCGCTGGCCTGCTCCTCGTGGGCCTCGGCCAGGAGCGCCAGCCAACACAGGGTGCGGGCCTGAACCACCGAGAGATCAAGCTCATCGGGCTGGCTGTCGGCGATGCGCTCGCTCTCCTGCTGGACCAGCAGCCGCAGCCGCAGGTCGTGGAGCTGGCTGCCATGGAGCTGGGTCATCCGGATCCGGGCGACTGGGAGCACGCTAGCGGCAGTGGGCAAGCTCGGGAAGGACTCCAGGGGTAGGGCTGGCCAACCAAGATCCGCAACGGCAAGCCTGCACGACCCGAGCACAGGAGCTGCTGTCCTGACTGCCTGGCGCTCTGGAGGACGGGGCTGGCGGGACTCGAACCCACGACCTACGGTTTAGGAAACCGTCGCTCTATCCGGCTGAGCTACAGCCCCATGCTGGCTCAGCCTATCGCCAGGCTTCGCCCTCCCTCAGCCTGCCGGCACGGCATGGAAGCCGATTGGGCCGTGCTCAGCTGACCCTTGCCCGAGCGCGTTCAAGCCACGGGCACTGCGTAACCTGATCCCTGGAAAGCAGGCGAGGTGATCGCGACCGGTGAATCGACCCAGGGGCCTTGGCTCCGCAGGGGGTTTGGCCGGTTGAGGAAAGTCCGGGCTCCCCAATGGCCAGGCCTGCCGGGTAACGCCC
>DAIQNM010000037.1:0-15302 GCA_036788375.1 Cyanobium sp. CTOTU6536 | reverse complement strand
GCCCGGGCGGTGAGGGGATGGTCGCCGGTGATCATCACCGGCCGAATGCCCGCCTTGCGGCAGGTGGCCACTGCCGTAGCCACTTCCGGCCGGGCCGGATCCAGCTGGGCCATCAGACCCAGCAACACCTGACCCTCCAGAGCCTCATCGGGGCTGGAGTGATGGGGCGCGCAGGCGAAGGCCAGCACCCGCAGGCCTGATCCCGCCAGCTGGCGGGCCTGCTCCAGCCACCACTGCTGCTGGGGCCCTCCCATTTCCACCACGCCTTGGCCATCGATCCAGCGATCGCAGAGGCCGATGATCACTTCGGGGGCCCCTTTGCTGATCAGCAGGCTGGGGCTGCCGCTGGCGCTGCTGCCCAGGGGAGCCTGCAGCGCGTGGTTGGGATCCTCGATCCACACCGCCATCAGCTGCCGTTCGGAGCTGAAGGGGATCTCGGCGGCCCTGCGGAAGTGGCTGCGCAATTCGAAGTCATCGATGCCCGCCTTCAGGGCCACCACCGAGAGGGCCCCCTCGGTGGGGTCTCCAAGAATCTCCCAGCTGCCGTCGGCCAGTTGGCGGTGTTCGGCGTCACTGCAGAGCACGCCGGCCTGGAGCAGAAGCGTGCTGGCCCCCTCCAGGCTGCCCGGTCGGGCCCCTGGGGGGCACTCCATCGGTGAGGCGGTGATGGTGCCGGCAGGGTCGTAGCCATGGCCGGTGACGGCCAGCCGTTCGGTGCCGACCCGGAGTTCCTGCACCACCTGGCGGTTCTGGGTGAGGGTGCCGGTCTTGTCGGAACAAATCACGGTGACCGAACCCAAACCCTCCACCGCCGGCAGGCGGCGGATCAGGGCGGCGCGGCGCACCATCCGCTGGGTGCCGATCGCCAGGGTCACGGTGATCACGGCCGGCAGACCCTCCGGCACGATCGCCACCGCCATCGAGAGCGCCACCTCGAGCAGGTTGAGCGGGTCCTGGCCCATCAGCAGACCCAGCACCACCACCAGAGCCACCAGGGCCAGGGCACTGCCCACCAGCACCTTGGCCAGGCCATCGAGCCGCTGCTGAAGGGGCGTGCTCTCGCCGCCGGCCGTATTGATCAGCTCGGCGATCTGGCCCAGTTCCGTGGCCATGCCGGTGGCCGTGACCAGCGCCACACCCCGGCCGCGCACCACTTCGGTGCCTTGAAACAAACAGTTCTTGCGCTCCAGGACCGGCGTGGCGTCCTCGAGCACAAGATCGGATTTCTTGAACACGGCCTCGGCCTCGCCGGTGAGGGCCGCCTCGCGAAGCCCCAGATCGGCCTCCTCCAACAGGCGGGCATCGGCGGGCACCCGGTCGCCCGCCTCGAGGCGAATCATGTCGCCGGGGACCAGGAGCTCGCTGCTGATCCGCTCCCAGCTGCCGTCACGGCGGACCTGCACCAGGGGCTGGGCCATGTCGCGCAGGGCCAGCAGGGCCTGTTGGGCCTTGCTCTCCTGCAGATACCCCAGCAAGCCGTTGAGAACCACGATCACCAGGATGGCGATGGCGTCCTTGGGGAATTCCTGCTGATGGATCGAAACGGCGGCGGAAACGGCCGCCACCGCCAGCAGCATGATCAGCATCACGTTGCTGAACTGATCCCAAAGGATCTCCCAGGTGCTGCGACCAGCCGAAAGCTCCAGCCGGTTGGGGCCGCGCTCGGCCAGACGGCGGGCACTCTCGGCGGTGCTTAGCCCGTCGGCCCCCACCCCGAGGCGATGCTGGCATTCCGCAACGCTGAGGCCATGCCAGGCGGTGGTGCCCGACGGCCGGCTGAGACCGGTCTCGGTGGCCTGGGGGGCAGGTTGAGAAACGGTCAAGGCGACGACGATCGACGATGCCCGAAATGGTACCCATGGAAGCGCCGACTAAGGTTTTGCTGGCGTTCCCCTGCGCCAGTCCTCCCGGCATGCCAATCATCTCCAGGCTCGACAACTTCCGCAGGGTGCTAATCGGTTCACCGTTGCCCACCAGCGCCCACCACGAGGAGCGCTTCAGCAATCTCGAGGCCCTGGCGATCCTCAGCTCGGATGCCCTCTCCTCGGTGGCCTACGCCACCCAGGAGATCGTGTTGGTGCTGGGTATGGCCGGCAGCGCCGCCCTGGGCCTCACCCTGCCGATCACCGGGCTGATCATCGGCTTGATGCTGATCGTGGCCACCAGCTACCGGCAGACGATCAAGGCCTACCCCCTCGGCGGCGGCTCCTACCGCGTCTCCCACGAGAACCTCGGTGCTCTGCCCGGTCTGGTGGCCGGAGCCTCGCTCTCGATCGACTACGTGCTCACCGTGGCGGTGAGCGTGGCCGCCGGCATCGCGGCCCTCACCTCCTATTTCCCGGCCCTCGACACCTACCGGGTGCCCCTTTGCCTGGTGGCGGTGCTGCTGGTGATGGTGGCCAACCTGCGCGGCGTGAGCTCCAGCGCCAAGTTGCTCAGCTTTCCCACCTATCTGTTCATGGGGGTGGTGATGGTGATGCTAGTGGCTGGAGCCTATAAATTCTTCGGCGGCACCCTGCCCACCATTGGACCTGAGGAGCAGACCCGGCTGCTGGCCCCGACCCTGGAGGCGGAGCGGGGTCAGCTGATGGCGATCGGACCGGTGCTGCTGATGCGGGCCTTTAGCTCCGGCTGCGCCGCCCTCACCGGCATCGAGGCGATCAGCGACAGCGTGGCGGCCTTCCGGCCGGTGGAGTGGCGCAACGCCCGCAAGGTGCTGACCGTGATGGTGCTGCTGCTGGCCACCATGTTTGGCGGGATCAGCGCCCTGGCCCACCACACCGGCATCGTCTACGCCGAGCACGGCCCCACTCTTTTGTATCAGCTGGGTCAGCTGATCTTCGGCAATGGTGTGCTGCTGGCCGTGCTGCAGCTGGCCACCCTGCTGATCCTGCTGCTGGCCGCCAACACCGCCTACGCCGACTTCCCGCGCTTGGCGGCCTTCCTGGCCCAGGACGGCTTCCTGCCGCGCCAGCTGGCCTCCCTAGGGGATCGGCTGGTGTTCAGCAACGGCATCTTTGCTCTGAGTGGCTGTGCCGCCGTGCTGCTGGTGATCTTCAACGCCAGCGTGACCCGCCTGATTCCTCTCTATGCGGTGGGGGTGTTCATCAGCTTCACCCTCTCCCAGGCCGGCATGGTGGTGCACTGGTGGAAGGAGAAGGGCCAGGGCTGGCTGGGCAAGGCCCTGGTCAACGGGGTCGGGGCCGCCATCACCGCGGTGGTGAGTCTGGTGCTGCTCTACAGCAAGTTCACCTACGGCGCCTGGTTGGTGCTGGTGGCGATTCCGCTGCTGATCACCCTGTTCCTGCGCATCCGCAACCACTACGACGTCGTGGCCCGGCGGCTGCGGATGTCTGCCGACAAGCTGCTCAAATTGCCGGATCCCCCGGTTTCCGGTGGCATGCCCACGGTGGTGCTGGTGGGCCAGTTGCACCGCGGCAGCTTTGAGGAGATTCGCTTTGCCCGCAGCGTGGCCAGCGATCTGGTGGCGGTGCATGTGGACCTGGGCGGCAACCGGACCCAGGCCTTCATCGACCAATGGGAGCGCCAGGTGCCGGATGTGCGGCTGGTGGTGCTCGAATCCCCCTACCGCTCCCTGGTGGATCCGGTGGTGGATTTCGTGCAGAAGTTTGAGGTTGACCACCGCAAGGATCGCAACCGCTTCTGCATGATCGTGCTGCCGGTGTTCGTGACCCAGCACCGCTGGGAAAACCTGCTGCACAACCAAAGCACGATCTTGTTGCGGCAGGCCTTGCGGGAGCAGGGCACTCGGGTGGTCACCACCGTGGGGTTCTACCTCTGAGGCTCAAAGGGGGCGGCAGGTTGGCCAAGGCAGCAGAGGGCAAGGGGTGGCTAAACCACCCGCTCTCAGCGGTTCTGAACCTGCTGGGTGCGCCGCCCATGGCGGAGCGAATCGGCGAAGGAGAGGGCCAGCAATACCAGTCCGATCACGCCGGTGAGCCATTCCGGCACGTGCAGGTGGTGCTCGTGCAGCAGGATTCCGGCCAGCATGACCACCCCGAGGGCGCCGATGGCGTAGTGGGCGCCATGCTCGAGAAAGATCAGCTGGTCGAGGGCTTTTTCGCGGCTCAACATCAAGGTGAGCGAGCGCACGAATAGGGCCCCCAGGCCAAGGCCGGTGAGGATCAGCGCCAGGTTGGAGGTGATCGCGAAGGCGCCGATTGTTCCATCGAGGCTGAAGGAGGCATCCAGCAGCTCCAGGTAGAGCAGGCTTGCCAGACCGCCGCCGGCCGCCAGCCGGGCACCGGCCTGTTCCTCATCCCCAAACGCATCGGATAGGGAGGTGCTCAGCAGCTGCAGCACCAGGCCAATGACCCCGGCGATCATCACGTCGGCGCGGTGCTCGCTGGGCAGGGCCAGATCCACCAGGAGCAGCAGCACCAAGGCCAAGGCGATTTCGAGGGCCTCGATGCGGCCGGCGGCGCTGAGGCGCCGTTCGAGGGGCTTGAACCAATGCAGGGTCTTGGCTTCGTCGAAGAAGTACCGCAGAAACACCATCAGCAGAAACATCCCGCCGAAGGCCAGGATTCGCGGTTCGGCCAGGTCCAGCAGTTCGCGGTAGCGGACCGGATCGTGCAAAGCGGCGTCGAGGGCTTGGCCGATGCCCACCCCCCCCGCCAGGGCGACCATCAGCAGGGGGCCGGCAAAGCGCACGCCAAACACCGGAATCACCAGGCCCCAGGTGAGAAAGAACTTCTGTTGGCCGGGGGTGAGCTTGTCGAGCACGCGGGCGTTGACCACGGCGTTGTCAAAGGACAGCGAGATCTCCAGCAGCAGCAGCACCAGGGTGATCCAGGCGGCGCTCAGACCCTGCCAACCCAGCACGATCGCCAGGCCGGCGGCGCAGCAGGCCAGGGGGAAAAGCAGATAGCGCAGATAGCGCATCGATTTGGGAGGGCAATCAGCCCCAATATCGCCGATGCGCCAACGCCTGCTTCGGCGACGGGTCAGTCGATCGGCCGATCGGTGGGGATCTCCTTGGGGGCAGGGTTCGATGCGCTGGCGGAGTCGAGGCCTTCAAACCGGCTGATCAACCGCGGCAGCAGCACCAGCAACCCCACCAGCACCAGCACCCCCAAGCCAAACTGGATCACCCCCTCCAGGAGTCGATCGAAGGGGAGCCAGCGACCGCCCACCCAGGCGATGCTCACCATCGTGGTGCTCCAGAGCAGGGCGCCGATGCAATTGCAGAGCAGGAAACGGCCGTAGGGCATCCCCACGGCCCCGGCCATCGGGCCGGCCACCACCCGCAACACCGCCACGAACCTCCCCAGCAGCACCGATTTGCCGGCATGGCGCAGGAAACGCTCCCGCAGCTTGTTGAGATCCGTGGGGCTCTGGCCCAGCCAGCCCCCCACCCGCAGGATGAGTCCCCAGCCGGCCCGCCGCCCCACCCAATAACCAATGTTGTCGCCCAGGATCGCCCCGGCGGCGGCGGCCCCCATCACGCCGAAGGGATTGAGCTGGCCGCTGCCGGCGGCATAGCCGCCAAGCAGGGTTACGGTTTCACCGGGTAGGGGAAGGCCGGCATTTTCGAGCAGCATCGCCACGAAGATCACCCCATAACCCCAGCGCAACAGCAGATCCCGCAGGGTTTCGAGGTCCGGTGTGGCTTCAAGCAGGCCTGGGGGCAGGGCCATGGATCGGGCGCGACGCAGGAGGTGGTTCGGCTGAACGCTATGGCGGCGACGCGACGGACAGCCGGGATCAGATGTGACCGGTCCAGAGCCAGCTGCGGCGTTGGCGGTTGTTGGGGAAGGGGCCCGGCCAGCGGCAGAGGGGCAACGCCAACCGGGGGGTGTCGGCGGTGATGGGGCGGGCTTCCATGGTGCCCACGTGGTGATAGTGGCGGCCTGCCAATTCCGCATCATCAGGGCCGTAGCTGTTGAAGGGGTAGGAAAAGGCCCGGGGCTTTCGACCCACGATCGCCTCCAACTCCTGCTGGGAGCGGATCAACTCCTGCTCGAAGGTCTCGGCATCGATCGCCCGGCGCGGATAGTGATGGTGGCCTTGGCTGGCGATTTCATGCCGATTGGCCCGGGCTGCCTTCAGGTAGGCCGCAGAGGGATACAGGGTCTGGGCCAACTCGGCCAGCCTCTCCCCAGCCTCTGGCCCGATCCTGGCTGTGGCCTCCGCCAGCAGCTCCTCGACCGCCGCCATCGGTTCGGCCCCGCGCAGGTGGGCCACCAGGGCATCGCCGGTGTGGGGCTGGCTGGCCGGCATGCGCCCGTGGGCCAGCTGCTCCAGCACCTTGGCCCGGTCGGGGTCGTGGGCAAGCCAATAAAGGGTGTGCTCCCAGATCAGGCTGGGGGCATCCACCATCCCGCTCGCCTGGAACAGCACGCCCTTGGCGTTCAGCCACTCGATCACGCCAAGGCCGGCGCTGTAGTTGCTGCGAAAGCCCTGATCGAAGCAAACGACCACGCCGAACTTACCGGGCCCCGGAAAGCGATCGCGGCGCAGGTCGGAGAGGGTGAGGAAGCTGGCCCCCTGGCCGGCGAGAAAGCCCAACTCCCTCAGCAATTCCCCCGGGGGAATCGGCGGAGGGCCATAGCGATCCAGGAAGGGAAACTGGCCCGGCTCCTCGACCCGGTTGTACTGCAAGCAGAGCACCTTTCCGAGCAAGCGACGGCGCCAAAAACCGTTAAGGCTGGACAAGAACATCAGATCCAGGCTTCGGCGCACTACCTACTGCATTCTGCTTCAACAGGCAGAATTAAAAGGATTCTTCCAGGCCCTGAGGCTCGCGGCCGTTTTGCCTTGCCAGGCCTGAGAGCGTCCACGGGCCGGAGGTTCGCTCTGGCTCCGTGGACCCTGGCCAACCCCTCACCCTACCGTTACTCCAACCAGAAGTTGGCCGCCCGCAGCATGCACATCCCTTCTCCCCCCGGTCCCCGTTGGTGGGTGCGGGGGGATCTCGATGGCTTCCTGGGTCTGGGGCTCGACAACCTGATCCAGATCCTGCTGATCGTGTCGTTGTGCCGCGGGGTGCTGGGCTATCCCGATGCCCTGATCTTCGGGGTGATCCTGCCGGCCACCGGCCTCGGTCTGGTGGTGGGCAACATCGCCTACGCCTTCCAGGCCCATCGGTTGGCCGTGGCCGAGGGGCGCGCCGACCGCACCGCCCTGCCCTTTGGCATCAACACGGTGAGCCTGTTCGCCTTCGTGTTCCTGGTGATGCTGCCGGTGAAGTTGGCGGCGCTGGGCCAGGGCCTGGATGAAGCCCAAGCGGTGCAACTCTCGTGGCAGGCGGGTCTGATGGCTTGCTTGGCCTCCGGCCTGATCGAGACCGGCGGCGCTTTTGTGGTGGGGGTGCTGCGGCGTTGGTTGCCCCGGGCTGCCCTGCTCTCCACCCTGGCCGGCATTGCCTGGGGCTACATCAGCCTGGGCTTCCTGCTGCGCACCTATGCCGTGCCCGTGGTGGGTCTGGCGGTGCTGGCGGTGGTGCTGCTCGCCTACTTCGGCCGGGTGCGCTTGCCCCTGCCGGGGGGGCTGCTGGCGGTGCTGGTGGGGATGGTGCTTGCCGGAGCCACCGGCCTGATTCAGATCGATGCGGCCAGTTGGGCCACCAATGCCCGTCCCGTCGGGCTCCATCTTCCCTGGCCGCGGCTCGGCGACCTCTGGGCTGGCCGCCAGCAGCTGCTGCCCTGGATCGGGGTCACGGTGCCGATGGGGCTGTTCACGGTGCTGGGCTCGCTCCAGAACCTCGAAAGCGCTGATGCCGCCGGCGACCGCTATCCGGTGCGCTCTTCCCTGCTGATCAATGGCCTCTCCAGCATTGTGGTGGCCAGCCTGGGCGCCTGCTTCCCCACCACCCTCTACATCGGCCATCCCGGCTGGAAAGCGATGGGGGCCCGGATCGGCTACTCCTGGCTCACTGGCCTGGTGATGGGGCTGGGCTGCCTGCTGGGGCTGTTTGGGCTGGTGGGGCAGCTGGTGCCAATCGAGGCCGGCATGGCGATCGTGCTCTACATCGGCGTGGTGATGGCGGCCCAGGCCTTTGAGGCCACCCCCCGCAGCCACGCCCCCGCCGTGGTGCTTGGCCTGCTGCCGGGCTTGGCCAGCTGGGGTTCGCTGCTGCTGAAGGCGGGTCTGCGGGCCGGTGGGGTAGGGACCCCCGCCCATCCCTTCACCCCCGCCCTGCTCGGCCCCCTGCAGCAGGCCGATGTCTGGGCCGCCGGCGCCTTCGCCCTCGAGCAGGGCCAGATCGTGGCCGCCATGCTGCTATCGGCGATGCTCGTGTATGTCATTGAGCAACGTTTCCTGGCCGCTTCGGCCTGCGCCCTGATCGCCGCGGCCCTGGCCTGGGTGGGCCTGCTCCACGCCTGGCGGTTCACCCTGGCCGACACGGTGCTCGATCCCGGCTGGGGCCACGGCGCATCCTGGGCCCTGGGCTACCTGGCGATGGCGGCGGTGTTTCTGCTGGGCTGGTGGGGGAATCGGCGGCCCCGGACCTGAAGACCGGCTAGATAACGCCTCGAATGCCTTTCCCCACCTTCGCCATGGGCTCCTCCTCCCCCTTGCCCAAGCCCGTGCCAGCGAGGGCCCTGGTGTCCAGGCTCCTGGCTTTGCGGTTGGTTCTGCCGTCTGCGCTCCTGCCCGTGGTCACGCTGTTGGCCGCTCTCCCATGGCTCCAGGTGGGTGCTGCCCAGGCCAATCCCGTGAAGTGTGAGGCCCCCCGGCCCGGCCGCTATGTGGTGATGGGCGATGGCGTCGTCAAGAACGAACCGGTGGCCCGCATCCTGCAGGAAACCTGGAAGGCCGACGGCAGCATCGTGGGGGTGCGGCTGGAACGCCGCGGCCGCACCTATCGGGAAGAGGCCTACACGGGCAAGGTTCGACCCCTCTCCCTCTGCCGGGCAGGGATCGAACGCACCTACAACGGCATGGTCAGCACCAGCCAGGCCGTGCTGGACCGGGCCGGTCGCCCCCGCTATTCCCTGGGCACCCTGCCCGATCTGGTGGTGGTCTCCCGCTGGTTCAACCAAGGCACCAGCCCCTGCAACGCGGCCTTGCTCGATGGCACGGTGTTGAGCATGCAGCAGGGCCGCAGCTTCAGGGAGGGCCAGTGGCGCCCCAACGCCGTGATCCATAACGAGACTTGGACCGGCAGCAATGTGCAGGGAATCGCCATCTCCAGCTATGGCCCCCGGATCGAGGAAGCCACCTACAGCGGCACGATCACCGTGGCGTCCGACTGCCTGGCCACCGTGAAGCAAACCGATTCGCTCGGGGTTCCCTTCAACTACCGGGCCGTGGTACTGGCCGATGGCTCGGGCTACCTCTATCTCCAGACCGATCCGGACGACATCACGGTGGGCTTCCTGGAGCATCAGCGAGCAGCAGCTGGCGCAGCTGCCCACCACTAAAGCCCTCCACCGCCACCTGCTTGTTGCGCCCGCGGAGCCCCCGCACCAAGTGCACTTTGCTCCGTGGAACTCCAAGCCGATCAGCCAGGAAGCGCTCCAAGGCCGCATTGGCCTCCCCCTCCAGCGGGGCGGCCTTCAGCTGAATCGGCACCGCCCCATCCCGCTCGCCCAGCACGGCATCGCGGCAGCTGCGGGGCTGGATGCGGAGCTTCAGGAGCTGGTCAGCCATGGCGGGGCGGGGGAGGACTCAATGGCGGATGTGGTGCTATACGCTGAGCCGATGGTCGACCCAGACTCTCGGCACTTAACAATGGGGCCAGATAGGCCCGTTGCCCATGCCGACACAAGCAACATCCCCCTCCCCCGATGGCCCAGGCGGCCCCGCCCGCGCCCGCGATCGGTTTGAGGACGTGTTTGAGCGCTTCCTCTGGAAGCTGCGGCTGATCGCCATCCTGCCGGTGATCATGAGCCTGGCCAGCACGGGCGTGACCTTTGTGCTCGGCACCCTGGAGATTGGCAAGGCGATTCTGGGCCTGGGTCACGCGGTGGACACGGTCGAGAAGGGCTACTTGGCCAAGCTGCTGGGCGCTGTGGTAACAGGGATTGACCTCTATTTGATCGGCATTGCCCTGTTGATTTTCGGCTATGGCGTCTATGAGCTGCTGATCTCCCCGATCGAACACGCCCGCCAGGGCTCGAGCCGCATGCGCAGCGGCCTGCTGGAAATATCCAGCCTCGACCAGCTCAAGGAGAAGCTCGTGAAGGTGCTGGTGGTGGCCTTGATCGTGTCGGCCTTCAAGGCCATGCTTACCCTGCCGATCAACGATGGCCCCACCCTGGCGCTGTTCTGCCTGGCGGTGCTGCTGCTGGCCTTGAGCGGTTACCTGGTGGCCAGCGACCGCGGGCACCATCCCTCCGCCTGAGCCTGCCTCAGCTGCCTGCTAAGCGGATGCGACCGCCTTCGCTACCCCGCCCGTCAGCCTGACACCGACGCGCTTCCCTTCTCCGATGGCCGACTTCGATCCCCGCGCTGGAGCGGCCCGCACCGCCGGCACGACGCCCGATCCCACGACAGTGGCCAATCCCGCCGGGAGCGGCGAGCTCGATCCGCTGCCCCGTTCGGCCGCTGAAGAGAGCGTGAAACCAACGCAGAGCCTCAGCCTGCGGCGCCCCGACGACTGGCACGTGCACCTGCGCGATGGCCCCCTGCTGCAGGCGGTGGCACCGGCCACGGCACGCCAGTTTGCCCGGGCGATCGTGATGCCCAACCTCGCTCCGCCGATCACCACCGTGGCGGCGGCAGTGGCTTACCGGCAGAGGATTCGCGCCGCCGTGCCCGAGGGGCTTGGCTTCACTCCCCTGATGACGGCCTATCTCACCGACAGCATCGATCCGGCCGAGCTGGAGCAGGGCCACGCTGAAGGGGTGTTCACGGCCTGCAAGCTCTACCCCGCCAACGCCACCACCAATTCCGCCGCCGGCGTCAGCGACCTGGCCAATCTCAGCCGGGTGTTCGAGACCCTGGAGCGGATCGGCATGCCGTTGCTGATTCACGGTGAGGTCACCGATGGCGAGATCGACATCTTCGATCGAGAGGCGGTGTTCATCGAGCGGTACCTGGGACCCCTGCTGCAGTGCCACCCCGGCCTGAAGGTGGTGCTGGAGCACATCACCACCACCGAGGCCGCCGACTTCGTGCGCACGGCCGGCCCCAACCTGGCGGCCACGATCACCCCCCACCATCTGCACATCAACCGCAACGCCATGTTCCGCGGCGGCCTGCGGCCCGATTTCTACTGCCTGCCGGTGGCCAAGCGGGAACGCCACCGCCTCGCCCTGGTGGCGGCCGCCACCTCCGGCGATCCGAAATTTTTTCTCGGCACTGATTCAGCCCCCCATCCGCGCCAGGCCAAGGAGGCGGCCTGCGGCTGCGCCGGCATCTACAACGCCCCCTTCGCGATCGAGAGCTACGCGATGGTGTTTGAGGCCGAGGGCCAGCTGGAGCGGCTGGAGGCCTTCGCCAGCGAGCATGGGCCGCGCTTCTACGGCCTGCCCCCCAACGCTGATTCGATCACCCTGGTGCGGGAAGCGCACACCGTGCCCCCACGGATCCATGCCAACGACGCCGCTGGGGTGGCCACCAGCCTGGTGCCATTCCACGCCGGTGCCGTGCTGTCCTGGAGGCTGGTCGATCCGTCGATGCCTTGACCGGGTGACCCGTGATCGGTTTCAGGAGAGCGCCGCCAGGGAAGATGGGGGGCGCTGACCATCCGCCGTGGCCGATCCAATGCCGCTGCCCCAGCCCCGGCACACCGAGCTGCGGGGGGCGGCCCTGCTCAATGACCCCCTGCTGAACAAAGGCACGGCCTTCAGCCGAGCGGAACGCCAGGCCCTGGAGCTCGAAGCCCTGCTGCCCTGGCAGGAGGAGACGATCGAGGCGCAGGTGGAGCGTTGCCGGCGGGCCTTTGAGGCCATGGGCAGCGATCTGGAGCGCTACGCCTTCGCCCAGAGACTGCGGGAGAGCAACCTCACCCTCTTCCACCGCTTCCTGGCCGACCACATCGACCTGGTGATGCCGATCGTCTACACCCCCACGGTGGGCCAGGCGATTCAGCGGGCCAGCACCACCTACCGCAGTCCCAGCCAGGGGGTTTACCTGGCGGCGCCCCAACAGGAGCATCTGGTGGAGCTGCTACGCCAGGCCTGCGGCGATCGACCGCCCCAGCTGCTGCTGGTGACCGACGCCCAGGGCATCCTCGGCATCGGCGACCAGGGGGTGGGCGGCATCCACATTTGCCAGGGCAAGCTGGCCGTCTACACCCTCTGCGCCGGCCTGGATCCGGTGGCGGGGCTGCCGGTGATGCTCGATGTGGGCACCGACCGACCCGAGTTGCTGGCTGATCCGGCCTATCCGGGCCTGCGCCGGCCCCGGCTGCAGGGCGCCGCCTACGACGCCTTTCTGGAGGCCTTCATCGCGGCGGTGGAGGAGGTGTGTCCTGGCGCCCTCGTGCACTGGGAAGACTTTGGCGCCCCCAATGCCCGCCGCGTCCTCGATCACTTCCGTCACCGCATTGCCAGCTTCAACGACGACATCCAGGGCACCAGCGGCGTTGCCGCCGCGGCGATCCTGGCGGGTCTGCAGGGCCTGGGCCGCCCCCTGGTGGCTGAGCGGATCGTGATCTTTGGCGCCGGCAGCGCCGGCTGCGGCATCGCCGAGCGGTTGCAGCGCCTTCTGGAGAAGGAGGGGTTATCGCCCCAGGCGGCGGCCGATCGCATCTGGCCGATCGATCGCTTCGGGCTGGTGCACGAAGGGCTCGCCGAGCGCAGCGCGGCGGTGGGCCCCTGGGTGAAGGGCGCCGCCCAGCTGGCGGCCGTGGGCCTGGAGGCCGGCGATGCCAGCGGGGGGCCCGACCTGCTGGCCGTGATCGAGGCGGTGAAGCCTGGCATCTTGATTGGCACCTCCACCCGCGCCGGTGCCTTCGACCAGGCGGTGGTGGAGGCCCTCTGCCGGGGCGTCGAGCGGCCGATCGTGCTGCCCCTCTCCAATCCCACTTCCCTGGTGGAGGTGACTCCCGAAAACCTCCTGCACTGGAGCCATGGCCGTGTCCTTGTGGCCACCGGCAGTCCCTTTGCGCCGGTGCTGACTCCCCAGGGCGAACGGCTGATCGGCCAGTGCAACAACTGCTTCGTCTTTCCTGGTCTGGGGTTCGCCGCCATGGCGGTTGGGGCCGCCGCCGTGAGCGAGGCCATGATCGACGCCAGCATCGGGGCCCTGGCCGCCGCGATTCCGGCGGCTGCCGATCCCGAGGCAGCCCTGATGCCGCCCCTGGCTGCCGTGGAGGCCGTCTCGCGGCGGGTGGCCGAGGCGGTCGCCCTGGTGGCGGTGGAGGAGGGGCTGGCCCGACTGGCGTTCGATCCCCAGCAGGCCCTCGCCCGGCTGGAGGCCTGCCGCTGGCAGCCCAGCTACAGGCCGATCACGGCCTGCTGATCTCCCCTTGGCGAGTGCCTACAGCAGGGGCGGCAAGGGTTTTAGAGATAACGCTGCAGGATCGAAGGCCGCGAGAAATCCTTGCGGGCGAAGGCGGCGAACACCAGGGAGATGAAACCGCAGGAGAGCAGCACCCGCACGAGGTTGATCAGGGCGTCGGTGCGGGACCGCTTGGTCCGTCGCGTGATCTCCGCGTCGAGACGCTTTAGGAGTAGGAGATCAGCAGGTTGATCACCCCCTGCTGCCAGCGGGGATCGCTGAGCCGCACCGGAACGATCGAGGTGCCAAGGCCGATCACGAATAGGCCGTAGAGCAACAACCCGCTGAACACGCACAGATAGGAGGCATCGCCCAGCAGCTGCACCGGCCCCGGTTCCGCGGGTTTGCTGGGCCGATCTCCAGGCTCTTCATCCTGGGCGGCGGCACCCTCCGGGGTGGGGGGCGCATTGCGGAAACCAAAGGGAAAGGGCATCGAAGATTGCGGGGTCTGGGCGGGGTACGCCCCGACCAGGGTCGATGGTCCCCAAAAATAGATGGCTCCTTTTCTTTGGGGCAGCTCTTTTCGACCAGATCCTCGGGCCACCCCTCGAGTGACGAGGTGGCCAGCGGGCCTTTCGCAACGACCTGTGACGCCGCCTCGCGACCAGCCCTTGCCTGGCGTTAGTACGGGGCATCTGAACAGAGCGCGATGGGCTTCTTCGTTCAGCTCACCGACGCCATCGCCACGCGCCAGTCGCTGCTGGTCACGGGGCTCGACCCCAACCCGGAGATGCTCCAGAGCTGGGCCTATCGCCGCGGCATGGGGGGGCGCTCCTTCCTTTCCCAGGCGCGCCATTGGATCAAGGCGGTGATCGAGGCCACCGCCGACCACGTCTGTGCCTACAAGCCCAGCCTGGGTTTCTATCTCTCCCTCGGGCCCGTGGGCCTGGAGCTGCTGCGGGAGGTGCGGGAGCTGGTGCCGCTGGAGATCCCCTTGATCGTCGATGCCAAGCACGGCGACCTCAACAGCTCCTCGGCGCTGGCCGCCTACCTCTTCCGCGATCTTGGTGCCGATGGGGTAACCCTCTCGCCCCTGGCCGGCCAGGACATCGCCGCCCCCTTCCTGCTTTATCCGGAGAAGGCCGTGGTGGTGACTTGCCACAGCTCCAATCCGGCCGCCCGGATCCTGCAGCACCATCCCAATGAGGACGACCCCCTTTACATCCGCATCGTGCGCGAGTGCCAGCTCTGGGGCACGCCTGAGCAGTTGCTGCTCGAGGTGGGCACCAGCGATCCGGCGGTGCTGGCGCGGGTGAGGCAGGAGGCGCCGGAGCGGTTTTTGATCCTGCGCAGCCTCTGGGCCGAGGAGGACCGGCTCGATGCCCTGCTGGAGGCGGGCCTGAGCCCATCGGCCGATGGACTGCTGCTTCCGCTGCCCCAAAACCTCCTGGTGGAGGACGACATGGCCGAGCGGGCCGGCCGTTTGAAGCGCCGCATCGGTGATCGGCGCGATGCCTGGCTGGAGCGGCGGGCCGATGGGGCGCCAGCCTGCAGCCTGTGGTTGCCAGACCCCGCCGGATCCCCGCATGCCGCAACGGTTGCGAAGGGGCAACCGGCATCGGCTGCAGGCGTCGACGTCGCCCCTGCCGACAACGACCCGATGGATCGGCTGATCCTCGATCTTTTTGATATTGGTTGCCTGCTGTTCGGTGAGTACGTGCAGGCCTCGGGGGCGGTGTTCAACTACTACATCGATCTGCGCCAGATCATTTCCGACCCCAACCTTTTCCACCGGGTCTTGCATGCCTATGGCGGTCTGTTGGCGGGGCTGGAGTTTGATCGGATCGCCGGCATTCCCTATGGTGCCCTGCCCACGGCCACCGGTCTTTCCCTCCAGCTCCATAAACCTCTGATCTATCCCCGCAAGGAGGTGAAGGCCCATGGAG
>DAIQNM010000036.1:0-15411 GCA_036788375.1 Cyanobium sp. CTOTU6536 | reverse complement strand
GAGACCCTCCCGCTGGCGGCCTGCCTGGGCCGGGTGGTGGCGCAATCGGTGCTGGCCAGCGAAGCGGTGCCGGGATTCCGGGCCGCGATCCTCGATGGCTACGCCGTGGCCGATGCCCTGCCGCCGGAACCCGGTTGCCGCTGGCGGCTGGTGGGAAAATCCGCGGCCGGCGCCCCCTACTCGCAGCGCCTGGGGGATGGTGAGACGGTCCGTATCCTCACCGGCGCCCCCGTGCCGGAGGGTGCCGCGCGGGTGTTAGCCCAGGAGCAGGTGGAGGTTCTGGGGGCGGCGCTGCTCCTCACCGAGGCCGTGGGCCCGGAGCCCTGGATCCGTGCTGCCGATGAGGAGGCGGCGCCGGGGCAGGTGCTGGTGGAGGCCGGCCAGCGCCTCGGGCCCGCCGATCTGGGTCGGTTGGCGGGCTGTGGTGTGGCGATGCTGCCGGTGGCGACCCGGCCGCGGATGGGCCTGCTGATCAGCGGCGATGAACTGGTGAGGGCCGGAGCCGATCGCGGGCCTGGTGAGATCTGGGAAAGCAACGGCACTCTGCTTGAGGCTCTGTTCGCCCGTCTGGGCTATCCGCTGACCCTGCGGTTGCAGGTGGCCGATCAGCCGGAGCGGTTGGCGGCCGCCTTTGATCAGCTGGCTGCCAGTTGCGATCTGGTGGTGAGCACCGGTGGCGTTTCTGCCGGCGACAGCGACTGGATCCGCCCCCTCTTGGCCGAGCGGGGCACGGTGGCGTTCTGGAAGTTGTTCCTGCGGCCGGGACGCCCCTTTGCCTTCGGCTCCCTGGCCGGATTGCCCTTCTTCGGACTGCCGGGTAATCCGGTGGAGGCCGCCATCACGGCCTTGCAGCTGGTGCTGCCGGCGCTGCAGGCGCTGGAAGGGGGCGATGCCGTGGGTCTGCGGCGGTTGCGGGTGAGGCTGGCGGCGCCCCTGAGGCGACGGCCGGGGCGGCCGGAATTGGCCAGGGCCAGACTGGCCTTCGCCGCTGACGGGTTGCCGCTGGCGTTGCTGGAGGGCAGCCAGGCGTCGTCCCGCATCGGTTCGCTGCAGGGGGCCGAGCTGCTGCTGGAGCTGCCCGCCGAGGCAGCCGCGCTGGAGGCCGGCACCGAGCTCTGGGCCCAGCTGCTGCTGCTGCCCCTGTTCTGAGCTCCTGTCTTCACAGCGGCGTGTTGCCTTCCACCCAGGTGCCCACCCCGTTCACCCATTCCCGTTTCCAGAAGGGAACCTCGTGCTTGAGGCCCTCCAGCAGGGCCTGGCCGCACCGCTGGGCCGGGCCGCGCCGATCAGCGGCCACCGCCACCAGCACGATGGCCTCGCCCGGCCGCAGCCGACCGATCCGGTGCCGCACCAGCACAGCGGTGGCCCCCTGGGCCGTGACCATGGCCAACTCCCGCAGGCGGCGTTCGGCCATGGCGGGGTAATGCTCCAGCTCCAGGGCCTCCAGCGGCAGGCCTTGGCCACTCACACCCCGCACCCTGCCGATGAAGTGGGCCTCAGCGGCGGGCAGGCCACCGGGCAGGTCCGCCAGCTGCCTTTGCCAGGCGGCCAGGCAGGCCAGGGGATCAAGGGTGGTGGTGAGCAGCTGCAGATCCAGTCGGGGCAGCGTGGCTTCCATGGGATCGCGCCGTTCAGCCTCCACTGTCAGCCTCCACTGATCGGCGGCAGGAAGGCCAGTTCATCGTTGGGGTTGAGGGGCGTGTCGAAGCTGGCGAAGCTGTGGTTGATCGCCACCCGCACGCTGTGCGCTGGTGCTGGATCGGGCAGTTGGCTCCAGATCTGGTGCGGTGTGAGGCCGGCGCTGTGGGGCCAGGGTCGCTCCCCCCAGCCCGCCCGCTCCCGCAGTCCGGCGAACAGCAAAACCCTCACCGTGGCCACGGCCTCGGCGTTCGCTCCCCCATCACCTGGCCCGCGCATGGCTGGTCTGGATCACTCCAACCACTCTGCCGCTGCTCCAGCCCCACAATGGGCTTTCCGCCGCTGGCCTGCTGTGGCCCTTTCGATCGCCCTGCTCACGGTGTCCGATCGGCGCAGCCTCGCCGACGACCCCTCCGGCGATGCCCTGCAGCAGCGCCTGGAGGCTGCCGGCCACCGGCTGCAGGAGCGTTGCATGGTGCCCGATGACCGATACCGGATCCGAGCGGAGGTCAGTCGCTGGATCGCTGATCCGGCCGTGCAGGTGGTGATCACCAGTGGTGGCACCGGCCTCACCGGTCGTGATGGCACCCCGGAAGCGGTGGCTCCCTTGCTCGACAAGACCATGGATGGCTTCGGGGAGCTCTTCCGGATGCTCTCCTTCGAGAGCATTGGCACCAGCAGCCTCCAGAGTCGCTGCCTGGCGGGGGTGGCCAATGGCACCCTCATCTTCGTGCTGCCCGGTTCGCTCGATGCGGTGTCCACGGCCTGGGATCGGCTGATCCGCGCCCAGCTGGATGCGGAGACCCTCCCCTGCAACTTGGTGCAGCTGATGCCTCGCTTGCGGGAAGACCCCGATCAGCTCGCCTGAGCGCCGATGGAGCCCACCGCGCTGCTGCTGCTTGCCCTGGCTGGGGTGGCCTTTCTCTATGCCTCCGTTGGCCATGCCGGCGCCTCCGGCTATATCGCGGTGCTTGCGCTCAGCGGTTTTGGCGCCGCAGAGATCCGACCCCTTGCCCTGGTCCTCAACGTGCTCGTGTCCAGCCTCGCCAGCTGGAATTTCGCCGCCGCCGGCCACTTTCGCCGCGAGGTGTTGCTGCCGCTCGCCCTGTTCTCGGTTCCCGCGGCGTTGGTGGGCGGCATGGTCTCCTTGCCCACCCTGCCGCTCCAACGCCTGCTTGGGCTGGTGCTGCTGTTCTCAGCCTGGCGGTTGTCGCAGCCTTCCCAACCCGCAGAGGTTGCTCCAGCCGTGCCAGGGCCCATCACCATCAGCCTGACGGGGGGCGTGCTTGGTGGGCTGGCCGGCATCACCGGCACCGGTGGCGGCATTGTCCTGACGCCGCTGATGATCCTGCGGGGCTGGCTGGTGCCTCGCCAGGCGGCGGCCGTCTCGGCGGCGTTCATCCTGGTCAATTCCCTGGCGGGGCTGGCCGGGCTGGTGATGGCCAGGGGGAGCGCCGCTCTGCCTGCGGTCGCAGTGGTGGGGCCCATGGCGCTGGCGGTGATGGTGGCTGGAGGGCTGGGGGCCCATTGCGGCAGCCGCCGCTTTCCTTCCCGGTGGATTCGGCGCCTGCTGGCCGTGGTGCTGCTGGTGGCCAGCGGAAAGTTGCTGGGCTGGCTGGGCTGAGGGCAGGCGTCATCGACAGCTAGCGCCCGCCGTCGTCCCCGGTCGGGTGGGTGGCCAATGCCCTGCGGCCCTAGGTGGCCACTAGCTTGAACACTCTCCTAAGTTCGCTCGAATGGGAGACGGAGATCCGCAGCGGAGCAGCGTTGATGATCTACCCGGAGGTGAGCGCCATCATCCGTGCGGTGATCGATTCCCGCAGCGGCACGCCCGCCTTCAAACGGGTGCCGGTGCTGGTGCGGGCTCGTCAGGATCGCCTCGGCCCCGACGGTTGAGGCTGAGGCACGTGAGGCTGAGGCACGGCTCAGCCGCCCAGGTAGGCCATCTCGGCGTGGGCACGTGAGTTCTTTGCTTCGCTGCCTGCGGCCGCGGCCAGGGAGCGCTCCTCGCTGTAGCGATCCCGGCGTTGCCGCCAGAGGTTGCGCAGGGCCCGATCGAGACCCTCAGGATCGGGGCTGGGCCGCAGCCAGGGTTTGAGGTCGACACCGTCGGCAGCGAACAGGCAGCTGTAGGCCAGGCCGTCGGCGGTGAGCCGCAGACGGTTGCAGTCGCCGCAGAAGGGGGCCGTGATCGAGGCCACCACGGCCAGGTGGCCAGCGCCATCGCGGTAGCGCCAGCGGTTGGCGGTGCCATGGCTGGGGCGGCCGATCGGTTCCAGCGGCCAGCGGGTGGCGATGCGATCCACCATCTCGGCGGCGCTGATCACCTGGCTGGGATCCCAACCGTTCCGGTTGCCCACATCCATGTATTCGATCAGCCGCAGCTCCACCCGCCGCTGCCGCGCCAGGTCCGCCAGCGGCAGGAGCTGGTCGTCGTTGCGGCCGCGTTGGATCACGGCATTGAGCTTCAGCGCTCCTTTCCGCGGATCGAAGCCCGCATCACGGGCGTGGTCGATCGCGGCC
The DNA here is from genome assembly GCA_036788375.1 of Cyanobium sp. CTOTU6536. GTDB lineage: Bacteria > Cyanobacteriota > Cyanobacteriia > PCC-6307 > Cyanobiaceae > Cyanobium. Next base: position 11,250 of record DAIQNM010000036.1, on the reverse strand, counting down.
AACACCTTCGAAAGCAGGTCGTCGCCGGCGGTTGTTCCGCCCGGCAGGCCCGCCATTGCTGCCACGCTGGCCCCGGTGGCGCCGTCGAGGCTCAGGGTGATCCGGTCCAGCCCGGCCCTGCGCAGGGAGCGGGCCCGAGCGGCCGTGAGCAGGCTGCCGTTGCTGGTGAGGGCGATCTCAGCCAGGCCAGCGGTTCCGCTGGCGGCGCTCTGGCGCAGGGGCGCGGCGCCGCTGATCAGATCCTCCAGGCCGCTGTGCAGCAGGGGTTCGCCGCCGGTGAGCCGCAGGCTTCGGACCCCCAGCGCCACGGCGGCGCGCACCACGGACAGGCGTTGAACCCGGCTCAGCAGCCCCGGCGGCTCCACCCCATCCGGCAGGCAATAGGGGCAGGCCAGGTTGCAGCGGGCCGTGAGCGAGAGGCGCAGAACCCCCAGCGGGCGGCCGTGGCGATCGAGGGGTAGGGGTGGCGCCATGGCCCGAACGCTAGGGGCCTGTCGCGCACAGCCCCAGGTCCGCCTCTCCACAGACGCCCCTGAATCCGCCCAGAACGCTGTTGCCGCAGGCGATCTGGGCGAGAGAATGGGCTTATGCCCAAGACCTTCCGCCCCTGGCAGCCTGAGCAGACGACGCTGCTGCCGCCATCACCCAGTGACTGGCTCTCGGATGACCATCAGGTGTACTTCTTGCTCGATCTGGTGGATGAGCTCGATCTTTCCATGATCCTGGTCCCTGCCTAGAGCAAGGATCCCCGTGGGGAGAAGGGCTTTGACCCCAGGATGTAGACGCACTCTTCCGCGCAGCGGTTGACACTGCTGCTGCTCTACGCCTACTGCATCGGCATCGTTTCCTCCCGCCTACCTGGCCTCAGGACAGCGTGCCGGAGGCACTTGATCGAGCGCGCCTGCGACGAGGATCTGGCCTTCCGGGTGCTGACAGGGAGCCAGCAGCCGGATCACAGCCGCATCAGTGAGTTCCGGCGCCGCAACCTCGATGCCCTAAAAGGCCTGTTCGTTCAGATCCTGCGCCTCTGCCAGAAGGCCGGGATAGTGAGCCTGGGCCATGTGGCGTTGGATGGCACCAAGGTGCAGGCCAATGCCTCCAAGCACAAGGCCATGAGCCACGAGCGGATGCTCAGGGTGAAGAAGGAGCTAGAGAAGGAGATCAACGCCCTGATGCGCAGGGCCGAAATCCTGGATGCCCAGGAGGACAAGCGCTACGGCAAGGGGAAGCTGGGCAGTGATCTCCATTTGTCCAGAGTTGTCGTTTGGAGGCCCTCGGGAGGAGCGCTGACGGGATTCTGGTTGCGGCCACTATCAATCTTTGATAGGGTCAAGGCCAGGCAACAGGGAGGCCGCCATGCCGTCGAGCTATGTCATCGGGGAGCATTTCGAGCAGTTCATCAAGGGGCAGCTGCAGCAAGGCCGTTACGCCAGCGCCAGCGAGGTGATCCGCGACGGGCTCCGCGCCCTGGAGGATCGCGAGAAGCACCGGGCCCTGAAGCTGGAAGCCCTCCGCGCCGACATTCAGCAGGGGATCAACAGCGGCCACGGCAGGCCCGTGCAGGAGGTGACGGCCGATCTGGAGGCCCGTTACCAGCAATGGGCCGAGAAGGGCGCACCCGCTGATGCGCTGTGAGCTCTCCCCCCAGGCCGAGATCGACCTGCGGGAGATCGGTGATTACATCGCCAGGGACAATCCGCAGCGGGCCGCCAGCTTTGTCGGTGAGCTGCTGGCCCATAGCCAAAGGATCGCCGAACACCCTGAGGCCTATCCCGCCAGGCCAGAGTTGAGCGAGGGGCTGCGCTCCTGCGTTCACGAGCGGTACGTGATCTTCTTCTCGGCCAGTCCAGAGCGGGTGAGGATCGAGCGGATCATCCACGGCTCCCGCGACATCACTGAAAACAGTTTCGATCTGGAAGAGCCATAGCGCCTCGTTGGTCTTTTCTCTCCAGAGCAGTCGACATTCATTCGCTACCCACTGGACGAGGCCAGCCGCACCAGGGCGCCGTGGTCGTCTCCGGCAATGGTCACCACGCCGAGCACCGCGCAGTCCTTAGGCAGCAGACGCTTGTAGCGCCGCCAGTCGCCGTCCAGATTAATCTGCAGGCTCGGCGAGGCATGAGCAGGGGCCACGCGGCGGCGCCAGGTGTTCTTTGGCGGTTTCCACTCTCGACAAAATGTATCAATTTGCCGAGAGTGGACGTTTCGGGCTCCCTGGGGCGGTGTGCATGACGTGGGCCTTGCCGTCATCAGTACACTGGTATTAACCGCGATAGAAGACCATGGTCGACCATCAACACGTCGTCAAACAACCAGACGGCTGGGCCGTCAAGGGGGAAGGCAACTCCCGCTACACCGCTCGCGGCATGGCCACCCAGGAAGAAGCCCGGCAGAGAGCGGAGCAGGTTGCACGCAACAAAGGCAGCGATGTCATCATCCATCGCTCCAACGGTCAGATCAGGGATCGGGACAGCTACGGCAATGATCCCTTCCCGCCGAAGGGATAACTAAGCAAGCACAGCTGCGATTTGCTCATTCAGGTTTTGACCTGACGGGTCTTGGCTCTGTGCCATGAGAAACAACCCTTGACCATTGCTCTTGGATGCCCACAGCTCACCGACGTTTGTTTTCTCGCGGCTGTCGTTATTAGTGACATAAGGCTCGCCCTTGTATTCAACAACCAAGAGCCGACCATCCTGAAGCATCGCCACAAAGTCCGGGTAGAAGCGATCCGTTGAGGTTTGCAACCAAAATGAAGTATCAGGGCGCTGAGCGAGGTTGCGTATCCAGAATTTCACTTGCGGCGCAGCGTCGAGGAGTTTGGCACAATCAAACTCTTCACCGCTCGCCTTCAGCTCGCCGACGCTGCCGAAGAAGTGCTTCTTAAACTGCAGCGCTCCGCTGTAGAGCCAGGACGCAGGGTAGGGGCGGTTGTCGAACGCAAATCCATCGGAGAAGCTCGTCATCACATGCGCTTCGGCGCCAAAGAGAAATGTTTGATAGTTTGCGGCAAAGGCTTGTCGTCTGTAGGCGGCGATTTTCTGCTGCACCGCTTTAGCGAGCTGGAATTTAAAGCGCAATAGATCGTTCAAAGCAAGTTCACGTGTCGTGGTTAGGTGAGCAACGGTTCTTCGGCAGAACTCCAGAAGGACTGGCTGGGTTAAATCTGGTTGACGGCATTCCTTGTCAAGCCAACGCGATAGCTGCAAATCTGTCCAGTCCAGCTTTAGCAAACCGATTTCAAGCTGAGTGCCCTGCTCGATGTGCGAGTAGACAACCTTTTCGCCACGCAAGTCCACTTCCCAGCGCTCAGCTGTCTCATGGATGCTGAACTCAGCTGGCGTCAATTCAGCGGCGTAGTTGTTCAGGCTCCAGCCACCGAGGTCAAGAATGAGATCTTTCTCGACAAGTTCGAGTTGACCCTGCACCTGTAGGAAGAGGCGCGGCACAGGAAACTTCTCTCCACGCGTAGCTGGCGAAGTGCTGTTGTGATGAGCAATGCGATAGCGTTTCACAGCCTGACGCACACGCTCTTGGCCCTCGGGTGTCATTGAGGCAACAAGCCGTTGCTCAAGCTCTTGTGGAATGTCTCCCTGCACGGTGACAGTCACCGTGCCGTCTTCGCGAGTCTGAACCTGTACGCGCTCGGCAACCTCAGGGTCTAGCCCAGATAGGTCTGGTGCAACATCCAGGGTCTCTAGTAGTGCCGGCACTTGGTTGAACAGGTCTTCAGTCGTATCAAGGCCGGGCAGGGTGGGCTGCCGTTGCTCGATAACACTCGCCGCTTCGTCAGGTTCAAAGCCCATTTTTTCCACCAACGTGTCGGTGAGTTTCTTTGCACCCTCCCCGAAGCGTGGGCTGGAAACGTGCGTATAGGCACGGTTCAAGGCGGGTTGGCTTCGTTCTTCTGCGTAGGGCATACGCAGTACACGGCCTAGAAGCTGCTCAATGTCAGTTGCGCTACCGATATTGGCGACGGAGCACAGGACATAGGCGAAAGAACAGTCCCAGCCTTCCTTGAGCGCCTCAACCGTGATAATGAAATCGACGGTACAGGTCGGATCAAACAGGTTGAGACTATCCAGCTCCCGTTGCGCACCAGTCGCGACTGCGATTTTCTCTGCAGGTATGTTCTCGTTTTCAATTAGATATTCCTTGAGTACTTCGACAGTGACTTCCTGGCCCTTATCCTGAGCCTGGAAAAGTGTTAACGGGCGAATGTACCGCGGATCAGCCAGAGCTGTCTCGGCCAGGCGTGTGCGTGTATCTATAGCGTCATGAACAGCTGCACGCCAGTCTGGATGTTCAATAAGTACAATGGGTAACTTAATCATCTGCGCACCCTTCACTTGGGCAGCTGAAGCGCGATAGAGCACATTACTGCCGGTGCTCGGGTCGGAGTTTGGCGTGGCAGTGAACTCAATGATGCAGGCCGGGCGCAAAGCGGCCAGCATTTCGAAAGACAGGTTCGTGCCTGCTTTGTGCGCCTCGTCCACAATGACCAGCGGGCGATGAAACGCCATGAGGTTCACGAACGAGAACTTGATCCTCCCGTCTTCGGTGCGCTCAAGACCAAGTGTGTCGGCAGGGATGTGCGCGAAGTGTGGTTCGAAGTTTTCCGAATGGGCGTAGGCCTTGCGACCGTCGGTGTTAGAGGTGCGCAAACTCTGTATTGTGATGACGATGACCGTCACCCGCTCAGTGAGGTCTTGCGGGCGGATTTGGGTAATCTCAGCCGCATCGAACACTGATACGCGCCCCTCAAAGGCGTCATCGAGAGCGGCCCGGTAGGGATGGTCTGGTTTCTTGAGCGCTTCTGCCGTCTGCACACGGATGGTGTTGGTCGGCACCATCCAAAGCACCACAGGGAACTCGCGCTCCAGGTAGTGCCGCCCGGCGATGGCAACAGTATGCGCAGCAAGCAGCGTCTTGCCCCCACCGGTCGGCAGCCGCAGGCAGACATTGGGAACCCCCGGTAGCCCTGGCATGGTGCGGTAAGGCGGCGGCGCCTGCGGTGAATCGCGGCTTCGCCAGCTCTCGATAAAGGCCTGCTCTGGGTTCGCCAGGGTGCGGGCGCGATCGAGGAAGCTGGCGAGTGTGTCGAGCGCAGTGCGCTGAAAGGGCTTAAGTTCCATTGTTCTTGTACTCCTAACGCGCCTTAATTTCGTAAGGGATTTGCCGGAAGGTAATGCGCTCCGCCTGCAAGCGTTCTGCGCTCAAACGGCAACTCTCGCCGAATATGACCTTCTGCCCATCGTGGTTTGGCAGGCTGGCAAGGATGCGCCCGGTTAAGACGTTGCCGCCGTCAGCGCTCAGGTCGCCCAGGATGCCGTTGAAGAGAAGGTAGTAGCCGACGTCTTCGTGTTCACCAAGGAAAGGTGAGGTAGCGCTCCCCTTGTAGGGGATGCCCGTTGAGACGAACCACAGGTGCGCTGCCAGTGGCGCGAAGCGGATACATGGCGAGACTTGGCCGTTCTCGTCGAACACGGGGACACCCAGTTTGTAGAAGCGGAAGCCACCGCCGCCCTGCCAGCCGACTGCCTCGGAGATGCCTCCTTGCTCGCCTTCGATAACCTTCTGCAGCCTTGGTACACAGTGGGTGATGGCGTGGTTGCCCATTTCGATGCCGATGTAACGACGGCCCATCTTGTGCGCGACCGCTGCCGTAGTGCCTGATCCTAGGAAGCTGTCAAGCACCAGTTCGCCTGGATTGGTGGAGATGTGAACGATGAGACGTAGTAGCTGCTCAGGCTTTGGGGTTGCGAACGGCTCTATGTCTGGCAAAAGCTTGCGCAGATGGTCGCGTTTGGCACTCTGATTAGTCCCCGCCTCTTCAGCAGGCCACCATGTTCGAGGCGCGACGCCTTCTCGGACTACGTCGGCATAGCGCTTAATGACTGGCAATCGGTCACCGTTCCTGCCGAAATAAACCCGGCCTTCGGCCAGCGCAAGATTAAATGTCTCTTCAGAAAATGCCCAGTAACGCCCAACCTTAGGACGAACCACTCGTCCAGATGGAAGAGTTATGGGGAAGCGTTGCTTATCTGTTCCACTCTTTGCTGTTCCATCGTCACCTTGCCGCCAAGCACCACGAGGATCATTGTCTGGATTACGGAACCGACCGGCCTGAACCACATTGCGTTCAAGAAGATTTCTCTTCGTGGCCCATATCTTCCTATTAATGGCGTATGCAAGCACCATGTCATGAGATGATGATATGTCGGCATCACCTCGCCCGCCTTTGTCTTTCTCCCAAGCAATAGTGGCTATAAAGTTCTTCCGGCCAAAAACTTCATCCATGATCACCTTTAGGTAGTGGCCTTCATTATCATCAATCGTGACCCAAATGCTGCCGTCTTCGCTCAGCAGGCTATGTAACAGCTCTAGACGTGGATACATTAGCGCAAGCCACTTTGCGTGCTCCAGGTTGTCGTCGTAGTGCTCAAATGCGCTGCGTGTGTTGTAAGGCGGGTCGATGAAGATGCACTTCACCTTGCCTGCGTAGTAGGGAAGCAGTGCTTTCAGTGCATCCAAGTTATCGCCCTGCACGAGCATATTTCCAGTATCGGGTTCACCATGCGAGTGCTCCGCCACTTGCTCAAGCAGGCGGTAGGGAGTGTGGGCAGCCGTGTGAATATCGACATCGCGGGTAAGCCAGTGCAGCAGGGGCATAGCGTCCTATCGTCCTCTAGTCGCAGACAACTCGAAACAACATGCCCGCGCTGGGCTATTACGGCAACTAGGCAAATTGTGAGCGTTTTGTGGGGTCAATCCCAAACCTCCACCATCTCCAGTGCCGGACTGTACTGCTGACGCTCCAGCAGCTCCAGCTTCATCCGCACTCGGCTCTGATTGAGCATCGTCACCTCGCCACCGGTGACCTTGACCAGGGCACCGGACGAGGCCAGCCACACCAGGGCCACGTGGTCGACTCCGGCAATGGTCACCACGCCCAGCACCGCGCCATCCTTCGGCAACATGCGCGTGTAGCGCCGCCACTCGCCCTGCAGATCAATCTGCAGGGCGAGTGGCGACGGGGGCAGGGGCCACGCGGCGGGGGCGGCGGGTTTTCAGGGCTTTCATCGCGCTTGATCCTGCCCATGAATCACGGCAGCTGCAAGCCCACCAGGTAGTCCGCCGCCTTCTGGGCAGCACTGGCGGCCGTGAAGATCGCCCGGTTGTCGGCCTTCAGGGCAGCGATCCAACTCTTGAGGTAGTGGGCGTGATCCTCCCGAGGCTCGGCCGTCACCCCGGCCTTGACTCATAGGAAGGCCGCCCCGATCTCCGCCACCAGTTCTTCGGCGGCATAGGCCGCCGTCCCGTAGCCGCAGGCCCGCGCAGCGGTAGCGACCATTCAGGTCCCGGTCCAGGCGGCTCTTGTGCCCTCTCCAGTGGGTCAGCTCGTGCAGCGCCGTGGCGTAGTAGCCCTCGCTGCTGCGGAACTGCTCCGGCGGCGGCAGCTGGATGCGGTCTTCACCAGGCCGGTAGTAGGCCCGATCCCCGCCATGGGCGATCGCCGCCCCAGTGGCGGCCACGAAGCGCTCGGCACTCTCCAGCCGCACCGCCAGTCCCGGCAGCTCGGGCAGCTCTGGGGCGTATCTCCCTCCACCTGCGCCGCATTGAAAACAGTGCTGGTCTTGGCCAGCAGGTAGGTGCCGCCGTCGGTGGCCTCTGCCGCTGCCCCTTTGAACTGGCCACTGATCGGCCCCCCTGCAGCTCCGTCAGTGCCTCGACGCTGCAGCTCCTTGTAGAAGACCACAGGCGTTCCCTTCTAACCCCGGCGCACCTGAGAGCTGATCTGCTGCCACTGCTTGAAGCTCGCCCAGCGCCCGTCCTTTTTGCCGGTGATCTCGGCGGAGGCCCAGAGCATCAGCACGTTCACGCCCCGGTACTCCCGCCTGGTGGCGGCATTCACCGGCTGCAGCGTGTTCTGCCCGGCGTGATCCAGGGCTTCTGCCAGCCTGCGGCGCTGGCCGTCTCCATCTGCTCAATGATCCAAGCGGTGATCCGCTCGTCAATATCCGCCTGCTCGCTCACGCCACGCCCTTTCTTCCTGCCCCACGTCCCAGCTGTGCCAAGGTATCCGCCTGACTTTCTGAGGCGGCTAAAGGCCGTCAGAGGGCGGGCAGGCATCGTCTTGAAAAGGCCCCCGCCTCAAGAGGCGGGGGCCATAGCCCCTACTCCGCAGTTGGGCTGAGAGCCCAAAACGCAGTGGAGACCTTCAACAGTTGGCTTTTTCGGCCAAAGCCGAGATCAGCACACCTCCTGGTCGCTGTGGGGGCTGCGAGTCCAGAGGTACTCGAACCATGCCCTGCTTTCGCAGAACAGCGTCCGAGATGGGTTAGCCGTCAATGGAGGGGATGCCTCTTTTACGGTCTGACAACAGGGCTCGCGTAAACGCGACCTGTTGGGTTTAAGTGTGGCCATGGGGGATAACTCCCGAGCTACGGCCCCAACCGGCCAGGCCCAGGGAGGTGATAGTCCCTGGGCTTTTTCATGGAAAAAGCTTCAGGGGCTCCCTGTCGGTCCAAAGAAAGGCCGAGGACTGTCGCGGCTGGGACTCACCCCAGTATGCCGCCGCCTTCCGGCCACACCCCCAGCCAGAGGGCCCGTCCAAGCCCCACACACCACCGCTAGCGTGTGCCAGTTCGGGATCGTCCATTTTGATTTGGCGGCGAGGGCTAGGATCGCGGTCGCTTTCACTAGCCGCGTGTGATCGACTCGCTGACGCTCGCTTGACCGAACGAAAGCGCCCAGCGAACGCTCCCCGAGACGGGTCCATCTCTTACTATGAGATCATTGATAACCCTTGCTATGACTGGGCGGCGAGTGGTCACCCAGCGATTTTGAAGTCTTTGTACCATCAGAATCTCTAAGCAAAGGCACAAGATTGCCAAGGGGATGCTGATAAGCATGTTGTTCGGTTATTTCTCCATCACCCCGGCTTCGGGCCGCTCCGGCGGCCCCCGCCAGGGACACCGGTCTTCCGCTCCTGCTCTCTGCCGGGCGTGACGGCTCCATCAGGCAGGCGCATGCCCATCCACTCCGCCGCCCGGCGGTAGTCATCCAACCGCCAGCTGGCCAGGGCCAGCGGCCGTTCCACCCGCACCAGCCAGCGCACCGTCGCCTGCTCCGCCGCTTCCTTCCACCTCGCCTTGCCCCTGCGTCCTCATGTGGGGAACCGCCACCGGCCTGAAGTCCCACCAGCGGGTGAGTGTGCAGGGCGAAGCCGGCCGGCTGGAGGAGATCGAGGTGATCCCCGGCTCGAACCGTCGCGGCGCCGGTTGGCAGTGGATTTCGATCGGGTGGAGGCGGGCAGCGCGGTTGCAGCTGGTTGCCGTGGAGGCGCGTTAGGAGGAGGGGCGGTTCTGGTTGCAGATGGCGCGGGGGTCGAGCGGCACCGCCTGGCAGGGCAGATCCGCGAGCCAGCCCTGCAGGCGCCGCTCGCCCCGCTGCACCGCCGCTGCCAGGTGGGCGCGGATCGGTGCGCTGCTCGGATAGAGGCCCAGCAGCGGTTGTAGCCGGGTGCCGTCATGGGCGAGCGGAAGCCGGCCGGGGCTCGCAGCGGCTGCCGCCAGGAGGCTGTGCAGGGCCGCGAGGGTGAGGTCCGGCATGTCCACGGGGCAGAGCAGCAGACGCTGCTCGGGGTGGTGCTGCATCAGCCGGTGCAGGGCCAGCAGGGGCCCTTCCCAGGGCGGTGGCTCGGCCAGGGCGGTGAGAGGGCTGGGGCCCACCTGGGGCTGCTCCCCGCTCGGCCGCAGCTCCTTCCCCAGCCGCTCGGCCAGGGCCAGGTGCTGCGGGTGGCGGCTCAGCAGCGTGATCGGGCTGTGCAGGTCGGCCAGCAGCCGCAGGGTGCGCTCCAGCCAGGTGCCCCCCTCGGGGTGGGGCAGCAGGGCCTTGTCGCGCCCCATGCGCCGGCTTTCGCCGCCGCTGAGCAGGCAGCAGCGCAGCGGCGGTGGTGGCACTGCGGGGGTGGTGATGGCAGGAACGGACGGAACGGTTAGAGCGGGCTGGACCGGTTGGTCCGGCAGGGCAGGGTGTGATCCAGGCACGGCCTCTCTGTAGCAGGGGCAGCCATCGGCGAACCCGCCGGCCCATAGGGTCGCCCAAACACCTCTTGCCGCCATGCCTCTCTGCCCTCTGGCCGCCACGCTGCTCGCCGCCAAGCGACGCTGCGGGCTGAGCTTCGCCGAGCTCGGCACGCGGCTGGGGGTGGATGAGGTGTGGCTGGCGAGCCTGATTCATGGGCAGGCCACCGCCAGCCCTGCGGAGGCCGACAGCCTGCTGGAGGCCCTGGCGATCCCCGAGGCGGAGCGCCAGGAGCTGCGCGAGCAGCTCACCACCTATCCGATCAAGGGCGCCCTCGACCCGGTGATCCCCACCGATCCGTTGCTGTATCGCTTCCACGAGATCCTGCAGGTGTATGGCCTGCCGCTCAAGGATGTGATCCAGGAGAAATTCGGCGATGGCATCATGTCGGCGATTGATTTCACCCTCACCGTCAACAAGGTCGAAGACCCCAAGGGTGATCGGGTGCTGGTGACGATGAATGGCAAGTTTCTGCCCTATCGCAAGTGGTGAGCCAAGGGCGTACTGGTCCCGTCGCTGCGGAGCATCGAGGGCTGGATCCAGCCACCGCCGGGCCAGAACCAGCGTAGCGGCAGCGTGCACGGCGCCGCTGCGCTCTGGAGCTGGGCAGAGGCCTGATCGAAGGCCTGGCGGAAACGCCAGCAACGCCATGCTGCCGGTGAGGCTTGAGCCATCGGACCCCTGGCTGGGTCCGTCATCGATCGTGAGCGCCAGCTCGCGGCGCTGGCGGTCGCCGCGGAAGATCACGCCCGGCAGCAGGGGCGCCAGCAGATGGCGCACCATCAGGCGGGGCGCAGCAGCACGAGCAGCGCGGCCGATCCGCTCTTCCACCTTGCTGTAGGACTCGATCAGCTGGGAGGCGATGTACTGACCAATCCGATAGCGCATCAGATCGGCATTCAGAATCCGGAAAGCCGTACGCAGATCGGCGGCTTTGCTGCGCAACCGGAAGCCGCTGAACAGGGCCGTGCAGATGGCCGAGAGAAAAGCCAGCAGTTTGAGCAGGCTGGGATCGAGTCCGCCGGATCCGGTGTAGGTGGCCACCAGCAGCGAGAGCACGATCGCGGCGAGCGCCGTGATCACTGTGAGCAGCTGCAGAGCCGTGGCCCCCCAGTGAAGGCGGCGGCAGTAGCGGCTGAGTTGATGAATCAGCTCCTGCTC
>DAIQNM010000035.1:7146-15709 GCA_036788375.1 Cyanobium sp. CTOTU6536 | reverse complement strand
GGGCGTGGTAGTCGCCGATCGCCGTGGCGTGCAGGTGGCCGAACAGCGTGTAGTCGACCGTGATGCCACGGGCGGCGTACTTGCCGGTGATCTCTTGGACGCTCTTCTGCAGGTTTGCCCCCACCTGCGATGCGGCCAGCCAGCGACGTCTGCCGGATCTGGAAGAGAAGCTGCGCTGCATCGTCGGCCTGACCAGTCCATGATGGTTCAAACCTTTCCGGCAGCCTGGTCCGCGGCCCTGCCTCTCTAGAGCGACACCTCCTGCGGCGTCGCTAGCGCCATCCCGGAGTGATGCAACTGAACAGTTCGGTGAGCGCCATGGATGCCATGCGAGCCCGGATCCGCGCCCAGAGCAAAGACGTGGCAGCCCACATCGCTTCCGACCCGGAAGCCAAGGCCTTCATCGACGACTGGGCCACGCCCGAACCCATCCGCATGGTTATGCCAACACCTCCAGCTTCAGGATCTGGGCCGCTTGATTGAGGCGGCGATCGAAGCAGGCGAAGCTGAGCGGCTGGGCCGCGGTTCTTTGCAATGTGTAGGCGGCAGCCAGTTGCACGCTGTCATAACCCCGTAGGGCAAAACCGTCGGCAAAGCGACCAGCCGTTTCCACCAGGTCCTGGGTGACTTCGACGATCGAGAAGAACGTCCAGAGCTGATTCAGCCGTTGACGGGCCTGCTCAATGGCATCGGCACTGACCGGGTCTTCCCTCTGGCGGCGGGCCATCGCGGCCATCGCTTCCGCCCAGGTAATCCTGCATGCTGCGATTGCAACGGCATCCTGGCTGGCCTGGTGGATCTGATCAGATCCCGGTTCATCGATCAACAGCTTGATCAGGGCACTGGTGTCACAGAACAGAATCACCCGTTCAGCCCCGATCCTCGATCACGATCTCGCTGATGAGTTTTCCCTGGCCTTTCAACTTGATCGGCGGAGGAAAGACGGGCTTTTGGCCGTTCCAGCTCACCACCCCAGCCTCGATGGCTGCCTGCAGGGGATCGGCTGAACCCTGCTCCGGAGACTTGACCGCCGTGATGCGGGCGATCGGCTTGCGGTGGGAGGTCACCTCCACCACCTCACCGGCCTGGGCGCGAGCGAGCCAAGTTGAGAGGTGGGTCTTGAGATCCCGCACCGAAACCTGATTTGCGACCACATCAGCCACACCAACCTCCCCCGATGCGACCACTTTATCCTGCAGAGACGGAGCGACGCATCTGATCTCGCGGCCATCAGGATTCAGCCACGGCCAGGCCCGAAGCACCAGCAGCGAGACAGTTCGAGCAGGGGCCATGGAAGCGGCGTGGGCTGCACCGCACCATGCCCCACCCCCCAGCGGGCCGGGCTGCGTGTCCCGTTGGAGCACCTCTCGGTGCCTCCCAGTGGCGCACCTCTCGGTGCCTCCCAGTGGCGCACCTCTCGGTGCGACGCAGTCCTTGAAGCCGCCGTGGGGTCGGGCGACCGGGTGGTGTCCCACGCCCCTTCCTCCATGGCGATCAGCAAACCTCCCCGCTGCGAAATCCGCTGCCTGGTCATGCACATCGATCCCGCAGCCCTTGGGCTTCTGCGAAGCAATTGGCATCGAGGCTTATGGCCACGAGCGCATCACAACGTCTAGAAATCGTTGCTTTGTATGAAGCCTTGCTGGAGACCAAGGGCGTCAGCCTTGGTGACGGCGGTGGCAATGGCGGTAAGGGGCGGCCTGGCCGCAGCCTGAGCTTCGCGACCAAGATCCAGTTCAACGGCAACCTCTTGGTGGGGAAGGCCTACACCGCCCAGCTGGGCCTCAAACCCGGCGATGAGTTCGAGATCAAGCTGGGCCGCAAGCAAATCCAGCTCATTCCCCTGGGGGCTACCGAAGAGGAGTGACCGGGCTGTTGATCTCAGCCGCTTCCCTTGGGATGGCCGGTGATGGGCCATGCCGTTCACCTGGCTGACGGTCCTCAGGCGGGGGAAATGGCGGAGTGGCGCGTGACCCGTTGCAGCTGACGCGTTTCCAAGGCCAGAACGCGGCGGGCGAAGTCGGGATCATGCTCCAGCGTGGTGTCGAAGCAGTCGACCGGCACGGCCAGAACGCGGGTGCCACTGGTCTCCGCCACGATCGTGTTCTCGGTGGTGCCGTGGCTGAGCACCTCCAGTTCATCCAGCACCTGGCCGGGTTGCATCCGGCTGACCCGCAGGCCTTGGTCGCCACGCACCTCGACGCGGGCGGCCCCCTCGATCAGCAACAGCAGCTCTCGGCAGGTGTCGCCCGCCTCGGTGATGGCCGCGCCAGGCTCGTAGCGACGGATCACGGACTGATCCGCGAGCAGATCGAGGGTGTCGGCCCAGGTGCGCCGGAAGAAGTCGCTGGTGGCCAGCACCACCCGTTTCTCGAGATCCGGCAGATCCGCCAGCGCCGCAGGAGGGCTCAGGGCCAGCAGCTGGTCCACCGTGCGGCGCACCCAGGCAGGGCTTGATGGCCCGCGAAGGGCAGCGCTGCAGGCCTTCCCCCGTTGGGGATCAAGGTCGCTCAACAGCACCAAGGCCGAGGCGGCCACACTGGGCTCGGGATCTTCCACCAGCTGCTCCAGCTGCGCCAGGGTCTGGGCTCGGGAAGGCTGCGGCAGGGCAGGCTCCGATGCCGCATCCTGACGCCGCAGCGAATCCAGCAGTTCGGCAGGCAGGCTGTCGCGCCAGCGCGGCGCGGACAGCAGCGGCTTGAGGCTGTCGCGGGCCAGTAGCTGCAGGCGGTGCACCAGGGGGTCCCGATCCGATCCCGCTGGCAGCAGGGCCAATGACCGCAGGATCCCCTCCAGGCAAAGTTCCTCGCGATGCCGCAGCCGCTCTTCAAGTAGGGCCACGAGCAGCGGCTGGTGCTGCAGTTCCACTAAGGCCATGGCCTGCAGGCTCAGCTGCAGCGGCGCCAGCCTGTCGAGAAGCAGCTCGGCGCGATGGGCCGCACCGCTGACGGGGTCGAGGATCTCGATGGCTTCAGCTTCCTCAGCGGCAGAGATGGAGAATTGGCGCACCAGCGCAGCGAGCTCGTTTTGTGCGCTGGCGCCGCCGCCGTCCTGGCCCGTTTCCGTGGTGCCCGCCCCAGCGAGCTGCTGTTGCAGCCGCAGCACCCGCTCGAGCGAACGGCGGTAACCGCTCAGGCGGACCTGATCCTCCAGGCTGCGGCGCTGGTCCGGATCCAACAGGGCTGGATCCTCAACACCCAGTTCCTCCAGGAGGAGGCGGTGTTCATCGTCTGAGATGCCGAGCTCCTGGCGCATCCGCCGCAGAACGTCGAGGCTGCTGGCGATGTTGACGTAGCCCTCGGCCAGGGCATCGCGCACCACGCCTTTATAGGCCTCATGACGCTGGTCGTTGCCGAACTCGGGCAGCACCCTGGCCAGCACGTACAACTCGTCGGGGTTGAGATCGCTGAGGCTGCGGCCCTCCAGGAAGCGCCCCAGGTTGAGGCTGAGCTTGGCGAGCTGCTTGCGGAAGCGCTCGGCCAGGTTCTCTCGGCTATAGAGCGCCGGACTGCGATGCCAGTTGCGCACCAGCCACAGGGAGCTCGTCGCCACCAGGGCCATGTCGAAGAGGTACTGCACCCAGACCGGCGTCAGCAGCAACAGCGGCCGGCCGGCGAACATAAAGAAGACGTTAAACACCAGGAAGGTGGCCGCCAGGAAGACCCGATGGCGGATCAGGGTCTTGTCGGGTTCGGAGCCCTGGCGGCGCGCCCGGCGGCGGATCCAGGCCTCGATGGCCCGTCCGCCCAGCCAACCGAGCCAGGTGAACAGTCCGAGCACCAGCGGCACGGCCACCAGCCGCGGCAGCGGGATCGGCTGGCCGAAGAGAAACAGCCCCGGGCTGAGCAGCTGGGCCAACTGATCGCTCTGGCGGACCCAGGCGCCGGAGAAGTAGTAGTCCCAGTTGCCGGCGTAGAGGTAGTAGTAAAGGAAATAACCCACCACCAGGCCCACATAGCCGTAGCGCTCGAAGCTGAAGGCCGGGCTCTGCAGGCGTTCCCAGTACATGCGCTCCGCGTCGATGTCGATGCAGGGCTTCTGGCAGGCGACGCAGGCGCTCTGCTCCTCACCGTTGCCATCCCGGGTGCGGCACATCGACTGGGTGATCGGGGTGTCGCTCATGTGGGCGCGACTGCCCAGCAAGCCGCCCGGCGTGGAATAGATCGCCTGCACAGGTGCCATCGGGCAGAAGTACTGGCACCAGGCCTTGCCGCCATAGAGCCAACCCACGGCAACGGCCGCCGCAATCGTGAACAGCAGCCAGCCGGCCAGCACCAGGCGATCGGCATTAAAGAAGAGGATGCGGCCGCACAGGCCCACAAACAGCCAGCCGAACTGGAGGGCCGGATAGTGCCTGGCCAGCCAGGAGTCGGGCGGTACCCGCGCCAGCTGGGGGCGGAGCTCGCCACTCTTGGCATTGCGCTTCTGCGTCTGGCGCTGCCAGCCCAGAGCCCGGGGGATCTGGGAGAGGAAGGAGAGCGGGCAGATCCGCCGCCAGAGCTCATGGCCGAACACCAGCAGGATGAAGATCGCCGCTGGCACCACCGCACCCCAGAAGATCGTTGTGCCCAGCGGGTAGGGGGCTTCCACCAGGCAGCGGTCCTGCACCTGGACGCAGGTGAGCGGCAGCCGCAGCGGGCTCCAGGGGTGCTCCGGACTGGTGAAGCGGGCCGTGAACGGATCGAAGAACAGCGAGCCGATGATCAGCAGCCAGCCGGAGGTGAGCAGCCATCTCACCCCGTGCATGCGGATCTCGCTCAACCGCGAGCCGGCCATCGGACGAGATCGGAGGGAGTGGAACCTTAACCAGCCTGTCGCAGGCCTGTCTGGGCCTCAGCAAAGCTGGCATGACCCCTCTGACTTGCGCCCGCTGAAAGCCCCCCAACCGCCGCTGCCACCCCGCCAGGCCTGGCTGCGGAAGCAAAGTCTCCAAGGCGGCGCGGCAACGCGGCAGACAGGCCTTCCGTGAGGCGGTCACCAGTTCCTACAAGGACGCCTACCGCGAGGCCTGTCAACCGACACCGAGAACTGAGCCACTCCCGATGGGTGCTGAGCCGATTCAACAACGCGACCCCGGTGTCTGCAGAACGGCCCAACCCAGCGTTTGCCGTTTCCACCTGGAGTGGGCTACTGGGCCGGTGAGGGCTCCAGCGTCAGCGGAGGCGGAGGGGACGGCCATGGAGGCGCAGGGGCGCTGCCAAGGATTTCGGCCAAGCCGCTGATGCGCTGTTCTTTGGGTTCGGGCCCCAGGCTCCACAGGCTCTCGAAGTAGAAGAATGCCACGCCCAACCCCTGGACCCGGTTGGCTTCCACTTTGCGGCGCATCAACTCGAGAGATGTCGGGCGGTTGCGCTGACCACTCATCACGGCGATAGCCGTGGGGATGCGGCCTTTGGCCTTCTGGACCTCGGGCCGGGTGAGATGGGGCAGATAGCTGTCCAGTTCAGGGCGATAGATCTGGACCAGCAACTCATCAGCGATGCCCTGCTGCACCCAGCTTCGCCAATCCTGCAGCTGCAGCTTGTAAGCAAAGTCGTAGTAGTTGGGGGAAATCGAGATCAGGGCACCAGGCCGCGCCTTGCGCACGGCCCGTGCCAGCTGAGCCATGAAGCTCGTGATCCGATCAGCGCGCCACTTCACCCAGGCCGGATCATCAGGATTGGCGGGCGGCATGCGTCCGGTCTGCTTGCGATAGAGGGCTGTTGTGAAGGAATCGTATCCAAAGTCGCGTGGCAGGCTCATGTGATCGTCGAACTGGATACCTTCTGCGTCGTACTGACGCACCACCTCAAGCACAAGGTCGGTGATCAACTGCTGGACCTCGGGCCGAAATGGATTGAGCCAAACCACCTCGCCCGCTGCGCTGGTGGAGGTCAGCCCGCCATCGCGCTTCTGGGTGAGCCAGGCGCGATGGCGCTTGGCCAGCGTCGAATCAGGCGGTGTCATGAAGCCAAATTCAAACCAGGGGATCACGCGGATCCCACGGCTGCGGCCGGCGCTGATGAACTCGCCGAGAAAATCCTGGCCCTGCAGACCCCGCAAGGTGAAATCCTGCAGTTGGCGTTGCTGACTGACCTGACTCGGAAAATAGGTGAATCCGCTATTCCAAACCACGACATAGAGCCGGTTGAAGCCCAGATCCGCCAACTGATTGACCGCAGCCTGCATCCGGCCACGATCACGCAGCACCGGCATGTCGTTGGCGGTGAACCAGACCCCGCGCAGCTCCTGCGATGAAGCCTGGTTCTGGGGCTTGGCCTGAACCGCCAGGGTGGCGTGGCTGAGATTGACCACGGCGCAGAGTGCAAGCACGATCCGGCGCACTCCTGCGGATGATCGGTTCCACCGTGAGCGACCATGACGTCCGAGCATCGTGGTCGAGCACGTACCTTCCACCTCCATGATGGGGCGTCCCGGCCACGGGCCCGGCCAGGGGCGAGAGGGCTGGAGGCTGCTCACCTCAGGCCAGCAATAGAAGGCTCGTGCTCATCACCACCATGCCGGCGATCACGCCAGCGATCATCTGATGGTGGGTGCCATAGCGCTGGGCGGCAGGCAGCAGTTCATCGAGGCAGATGTAGACCATCACGCCTCCCACACTGGCGAACACCACACCCATCAGCAGGGGTGTGAGAACAGACCGCAGGAGGACGTAGCCGAGCAGAGCACCGAGCGGCTCGGCTAGACCCGAAGCAAAGGAGAGCCAGAAGGCCAGGGCGCGGTTGCCGGTGGCGTAATGCACTGGCGCTGAGATTGCCAGGCCCTCCGGAATGTTGTGGATGGCGATTGCCAAAGCGATGCTGAGCCCAAACCTGGGGTTGCTGACGGCGGCCATGAACGTCGCCAGACCCTCGGGGAAGTTGTGAATCGCGATCGCCAGGGCCGAGAAGAGGCCCATGCGCAGCAGGGCGTTTCTCTCATTGGCGTTGGCTGACTGGGAAGGGGGGAGGCCGAGGAGGGCGGCATCACCGTGGCTCGGAAGCATCTGGTCAAGGGCGGCCATCAGGGCGATGCCGGCGAAGAAGGCGATCGTGGTCCACACGTAGCCGGCTCTGACGCCGAGGGTGGCGCTGAGGGCGGTGCGGGCCTTGGGAAAGATCTCCAGGAAAGACACCTGGATCATCACCCCGGCGGAGAAGCTCAGCGAGAGGGCGAGCAGGCGGGGATTGAAGCTGCGGTTGAGCAAACCCAGCAGGCTGCCGATGCCGGTGGACAGTCCGGTAAGCAAAGTCAGCAGTAGGGCGAAATGAACGTGCTGATCCAGGCCCGGCAAGGCGTGTCCTCCAGTAGGCACCATGGCCCACTCGCCATGATCGCAGCCGGCCCAGCTCCGCCGGATCACGGCTGGCCAGGTCCCAGCGGCCTGGGGGAGCAGCCACAGCCACAGGCACAGACACAGCACGGGCCGAGGGACGACAAGACATAGCCCCAGCACGAGGCTAGGCCTGAAAGCCGCCACCCCTGATGCAACGAGCAGCCCTATACCGTTTAGAGCAAAATGCAAAGCGAATAGCGCTTGAGAAGATCACCTGAGAATCAGTGAATACCCATTTTTAGATCCTGGCAATTGTTTCGCTCACAGAGCTTTCGAGATGCTTCTGTTGTTGAACTTTTGTTTTCCTCTTTGCACTTAAGTGTTACATCAAAGCCGCTAATCTCAAAACCCTTTCGCACCTCGAATTCAAGTCGGTAGCGCCCGGAAATCCAGGTCCCTGTGGCATCCTCGACCAAGTCCAAGCATCCAGAATCTGACGTCGGCATAGAGTCCCAACAGGAAGTGGAATTGCCCGGCGGCCCTGCTTCGGACACCGCTGCTTCGGACACCGCTGCTTCGGACACCGAAATAGCATGACTCATTTTGCCATTGACAGAGGAGCAGATTGCGAACATCAGAAATGGCGTACCAGAATAGAAGTGCCGAGCATGTTGCGCCCAGGGGGCTCATGGTGATTGGCGTACGTTTTTCCAGCATCAGGTTCGTGGTATCGGCTGTGAATCGGGTACTGGATTCGGCACCACCGATCAGGCCAACGGCCGCCCCTTCCAGGTCCAACCGCGGCCGCTGAGGGTGCGCCACACCGACACCGGGCCGATCGCGGCCACCACCAGGCCACCGGCTCCCATCAGCCACCAGAAGGTGATCGGCAGCTGAAACTGGCGGCGGATCCACAGGCGCAGCACCAGCTGCAGGCCGATGCCCGCTAAGGCGAGGGCCAAGGCGGCCAGCAACAGCAGCCGCTGACCAGGCAACCCCACAGGGGCGAACCCCATTGGGGCCAGCCCCATTGGGGCCAGCCCCGCAGCGAGGAGGGCCGCAACCGGAGCCAGCAACCAGGGGACGCTGAACATCAGCAGCACCACCGCCGAGGCCACCAGGGCCCTGGCCACATCGCCGTCGAGGCCCAGCAGCCAGTTCTTGGTCCAACCCTCCCAGAGGGAGGCGAAATCGCTGTACATGCGCAAGTCGAGCGCATCCAGCCCAAGCAGGTAGCGGAGGCGATGGCCGCCTTGCTTGATCCGCCGTGCCAGGGCCAGGTCTTCCACCACCTCGGCCGCCCGGGCC
>DAIQNM010000035.1:0-7136 GCA_036788375.1 Cyanobium sp. CTOTU6536 | reverse complement strand
CCACGGCACTGGCGGGATCATTGGCGGCCTCGATCGGAAAGCCGAGCCCCAGCAGGCTGGCCATGATCGGTTGCACCAGCCACTCGGCCAGGCAGCCGCAGCTCAGCCGCGGCGCCAGGCTGAGCAGGTCCGCCCCATCCGCCATCGCCTGGGCCAGGGCCCGACGCAGGGCGGCCGGCTGCAGGCGCACATCGGCATCCACGAAGAGCACCCATTCGCTCACCACCTGCTCCATGGCTTGGCTGCAGGCCCAGTTCTTGCCCACCCAGCGTTCGCCCACCGGCCGGGGCCCGGCATCCAGCAGTGAGAAGCGGGGTTCGGTGGCGCCGCAGGCCCCTGCCGCCTCCTGGGCGATGGTCACCGTGGCATCGCTGGAGCGATCGTCCACCAGCAGCACCCGCCAGTCGCCGCAGGGGTCCTCGCTGCGCAGGACGCTAGTGAGGCAGGCGGCGATGTTGGTCGCTTCGTTGTAGGCGGGCACCACCACCGTGAGCGAGGAGTTGGCCAGGGCCAGAGCCACGGATGCGGACCCATCAGCCCCCGACTCCTGCTGCTCCGCCAGCCTGGGCGCCCGCGCAAACACCCGCGCCAGGCCAGCAATCAAGATCACCAGGCCAAGGGCGGCGGCGGCGGCCAGCGACAGCAGGGCCCAGGCGAGGGCCGTGGGGGGATTCATGCCGTAGCCCTCAGGGACGTGGTGCCCATCGTGGCCTGGCCAGCCGGGCTCGGCCCCCCTTGCGAGCGGCCAGGGCGGAGAGATTTTGCAAGAGATCCTCGCCATTCCTTGTCAGCCGAGGGGCCCAACTCGAGGATGCGCTGCTGGGTCGTTGTGGCCAGGGGAAGATCGGCTTCTGCAAAGGGCACTTGGAGGGCGGGCAGGGTGTTCTATGTGGTGATGAGGCAATGGCTCTGCCCCATGGCCCGCGGTGGCTGCGGCTCAAGGTCGCTCAACATCGAGCTGCAGCAGCTGCTCAACCCTGACCCGGCGGAGCAGGTTGCGCGTTGCAGCGGGCGTTGCGGCGGGCGTTGCGGTGGGCGACAAGGTGATGCAGATCGCCAGCGATGACGAGGCGGAGGTGTGCAAAGGTGATGTCGGCACGATGAAAACGATCGACACCGATGCCAGCGAACTAACTGGCTATTAGAGTTAGTCCATCATCCTGAACCATTCACCATGCTCACCGGCACAGAACTACTCGCCAAGGTTAAGGAACTCGGCGATGTCTCTAAATCCGAGCTGGTTCGTTCCGCCGGCTATGTCAGCACCAAAAAGGACGGCAGCGAACGCTTGAATTTCACCGCTTTCTATGAGGCCCTGCTGGAGGCCAAGGGCATGCACTTCGGCGTTGGCAGCAGTGGCGGCAAGGGCCGGCCTGGCCGCAGCCTGAGCTTCAACACCAAGATCCAGTTCAACGGCAACCTGATGGTCGGCAAGGCCTACACCGCCCAGCTGGGCCTGCAGCCCGGCGATGAGTTCGAGATCAAGCTTGGGCGGAAGCAGATCCAGCTCATTCCCCTGGGGGCTGCTGCTGAGGAGGAGTGAGCGGAAGCCCAACGAGGGCAGCTCCTTCTCAACGGAAGAGAAGAGACCGCCGCCGGCGACGTTCATGAATGGCCAGCGATGGATCCAGGGCTGGGGAGGGGGTGCCTTAAGGGCTCAGGCCACGAAGCTCTGGACCAGCTCCGCAGACTCCTGCCCGTCCAAGGGTGCCTGGGCATCGGCAGCGATCGCCTCGGTGATCACCTGGAACCCCGTCAGCTCATGGGCCCCGAAGGAGCGCAGGAAGGGCACATCGGCCGCATCACGCCCACGGGCGATCAGCACCCGGCCGCAGCGGGGGATGTTGTGCCGCGCATCAAAGACGTACCAGCGATCCCCCAGGAACACCTCAAACCAGGCGGAAAAATCGACGGGCGCCTCGCCGAGGGGGATGCCGGTGTAGCCCAGGTAGCCGGTGCAGTAGCGGGCGGGGATGTTGAGGCAGCGGCAGAGGGTGATCGCCAGGTGGGCGAAGTCGCGGCAGACGCCAGCACCGGCGGCCACGGTCTGGCTGGCGCTCTGATGCGGGCGCGAGGCACCGTAGTCAAAGCGGATGCGGCCATGCACCCAGTCGCAGATGGCCTGCACCAACGGCCAGCCGGGAGTGATCCCCGCGAAGCTGCTCCAGGCCAGATGCATCAGGGCTGCGGTGTCGCAATAGGTGCTGGGGTTGAGGAAGCGGTAGGTGTCGATCGGCAGGGCCTCGATCGGACATTGGTGCACGCCCGGCAGCACCAGGTCGCAGTCGTCCGGGGCTTCGATGGTGGCGGCGTAGCGGAGGGTTGTGCTGCCAGGAGGTGCCAGCAGGCGGCACCAACGGTTGCCGGCCTGGTCGGCCAGCACCTCAAAGACGCGATCAGTAGGCAGCTCCAGCCGCTCCGGGGTGATGAGATCGGGAGCCAGGCTGCCGTGCACATGCACGAGCCCCAGCACGGGAGTGGCCGCCTCGCAGCGCAGGACGATCTGACAGCCGAGACTCAGGTGCACAGGGGTAAGGCCAGCAGGGGCAAGTCCCTTGATCCTGCAGGCTAGAGCGACCCATCGCCGATCCGGCAGCCGCCAGAACAGGACATGCTGATCGTGGCTGGCGGAGCTGGGGCTGTGAATTCCAGCGGACCGCTGTGGACCGTGCAGGGAGATGGGGAAGATCTGGCTCACTGGCTGCCGGCGCTGCTGCCAAGAGGGCCTGCAGTTCCGCTTGCCTGAAGCAGCGCGCTGCCGTGGTCGGGGGGGGGCGGCTCAAGGGTTGAAACAGGCCCGCCCCCCGCCGGCGGAAGGGTCCGATGCGGAGCCCTCCGATCGCTTCTCTATCCCGCCAAGCCCGCCGGCAGAAGGGCTGCTGGGAGCTGGTTGAGGATCTGGCGTTCTGCAGGGAGCATGACGGTCTTCTTTGCCCGCCGCGGTCGCCCGGTCAAAAAGCCGCGCTTCATCCCGGCTGAGCTGGCCCATCAGGGGGCGCGCAAGCTGCAGGCCCGGCGCCTTGGCACCGTCTCGGTGCTGTGAGTCCCCGGGGCTTCTCCCTCCTGGATCTCGCAAGATTGCCCAGGGTGACACGCACAACCTGCGGACCCTGGCCACCGGCCACACAATGCCCCCAACAGCCCTCACCCCGATGAACCAGCAGAGCCCCCAGCCCTCGTTGCTGAACCGCATCGCCCGGGTGCTGCTGTGCCTGGTGTTCATCCATGCCGTGATCGGCAAACTCATGGGCTTTGCCGGCGTAGCTGGCGCCATTGCGGCCAAAGGGCTGCCGCTGGCGCCGCTGCTGCTGGTGGCGGCCATGGCCTTGATGGTGGTGGGTTCGGCCCTGGTGATCAGCGGCTGGAAAGCCAGGCTCGGAGCCGTGCTGTTGCTGCTGTTTCTGGTGCCCACCACCTTCCTGTTCCACGGTGATGTGGCGGACAAGATGGAGCGGATTCAGCTATTCAAAAACCTGGCGATCATGGGCGGCCTACTGCTGGTGGCCGATCAGGACAGCAGAAGTTGAGAACGGACTGTTTCAAGGCGCTGAACAATTTCCGAGGCACCCACCTCAAGCCGCCCAGGCTTGCCATGCCAACTGCAGAGTCCGACTTCGGAAGGCCGGGAGGATGAAAGTGAGCGTCGAGCTTTCGGCTGTTCGATCTCCGTGATCGCGTTGGCC
This sequence comes from Cyanobium sp. CTOTU6536, assembly GCA_036788375.1. Taxonomy (GTDB): domain Bacteria; phylum Cyanobacteriota; class Cyanobacteriia; order PCC-6307; family Cyanobiaceae; genus Cyanobium. Next base: position 3,453 of record DAIQNM010000035.1, on the reverse strand, counting down.
TGGGCGACGTCGTCGAAGGCCTTTCTGAACGCGAATGGAGTGGCGATTGCCCAGCACCATCCAAGACGAACTGGCAGGCGCCGACAGCGGCCACGAGTGGCAAGGCAGTCTGTGCACCCGGATCAAGCCCCAGCCGGTGGCGCACTGGGAGCTGTCGCGCCCTGAGCTGGCCAGGTTCTGCGGCTGTCCGGTGGCGACACGCCGTTTGGGGCGGAAGCCAAAGGCAATTAGGGCACCGATCACGGGAAGGGGGGGGCCGGAGCGCCGGTGGGTCGGGCAGGCGCGGGAGCCCCCAGGTGAGGGCGGTGGCCACATCACGGCAACAAAGGCGAGAACCGTGGCGAGCTTGAGCAGGGAACGGGGCGTGGGTGGCCTTGCTGCAACTGATTGCTAACAGCTGCAGTTCGCTGACGATTAAGAGCGATTGCTTGCCACAGCAGCAACCGACACATTCGGACTACCACTACAGCCCGTGCAGGGTAAATGTTGCAACCAGCCAAGCCATGGCAATCAGCAACCAACCTGTCCCGATCAGGATCACGATCACGCTTCCCTATCAGGTCTTCAAGGATCTGCAGAACCAAGCCGACCAGGAAGGCCGGAGCGCCAGCAAACTAGGCGCGTTCCTCCTGGAGAATGCCTTGGGCCGTGTCAAGACGCGAGGCGCCAGCCAGCTGATGGTTGATTCTGATGATCAAGACAGCGCTGCCTGATCCTGCCCCCCGCTGGCGGAGCAAGCTGCGGAGCGGGTGAGGTGTCAGCTGATCGATTCGCCCAAGACCGTCTCAGCGGGGTTGATCGGAAAGGCGCAACTGATCAGACCCTGGATGATCTCAGGGATCGAGCGACCACTGCGGATCGAGCGGTAGCGGGCAACGCAAGGTGAACATTGGGCTTCTCTGGGATTGCAACGAAGCAACCCCAGCACCAATGACCAGGCTGATAGCCAAGGTTCATCCCGGTGATCCGTCCTTCCGCCCAGGCGAGCGGGAAGCTGCGGTGGCACCCATGATCTAGGGCCTTGGCATCACAGAGGCCCAGGACTGCGATCTGCTCGCGCCTGGCGGAATCGCAGCCGGGTTCAGCCTGTGCAAGGGGCCGTTGCTGGGGTTCGCGCCAGTGGATGCAGCTGGGGAGGCCTTACAACCGGCTGTCGTAGGTCCAACGCCGCACGATCGTGGCCAGCAAAAGGGCGCAGTCAGGGTGCTTGGGGTTGATCAGCAGATTGCTCTCCTCCGGCACGATCACAGAAGGCACAGCCGCCAGGAGAGAGCGCCGTGAGACAAGCCAGCGATCGCCCCAGTCGCGCGGGGCCGCTCCGCTCGGCGTTGTATCCCAGCTGGGCAGATCGAACGGCTCCAGTGTGGTGCGCTGCAGCCAATGCTCCGTGGGGACATCAATGGCCACAAGCCATCGCTGCAGCGGTAGCCCCGCATCGCCGCAGACGTGCACCAGGGTCTCCAGGCAGCACAGGGCAATGCTGCTGGAGGCGTAGACCACTGGCACCCCGTGGGAATTCCAGCGGCCTGGATCACGAGCAGAGCCCGTGCCGCTGAATTCATCGGCGCGCCAGCTGGTGCCCTGGGTGGCGATCCGCCAGATGCGATGGACGCCGCTCACATGTAGGAGCCGGAGCGCTGGGCGCCGATCAGTCGGCCGACCTGTTCACGGCCCTCGGCCGTATCCATGAAGGCTGCGGGGCGGACACCGCCCAAGGCACGGTTGGGACGCTGCAACCAATCGGCCAGCCAGCGGCCGGCCTCAAACGGGCTGCCATCGCCGCAATCGCGCACCAACACCTCCACCTGACCGATCAGTCGTTGCAACCCCATCAGCCGTTCGGATTCATCCGGGTTGAGCAGGCTCCTGTTCAGCAGCTTTCGGTTCACGGTGGAAACCTTCAGGCCGAGAAGCTCGCAAAGGGCGTTGCGTGTCAGTGCCATGGCTTGTTGGCTCTCGAGTAGCCAGTTGGCGGGGACCCCTCGGCGCACCAGCTCCATGCGCTCGGTCAGGGGAGCCTCGTACCACTGCAGGGGCGAGGGCATGGGCGGGCCCTCAAGGTCTGCATCAGCCGGGGCTGGGGCGACAACCATGACACCATGCTCATCTGAGATTTCATTTTAGTTCAGATGAGTGATGGCGGCCAACATCGGCCGGGGGCTCAGGGAACTCCGCGTCGCCCTGGCCAACAGCCGCGACGACCAGGTGGCCGGACCCCGGATCATCGCTCCGGCCCTGGCCTATCTGTTGCTGAGCAGCCGGGAGCTCCTGCAGAACCTCCTGATCGAAACGGCAAGGCGTCCGAGGCGGATCGGGCGGTAGCAGGCACCGCCCGTGCACAGAGGCTTCTCCGGGTCATACCGCCAGCCGGCCCCAGAACCAGTGCTGGTGTTGTCGGGCGCTAAGGGGTGCAGGGACCCGAGTGCACGACCACTCACACAAGAGCGACGTCAGCAGAACGGGGCGGAGCCAAGGCAGGAGCGAGCACCACACCAGCACTGCCCCATCCACCGCGGCACGCGCAAGGGCTGACGCAAGCGCCTGCGGCGCCCTGGCCCGGCCGCTGCGGTGGAGAGTTGGAAGCCGGTGTTCCTCGCCATCTTCTCCATGGCTTCCGCTTGCCTCTGCTGCCCGATCCGCCACGTGGTGGTCCTGGTACCTGCCGGTTCCAGCAAATCCGCCGCCTCAGGTCGTCTCTCACTGCACTTCGGGAGCCAGGGCCGGGCAATCCGGAAGCCCTGCCTGATGCCGCTGCGCACTGCCCAAGCGGTGGCCCGCCAGCTCCAGGCTCGCCACATCGGCTTGGCCGCGGTGCTCTGAGGCCGCAGACCTCCCATCGGGGCTCCACCGGGGGCTCCGGCGGATGTCCCCAGCATCGGCGATTGTGTAGGCGATAGGACAGGTGGTTCGCGGAAACTTGAACGAGGGATTTCTGTGAGTAGCTTGTGCCCAGAACAGTTACTGGGCCGAGCCTGAATTACCCTTGCCCAGACCTATCAAGCATGGTTCTTGGAAATGGAGGGGTGGGCACCTGTGGCTCTCGGAACTGTCCAATAAAACGTTCAAAGAATCGACAAGCCAAGCAACGCAAGTCCAAATAGACACAGCCTTCTTAATTTGGTTCGGAAAGAAATTCTGGCGCCAACATTCTGATTTCATGGCAAGGTATAGCAATCTTGCGAGACTTCGTTATTACCGCTTCAGTCGCCCCGTCCATCCCTTTGTAACACGATGAACACATCTTATGCGGATCCGCCTAAGATACGACTGCGCTGGTCCATGAGACGTGTGATCCATTGCGGCGCAGTGCTTATGTCGCCAGGCAGCCGGTCGAGAGTGCGTCTTTGGCGGACAGCCGGAGGCTTCGGTGCGATTTAGGCGGATCCGTCCAAATAGTAGTTAGGCTAATGACATACGAGAAACAAAGCCATGTCCAAAGAAACAATCATCAGT
>DAIQNM010000034.1:8621-15750 GCA_036788375.1 Cyanobium sp. CTOTU6536 | reverse complement strand
GCCATGCCGTCCCAGGAGGACTACGGCTGGCTGCACGGCGAGGTGGACCAACTGGAGAAGCTGGAGCAGCAGGTGCTGCAGCTCCGCTTCCGGGAGGATGACCCCCTTTCCCTGGCCCGCACCGCCGATTGCCTTGGCCTCACCAAGGAAAAGGTGCAACGGGTCGAGCGCCAGGCCTTCCATAAGCTGCGCCGGCGGGTGCAGCCGATGCTCGAACCGCTGCGGCCGCTGCGCCCCCAGTCTCAGTCCGCTTCCACCTTGATGGTCACCAGGTAGTCCAGGCGGGAGTCCACCCCGGTGCCGCGGTAGGTGCCGCTCACCGCTGCGGCGAGGCGGTGGTCTGGGGCCGTGGCCAGCGCCACATGGCCATCGGCCACCGCTAACCCCAGGCTGGGGTCGTAGGGGCGCCAGCCACCACCGGGCAGGTAGACCTCCGCCCAGGCATGGAGCTCCAGTTCGCTGACCTCCGGAGGATGGTGCATCGAATAGCCGCTCACAAAGCGGGCCGCCAATCCCTGGCTGCGGCAGGCGGCCACGTAGAGCATGGCGGTGTCCCGGCAGGCACCGCTGCGGCTGGCCAGGGTTTCGGCCGGTTCGAAGGGATCCCCCTCCGGCCGCCCCGCATGGTGAAAGCTGTGATGGATGGTGTCGGCCAGGGCCATCACAAAGGCTGCTGTGCCCTGATCCACCGCCTTAGCCTGCTCGGCAGCCCAGGCCACCACGGCCGGATCAATGCCGTCGTTGGCAAGAAACGGTTGCAGGGAATCGGCCGTTTCCGGCGCGTACCGCAGCGGCAAGCTGGCGGCGGCCGGGTCGGTGAAGATCCAGTCGAAGGGGTTGTGCCGCAGGGTTTCCACCTCCATCTCGACCGTGAGCTCCAGCTCTTCGCGCAGGTCCTCGAACCAAAGCACCACGGCGCTGTTGCCATTGGCATCGAGGACTTCGCTGCGGCCGCTCGCTTCGGCCCCCAGCTGCAGGCTGTGGCGCAGCAGCCGCTGGCCAGGGTCCTGCCGGGGGGTGAGCCGCACCGTGTGGGGCTCAAGAAACACTGGCCGCCCGTAGCGGTAGTGGAGGCGGTGTTGGATCAGGAATCGCATCGTTTGCTCAGCCCAGGGCCTGTCGGAGGCTGGCGCTGAAGCTGGTTTCCACCGCGTAGGTGGCGAGGGGTTCGCTGCCCAGGTCCACCACCAGGGGAAAGAAGCGCAGCGAAAACCAATCGAGGAACAGGGCGTAATCCCGTGGGGCAGGCCAGCGCCCAGGTTCCAGGCACCAGAGTTCGAGTTCGGCCGTGAAGATCGGCTCGTAGTGCTTCTCCAGCACCACCAGGGCCGCCGCCTCGTCGTCGTAGGTGGGAATCAGGTAGAGGCTTTCCTCCTCCCCCAGGCTTTCCATGTCCTCCCGGGTCCAGAAGGGGCGGCTCCACTCCCGCATCGGTGGTTTGGGCGCCACGGCAATCGCGCAGCGGTTGAGCACGGCCATCGAACCTGGAGGTTGGAAAGGCAAACCTAGGAGCTTTTGCGGGCAGCGCTCCAGCCCCCCAGGCTGGGGGTGGGCCGGTAGGCGCAAGGCCAGGGTTGGACCTGCGTTGCGGTTGCGTTTGTCCTGGGTACCGCCAGGCTGGATCCAGCTGTTTTGGCCGAGGGGCCAGCCGTCATGGCGATCACCGACGAACTCGCCAAGGAGCGCAACCGCGCCGCCGCGGAACGCACCCTCATGGCCTGGATCCGCACCTGCCTTTCGTTGATCAGCTTCGGCTTCGGTCTCGACAAGATCATCGCGGCAATCAGCAGCCGTGCCGCCGGTGCCCCAGTCCATGCCCAGGCTTCGGTGAGGTTGGTGGCGATGTCCTTCGTAATCACCGGAGTTCTGGCCATGATCTCGGCCATTTACCAGCACCGGACCGTGTTGCGCCGTCTGCGCCGCCAGGAGTACACCTATCACGAGGAACCCTCCATCGCCCTGGCCACCGCCGTGCTGCTCAGCCTGATCGGCATCGCCACCCTGGTGTTGCTGGTGCTTGGGGGCTTGGCGGCCTGATCGATCAGGTCGCTGCTCTGCGCTGCAGGGTTTGCCGCGGCCTTTCCCCGAAGAGTTGGCGGTAATCGCGGGCGAAATGGCCGGGATTGAGGAAGCCCCATTCGGTGGCCACCGGGCCGATCCGTTGCAGCTCCGGATCGGCGCCGATCAGGATTCGGCGCACCCCGTGCAGCCGCTGCAGTTTCAGGAAGGCCATCGGGCCCATGCCCAGGTGCTCGCGGAACCCCTGGATCAGGCAGCGCCGACTCACGTGCATCTCCTGGCAGAGGACCGTCAGGGTGATCGGCTCCAGCGGGTGCTCCAGCATCCAGCGCTGGGCCTGCTTCACCAGCTCGATCCGGGCCGGCGCCTGGGCCAGCCTTGCGATCTGGCCGGCGCCATGGACCAGGGCCTCAATCAGCAGGGGCATGAGGTCTTCTTCCACCAGTCGCTGCGTGCCGGCCTGCTGCAACCGCTTCGGGTCTTGCTCGGCCAGGGCGAACACCTGGCGCAGGTAGCGGCGCAACCCTTCGCAGCGTTGGGGGTCGATGGCCAGCCAATTGGCCCGGAAGGCCTGCGCGGCGTTGAGGTCGGGCCAGCCGAGCTCGGCGGCCCAGCGCTCCAGGGCGTGGCTTTCCACCATCACCACACAGAAGCTGGAGGGGCTGGGGAGGGTGAGGTGCGTCTCCCGCCCTTGGTCGAGGCCGAAGAGGCAGGCTTCGGGAAGCTCCTGGCCGTGGGAGCGCAGGGCCGCTCGGTGGGGCAGGGGATCGAGATCCAGGCAGATCGAGATCTGACCCGCTGGCTTGGGGCCCCAGCTGTGGAGGCTGCGCTCCATGCGCAGCCGCACCAAGGTGAGCACGCCGAAACGGCAGGCCACGGCCTCACCCTCCATGCTGCCGCCCTCCAATTGCATCACCGGCAGGCCCAGGCCGAGCTCCTTGCGGAGGATGCCCTCCATTTGCTCGACCGCAGACCAGCGCTTCGTGATCAACATGGCATCAGCCGCGATGAGGTGGGCCGGAAAGCTGCCGCACTCTGCAGGCAATCCTTGCGTTTTTTGGCTTTAATCCCCGCCAATCTCCCATCAGAATTCAAAACATGGATCTTGAGCCCCCAGGATCGGCATGCGCGAATCCGGCATGACCGACATACCCTCCTCCATCGCCCCACCCGCCGTCTGGATATTCGGGCCCTATAGCCTGGATGCCGATGGCCACCTTTGCCTGGGGCCCGCCGCCGTTCCGCTCTCCCCCCTGCAGCGCAGGCTGCTGCTTGCCCTGGTGGGCCAGGCCGGCAAGGTGATCGAGAAGAACAACATCCTGGACCAGGTGTGGGGGCATCGCCAAGTGAGTGATGTGAGCCTGGCCAGGGCCGTCCATGGCCTGCGTCGCATCCTCGACCAGGGTCCCCTCGGTGGCGGCGTGATCCACACCATCTATGGCAGCGGCTATCGCCTGGATGTACCGGTTCGGCTCCGCGTCGCGGCGGACCCCGCCCAGCCAAGCCATCCCTCGGCCCCCTTCCCCGGTGCCCAGGCCCTTGGACACTTTGTGGAGGGTCTGGTGCAACTGCGGCAGCGGGATCCCCGCCTCCTGGCTCGCGCCGCCCGGCACTTCCAACGCTGTCTTGAGCACAGCCCCGCCTTTGGCCCGGCCCTGCTCCATTTGGCCGCCACCCACCTGGGCCAGCACCTCTGGGGCCAGGTTCCCGCCTCCGCCGTGGATGCTGAGATCGAGGCGCTCCTGATGCAGGCCGAGGCAGCGGGCTGCGAGGCGGAGCCGCTGCTTGCCCTGCGGGTGGAGGCCCTTTCCCTGCTGCACTGGCAGCCCCAGCTGGTGGAGGAGCGGTTTGCCTCCTGGTTGCCGGCCCAGCTCACGGCCGGCCCCCCACTCCATTCCTGGGCCCTGCATCTTTTGGTGACCGGCCGGCCCGCCGAGGCCCGTGACCTGCTCCGCCCCCACCTCCTCGACGACCATCCCTCCGGCTGGATGCTCAGCGCCCTGGCGGCGGCTCTGGCGGGGGATCGCAACGGGGCGATCCAGGCCCTGAGCTTCCAATTGGGGTTGGATGGGTCTCTCCTGACCCCCCGTCTGTTGCTGGCCCTGCTGCTTGCCGAGGCTGGCCAGCCCAGCGAGGCCCTCGACCAGCTCAGCTTCAGCGGGGTTTTCGAGGCCCCAGCGGAATCGCTCCTTGCCCTGCCGGCCCTGGTCCTGGCCAAGGCCGGCGCCAGCGGCCGGGCTGCCCTGCTGCTGGACCAGGCCGTGGCCCGTCCCGCCGCCAAGCAGAGCATGGCCAGCATCTGGGGCGCCGTGGCCCTGACCCTCGGCCAGCAGGAGAGGGCAGCCACCCTGCTGGAGCAGGCCGTGAGCAGCCGCTGCGGGCTGGCTCCCTTCCTGTTGGCTTGGCCGGCTCTGGCACACCACGACGACACCGCCGCGGTGCGCACGTTCCGCTCCGGCATGGCCCGCTCCTTTGGAGCCTTCGCGCTGCTGGCGGCCTGAGCCCTGGATCGGCTTTGGCTGCCATTGTTTTGGGGCAGTTGTGCTGACTGTGCACTTTTTGAGTTGTCGGGTTGCGGCCGCTGCCGTCACGATCAAGCTGTGTGCCTTGGCGACCCAATCCCATGCCCAGCGACCAGCCCAACATCCTGATCCTCTGGGGCGATGACATCGGCCAGAGCAACCTCAGCTGCTACAGCGACGGCCTGATGGGGTACCAGACCCCCAACATCGACCGGGTCGCCAGCGAGGGCGGCCGCTTCATCCACTACTACGCCGAGCAGAGCTGCACCGCCGGCCGGTCCGCCTTCATCTCCGGCCAGAGCGTGTTCCGCACCGGCCTCAGCAAGGTGGGTCTGCCTGGCGCCGAGCTGGGCTACCGGGCCGAGGATCCGACGATCCCCGAACTGCTGCAACCGCTGGGCTATCGCACCGGCCAGTTCGGCAAGAACCACTTCGGCGACCGCGACGAGCATCTGCCGACGATGCACGGCTTCGATGAATTCTTCGGCAACCTCTACCACCTCAATGCCGAGGAGGAGCCGGAGCTGCCCGATTATCCCAACCCCCACGACTTCCCCGACTTCAAGAAGAACTACGGCCCCCGCGGCGTACTCCACAGCTGGGCCAATGGCGACGGCACCCAGCGCATCGAGAACACCGGTCCGCTGACCAAGCAGCGGATGCAGAATTGCGACGAGGAATTCATGGTTGAGGCCAAGCGCTTCATCCGTGACGCCGTGGCCTCCGGCGAGCCGTTCTTTGTGTGGTTCAACACCACCCACATGCACTTCCGCACCCATGCCCGTCCCCAGGACATCGGCCAGTCGGGGCGGTGGCAGTCGGAGTACCACGACGTGATGATCTATCACGACAACTGCATCGGCGAGATGCTCGACCTGCTCGACGAGCTGGGCATCACCGACAACACGATCGTGATGTACAGCACCGACAACGGGCCCCACATCAACAGCTGGCCCGACGCCGGCATGACCCCCTTCCGCAACGAGAAGAACTCCAACTGGGAAGGGGCCTACCGGGTGCCGGCCCTGGTCCGCTGGCCGGGGAAGATCGCCCCTGGCACCCTCTACACCGGCATCGTCAGCCATCTCGACTGGCTGCCCACCCTGCTGGCGGCCGCCGGTGAACCCCAGATCAAGGAGAAGCTCCTGGAGGGCCACACGGTGGGCTCCAAGACCTTCAAGATCCATCTGGATGGCTACAACATGCTCGACTACTGGACCGGCCAGAGCGACAAGAGCCCCCGGGTGGAATTCTTCTACTTCTCCGACGACGGCGACCTCACCGGCCTGCGCTACGACAACTGGAAGTTCGTGTTCATGGAGCAGCGCGCCACCGGCACGTTGCAGGTCTGGGCGGAGCCCTTCACGGCGCTGCGGGTGCCGAAGATCTTCAACCTGCTCACCGATCCCTACGAGCGGGCCGATATCACCTCCAACACCTATTGGGACTGGATGCTGGACCACGCCTTCGCCCTGGTGCCGGCCCAGCGGTTTGTGGCGGAATTCCTGGCCACCTTCCAGCAATTCCCGCCCCGCCAGAAGGCCGCCAGCTTCTCCCTTCAGGATGTGATAGCCAAGATGGCCCAGGGCGCCAGCGGCGGCGCCTGAGCCAGCCCATTGCGATCCCCAGGGTCCTGGTCTCAGGTCCCTGGCTGCCTCGCTTTGGCATGGCTAGAACCAGAACCGAACAGGTTGGCCATTCCTGCCAGGGAGCGCCCCGGCGCTCCACCGGCCCTTTGTTGTCTTCTCCCTTCATGCACCCTTCCCTGGCGCGCTGCGCCCTGCTCGGATCGCTGTTGCTGCCTTTGATCAGCCCGGACCTGGCCCATGCCCAGGCCCCCGCTGACGCGAAGAGCCCGGCACCGGCGCAACCTTCCCGTCTCCTTTACAGCCTGTCCACCCGCTGCAGCCTGGCCGGTGGCCCCCCCCAGCCCTGCACGGTGGAGGCCATCGATGAGGGCATCCATACCCTCTACCGCCACCGCATCGGCCAGGAGACGGTCACCATCCGCATCACCGACAAGCCCGTCACGATGGCGCGGCTGGATGCATCCGGCCGGCAGTGGGTGCCCCTGCGCAGCGCCGGCGCCCTCTTCTCCACCAACACCATCTGCTTCAACGGCCGCGAGCTCTGCGTGGTCAATCCCAACTACCTCAATAGCGTGCGGGAGGACCGCTCCGATCTGCGCTTGCAGGGCCGGGACCTGGTGAAGGTGCACTTCGGTGCCGATGGGCGGGTTGATGCCAGCTGCTACGACGCTGGCTGTGGGGTCGACTTCCGATGAGCCGTGTCAACCCTTCCTGTCGGGGCGCGGCCCTGGCGCTCGCCCTGGTGCTTCCCCTGCCCCAACTGGTCGCCCAGGCGGCGCTGATCGGGTCGCCAGCTCCGATGGCGAATCAGGCCATGCTTCTCGCCCGGGGCGGTGGCGGTGGTGGCGGCCGGGGCGGCGGCGGTGGTTTCAGTGGAGGCGGCCGAAGCGGTGGCGGTTTCAGTGGAGGTGGCTTCAGTGGAGCTGGGGCCGGTCGCTCCGGGTTCCAGGACTCCTCCGGGGCCGGAGGCCTCAACCGTGGAGCCACCCGACCCAGCAA
>DAIQNM010000034.1:0-8611 GCA_036788375.1 Cyanobium sp. CTOTU6536 | reverse complement strand
CAGCAACGGCTGGTCCAACTCCGTGGGCGACCGCGCTCCAGCCCCCTCCCTCAACCGGTCCAACACCGATCGCACCACCTTCAACACCGACCGCAATCTGAACGTCAACACCGATCGCAACCTCAACGTCAACGGTCAGCGCAACCTCAACGTCAACACCGATCGCAATCTCAACGTCAACGGCCAGCGCAACTTCAATGCCTCCGTGAACGGCAACTGGAACCGTGATCTCAACATCAACAACGTCAACCTCTCGCCGGGCTGGGCCCGCCCCGGCTGGGGGTATGCCAGACCGTGGAACACGGGTTGGTATGGCGGCTGGGCAAGTCCGGCCTGGGGCTGGTGGGGTGCCAGTGCGGCCGCCTGGGGCGTGGCCAGCCTCACCTCCGCTGCGGTGATCAACGCCGCAGTGAACGATGCGGTGACCAACAGCACCACCTACATCCTGGTGCCCAACACCGGATACCAGTTGCTTTATGGCACGGTGCAACCCAGCGGCAGCCAGGGCGTGACCTTTGTGGTGGAGGTCGATGGCATCCCCTACAACCTCTCCGCCGATTGCAACCTGGGCACCATCAATGGCGCCAACCCCAGCACCGCCGCCCAGGCGGAGCTGCTCAACGCCGCTTGCCAGGTGGCCTATGGCAGCGTCAGCTGAACCGCAGCGGCCCCGCTCCCATCGGTTGGGGCGGAGGGATCAATGAGCTGGAGCGAACTCGAACGCCTCGTTCAGGATGCGGAGGCCGATGGGGTGATCCGCCGGGGCCTGCGCCACTGCCGCTCGCGCCGGGAGCTCTTACTGGCGGCCCGGCGGCTTGGCTATGGGATCGAGGCGGCCGATCTCTCTCAGGCCCTGGAGATGGACCGGCGCAGCTCAGCCCTGCGGCAGAGCTTGGCCTGATCCCCGCAGCAACCGACCGAGGTTGACCCCGGCGCGGTAGGCGGCCTCGTGGAGTTCGGCCCGTTGCTCGGCGCTGAGGCCATCCCAGAAGGCATGGAAGAGGTCGAGGGAGGCCTTGCCAGCCCCCACCATCCCCACCACCGTGAGGGGAAGGCTCAGCCAGGGGAAGACCAGCAGCAGCAGGCCGAGCACCAGGCCTACGGCGGCGCCCTGCTGCACCGAACGCCAGACGGTCCGTGCCACCAGCAGGGCCTGCTCACGCCGGTTGATTTCGCCACGCCGCACCATCGCCTCGGTGCGCAGGGTGCTCAGCAACGCCTGGTAGATCGCATAGACCGCTACCGCCCCGAGGGTCGATTCGGCCACAAATTCGCCGCTGCCCAGGGTGCCCGGGCTGCCGAGGTCAATCGAGGCCAGGCCCGCCAGGGGGGCCGCTTCAACGCCGGCCCTGGGAATCCGGAAGGGGTCGCGTTCGCGGGTCATGGCGGTGCGTTGCCATTGGGTCACCTGTCGATCTTGGCGCAGATCACCGGGGCGGCCAAGGTGGGGTTCTCCGCCGAAGCCAACCACGCCAACCGGGTCCAACGGCCCCGCTAGCACCGGTAACGGGCCAGGCAAGCCTCAACGCACCACCAGTACCGGCACACTGGCCTGCACCAGAACCCGTTGGGTTTCGCTGCCCAGCAGCATGCCTTTCAAACCGCGGCGGCCGTGGGAGGCCATCACGATCAAATCGCAGCCAAGCCGGCGGGCGGCGGCCACGATCGCCCGGTGGGGTGCCTCCCCGGCCAGCCGTTCAGCGCTGGCGGCTACGCCGGCTGCGGCCGCCACGGCGAGGGCTTCGGCCAGCACCCGTTGGGCTTCCTGGCGGGCGGCGCTGGCTAGAGCCTCCAGGGTGGAGGGATCGAGCCGTTCCCCCATCCCCGGCACCGGCATCACGGGTGAACGCTCCACCGTGAGCACCGTGAGGTCGGCCCCGAGGGCCAGGGCCAGTCGCACCGCTTCCTCCACGGCCCGTTGGGAGCGTTCGGTGCCATCGCTTGGCACGAGAAGGTGCTTGTAGGGCATGAGGGCCACGGGGCTTTCCCCCTGTTTAGGTCGCCTCTCGAGGCTTGGCTCGCCAGAATCGCCCCATGAGCTCCACCCCAGCGCCCACCTCAGCTCCGATCCCAGCGCCCATAGCCCCGGATCCCCCCTCCCCGGCCTGGCGCAACCAGTGGTATCCGGTGGCCTTCCTGAGGGACCTCGACCCCCGCCGGCCGACCGCCTTCACCCTCCTGGAGGAAGACCTGGTGCTCTGGTGGGACCGCCAGAGCCAGGCTTGGCAGGCGTTCACGGATGTCTGCCCCCATCGCCTGGTGCCCCTTTCGGAGGGCCGCCTCAACCAGGCCGGCGAGCTCGAATGCCCTTACCACGGCTGGAGCTTCGATGGTGCTGGCCGCTGCACCGCCATCCCCCAGGCAGCGGCGGGTGCCACCCCCACGCCGCGGCGTTCCAACTGCCATCGCCATGCCACGGCCGAAGCCCAGGGGCTGTTGTTTGTGTTTGCTGGGGATGCCGCCGATGCCTCCGCCGTGCCCCTGCCCCTGGTGCCGGTTCTGGCCCAGGACGATGGCGGCTGGCTGGTGCAGGACACCTTCCGGGATCTGCCGATGGATGCCCTCACCCTGCTGGAAAACGTGCTCGATGTGAGCCATGTGCCCTTCACCCATCACCAGACCGTGGGCAAGCGCGAGAACGCCGGTCCGGTGCAGGCCGAACGCACCGGCTTCGGACCCGAGGGATTCACCCTGCTCTGGAAGGAGGGGCCCCGCCGAGGCAAGCTCGGCAGCCAGCACACCACCTTTGTGGCGCCTGGCCTGCTCTGGCACGACCTCACCGCCCCCGGCTTTGCCCGCTTCCTCACGGTGGTCTATGCCGTGCCGATCCGGCCGGGGGAGTGTCGCCTGATCGCCCGTTTTCCCTTTCGCTTTGAGTCCAAGCTGCCGGCCCTGCTGCTGCGGCTGCGGCCCGAGTGGCTCCAACACCTCGGCAACCACACCGTGCTGGAGGACGACCAGGTGTTTCTGCACTGGCAGGAGCGGGTGCTGGAGAGGCGGGGGGGCAGTGCCGCGGCTGGCCGGGCCTTCTTCCTGGCCACACCGGCTGATCGCTATGTCTTGGCCCTGCACGACTGGGTGAACCGCTATGCCGGTGTGCCCTTTCCGGGCCAGTCCCTGCCGGCCCGGCTGGATCGCCCGGCCCTGATGGATCGCCATGGAAGCCACACCGTGCACTGCCGCGCCTGCTCCGGTGCCCTCACCGAGATTCGCCGTTGGCGGCCTTGGGTTGCCCTGCTCCCCTGGCTAGCGGTGCTGGTTCTGGTGTTGTTGCCCTACCCGCTGGGTCTGGTCGCTGGCCTGGTGCTGGCGGGGCTGGGGTTTGGTCTGGGCCAGCGCCTTGCCGCCTGGGAGCAGCAGCTGTTGCGGGGGGATGGTCGGCCCCCCCGCAATCGCCATTGACCGGCGAAACCGCCTCAGGAGCCTCCCTTCCAGCCGGCCAGCGAGGCTGCCGCAGCCGAGCGCACCAGGGTGCGGGCGGCGGGCAGGGCGGGTTCTAGCCGTGAGGAGGAGAAGGGCGGCAGGGAACGGGTGCGTAGCCAAGCTCCCCAGCGGAATTCATGGAAGGGGATCAGCGGTGCCGGCTCGATCAGGCCCTCTTTCTTGAGTCTCCAGATCAGGCTGCGGTAGGGGTCGTCCTGCAGTCCGCTGAGCCGGGTGGGCAAATCGGTGGGGGGCAACGGCCCTTGGCCTCGGCCGTCGTAGAGGTAAAGCCAACCCCGCTGGCCGAGGTCGGCCAGCACCTCGGCCCGGGTGGTGCCGGCGGATTCGTGCACCACATAGCCGAAGGCCCGGGCCTCCGGATCGATCTCGACCAGGGCCCGGAGCCGGTGGTGGCGATCCACCATCCAGAGCTGCCCGTCCCGGTTGCGCACTAGGGGAACGGGCTTGCCGCCCAGGTAGCGGCGCCGTTCCTGGGAGGATTCCTGGGAGAAGTCGACCTGGCGGCTGCGCACCTCGGCCAGACCCACGCAGAGCTGGGTGGGCTGGAGGTCGGCCACGGCCACCTCCAGGAGTGTGCTGCCCTCGGAGGGCGGTGGCAGGGGCTGGTAAGGCGGAAGGCGCAGGCTCATGGCTACACGGCGCATCCCCCCATCCTTGCGCTTTGCCTGCGTCAATGTCGCCGCAGCCTTGGACTCCCGGGAATAGGGTCGGATCCAAGTGCCATAGGCCATGACGATCGGAACCGCCCCCCCTGCCCGAGGGCCTTCCCCCACAGCCTTAGCTGGGCTGGAGCTGGAAGGTCCCCATGGACCGATCGGTGTGCTGATCTGCGGCCACGGCAGCCGCAATCGCCTGGCGGTGGAAGAGTTTGCCTCCCTGGCCCGCCAGCTGCAGCAGACCCTGCAGCCGGTGCCAGTGGAATTTGGCTATCTGGAATTTGCCCGGCCGATCCTGCGCGATGGCCTGGAGGCGCTGCGCAGCCGCGGTGTGCGCCATGTGCTGGCCATCCCCGCCATGTTGTTTGCGGCGGGTCACGCCAAGAACGACATCCCCTCGGTGCTCAACACCTACGCCGCCGAGACGGGATTGCGGATCGATTACGGCCGGGAGCTCGGGGTGGATCGCAAGATGATCCAGGCCGCCG
Source organism: Cyanobium sp. CTOTU6536 (assembly GCA_036788375.1). Lineage (GTDB taxonomy): Bacteria > Cyanobacteriota > Cyanobacteriia > PCC-6307 > Cyanobiaceae > Cyanobium. Next base: position 4,023 of record DAIQNM010000034.1, on the reverse strand, counting down.
GCGCCCGCATCCGGGCCAGCCTGGATGCGGCGGATCGCGACGACCGCAGTGCCGGCCGGCCAGCGGTGCCCCTCCACGACACCTTGCTGGTGGTGGTGGGAAGGGGGTCCTCCGATCCCGATGCCAACTCCAACGTGGCCAAGGTCACCCGGATGCTGGTGGAGGGTTTTGGTTTCGGATGGGGTGAGACGCTCTATTCCGGCGTCACCTTCCCCCTGGTCGAACCGGGTCTGCGCCATGTGGTGAAGCTCGGGTACCGCCGCATCGTGGTGTTCCCTTATTTCCTGTTCTCCGGCGTGCTGGTCAGCCGGATTGTGCAGCACAGCGAGCGGGTGGCGGCCGACCACCCCGAGGTCGCCTTCCTCCATGCCAGCTACCTGGGGGACCATGCCGAGGTGCTGGCCACCTTCCGGGAACGGGTGGAGGACGTGCTGCGGGGCGACACCGCCATGAATTGCTCCCTCTGCAAGTACCGGGCCCAGGTGCTCGGCTTTGAACTGGAGGTGGGCAGCCCCCAGCACAGCCACCATCACCACGTCGAGGGCTTGGTGGAGAGCTGCACCCTGTGCGAGCGCGAGTGCACGGGGGCCTGTCAGAGCGATGGTGTGCCGCTGCCGGCGGCCACCGGCCACCGCCATGACCACAGCCACGAACCCGACCACAGGCATAACCACAGTCATCGTCACGAACAGGACCACAACCACAGCCACAACCACAGCCACGAACCAGACCACAGCCACGAGCCAGCCCAGGGCCAGGCCATGCCCCACGACCATGCGGTCACAAGCCCAGACCAGCCTCCCGGCGAAGCGGCCCATGGCCATGCAGGCTCCCCGGTCGACCAGCCCTCGGGCCAGGGGAAGGACCATCACCACCCTCCCTATCCCCACGCCGACCATCCCCTCGGTCCCCGCACCCTGAGGCCCCCCTCGGCCGGCTGAGCCGTCCAGCTGTGGGTCTGGAGGGAGCCCATTTCCAGCGGGTCTTGGGGTGGGCTGCGGCGTGGTTTGCGGGCATCAACCGGCAAGGATTGTGCGCTTTTCGACGCTTCGGCCGTCTCGTCGTGTCCCGTGTCCCATCGGACCGGGCGGGATCAGTTTTCCTGATCAGTTTGCGATTTCCCCATTTTAAGGACTTTTTCCCCGAAAAATCGGGGGTTTTTCCCCAGGTCCCTCAGTAAGGTCCGGCTTCTGACCGGGTGTTGTGGAAAACAGTGATTTGCTCACGCGGTCCTTGACAGGGTCGTGGGCCTATCCCTTCCCGCTGGTTTTGGCTTCAGTTTTCGGAGCTAGGGCCGCCATCGCAGCCGGTCTCATCGTTTTCCATGGTGAGTCTGGCTTGGCCGGCAGCCTTTGACTCCGGACGGTCGGCTGTGGCCTACTGGCCCCAACCACCGATCGCGAAGCCGCCCGATGCCCATGCCGACCCCGTCCGAACGCTCCGCCCCCATGGCGCCGGAGGGTCAGCAGGCTGACGCCACCGGTATTGCCAGCGTGAGCTTGGAGGCGGAGGTCCCTGAGGTGCTCTTTGATGGCATGCGCAGCTTCATCCATCGCCACCCCGATTGGGACCAATACAGCGTGATCACCTCGGCCCTGGCTGGGTTCCTTTTCCAAAACGGCTGCAGCGACCACTCGGTCACTCAGCACTACCTTGATGGCCTTTTCCTGCGCAAGGGCTAAGCATAAAAAAGGCGGAGGTGCCAACCCCCGCCTTGGTGTTTTCTCCCTTGCCCGACCCTGTGAAAGGTCGCCTGGTCATTGTGCGCAGCCCGCTCCTTTCAAACTGTGGTGATCGACACCACCGCCTCGATCCGTTGTTGAACCCCTGACCGGGCCGGGTCAGCCCTCGCCCCGCCGCATCCGCGCCGCCGCCTCCAGGCAGGCGCGCCAGGTGAGGGCCATGGAGGTGAGGGTGGGACTCTGCCAGCCGGCGCTGGGCCAGCAGGCCCCATCGGTCACCAGCACGTTGGCGGCCCCCCAGCAGCGGTTCCAGGGGTCAACGACCCCCTCCTCCGGCTGGCGCGACAGCCGGGCTCCCCCCAGTTCATGGATGTAGTAACCCGGCGGTGCGGCTGCCGCCGCCACTGCCACGCCGCCCTTGAGCAGCGGTTCGAAGAGGGGCAGGCGGAAGAGCTCTTCGATCGGGCGGATGGTCCCGCCGGCGGCCTGCACCACGGCCTCCATGCGGCCCTGCATGTGGGCCACCATGGCGTGCTCGTTGGCACCCCAGCGGCAGACGATGTGGGGGACCGGCAGACCCCAGCGGTCGAGCCGACTTGGGTTAAGCCGTACCCGGTTGTCGGGATTGCTGAGCACCTCGCCATGGCCGATCAGGAACCCCACCGCTTCCCTGGGCCGTCGTCGCAGCAGCCCCGGCGGATCGAAGCGCTGGATGGCGGTCCAGATGCCATACCCCCGGCAAAAACCGAGGCCGTCGTTACCCGTCAGGTTGACGGTGTTGGGAATGAAGCAGCTGCCGGCGCCGGAGAGTTCAGCGGCGGTTTCCGGTTCGGCTACCCCCGGTAGGGAGAAGAAGCGGCTGGTGGAGATGTGGTCCATCAGATGGCGGCCCAGGCTGCCGGAGGGATCCCGAAGCCCCCCTTCACCTTCGGCTTCACTGGAGTGCAGCAGGATCCGCACCGATTCGATCGTCGAGGCACAGAGCACCACCAGAGGCGATCGCACGAGTTCCCGGGCGCCATCCCTTGCCACCACCACCACCCCTTCCGCCTTCTGACGGGCGCGATTCAGTTGCAGGTGGCTCACCACCGTGTCGCTGCGCACCAGCACCCGGCCGGTGGCCAGGGCCCGGGCCAGGCTGCTGCCCAGGGAGCTCGAGGGCGACCAGGGGGCGTCCGGCCGCGGCCGGTGCAGCCGAAAGCCGCGGGAGTGGATCAGGGGTAACCCCAGCTCCCGCCCGATCGCCCGGCGCAGGTGCTCTTCCCCCGGCGTGAACGGCAGCGGCGGCAGGAAATGGCCATCGGGAAGCTGGTTCAGGCCATCGGCCTGGCCGTGTACCCCGAGCAGGGCCTCGAGGCGGGTGTAGTAGGGATCCAGGTCGGCGCTGCCAATCGGCCAGGAGGGGCCGCAGCCGTCGAGCTCTCCAGCGCGGAAATCCCCTTCCGACAGCCGCAGGGTGATGCCGCCCCAGGTGAGGCTTCGCCCCCCCACCTGACGTCCCCGGGTCCAGAGGAAGGGGCTATCCGGCGGGGTGCTCCAGGGGTTGCTGCGTTCGTCAACGAACAGCGCGGGGTTGTGTTTCCAGTAGCCCGGATGCTGGGCCTGGCGTCGCTGCCGGCCGCTGCTGAGGTTGGCGAGGCGGCGCAGGGTGTTGAGCGGTTCGCTGCCCTGGGCTTGGCGGGCCGTGAGCTGGGGTCCGGCTTCCAGTACCAGCACCCGCATCCCTGCTTCAGCTAGCACCATGGCGGCCACGCCGCCGGTGGCGCCGGAGCCCACCACCACCGCATCCCAATCGGCGGTGTTCGTCATCAAATTTTGGGGCCCCGCTTGAGGAAGCGGACGACCTGGGCGGGCCAGTGGGCCGGTCCATCGTTGGGGTGGAGTCGCAGGCTCCAGATCGACGTGGTCAGCGGCCAGCCCCCCCGCCGCAGGGTGGCGACCAGGTGGGCCGGCACCGTGAGGGCCAGCACCACCCCGAGATGGCCATGCAGCTCGATCCAGTCGCCATCCGCGGCGAAGGGGAGGCGCCCAAAGCGACCAGCCAGGCCCCCCAGCAGCACCAGACCGGTGACCCAGGCCAGACCCACCAGCAGGGCTGCGGCGCCGGGCAGCACCCGCAGCAGTGAGGGTTGGTAGGGGCCGACCATGGAGGGCATGAGCGTGAGGTCGATGGCATCCTCGCCGTTCCCGGCGATCCGCTGGATCCTGGCTGGAAACGCCATTAAAAAACCCCCGGGTGGTGGGGGTTGATAGGGAAAGGGCTGGTGAGCGATTCCGACTTGGAGTTGGTGGCGGGGGCGAGATTTGAACTCGCGACCTTCGGGTTATGAGCCCGACGAGC
>DAIQNM010000033.1:0-15845 GCA_036788375.1 Cyanobium sp. CTOTU6536 | reverse complement strand
GGCCAGGGCCCCCGCCGGCACGTTGTGGGTGATGGTGGAACCGGCCGCCACGGTCACCCCCTCGCCAAGGCTGATTGGGGCCACCAGCACGGAGTTGGCGCCGGTCTTGCTGCCGGCGCCGATCACGGTGCGGTGCTTGTTGACGCCATCGAAGTTGGCGGTGATCGTGCCGGCGCCCACATTCACGTTGGCGCCCAGGTCGGCATCACCGAGGTAGCTGAGGTGGTTGGCCTTCACGCCTGCGGCGAGTTGGCTGTTCTTCACCTCCACGAAGTTGCCAATGCGGCAGCCGGCCCCCAGCCGGGCGCCTCCCCGCAGCTGGGCGAAGGGACCCACCACGCAACCCTCCTCCACCGTGCTCTCGCGCAGCACCGAATAGAGCACCTCCACCCCATCGGCGAGCTGGCTGTTCTCGATCAGGCAGCCCGGACCGATGCGGCAGCCATCGCCGATCACTGTGCTGCCGCGGAAGTGGCACTGGGGCTCCACCAGCACATCGCGGCCGAAGCGGGTGCCCTCGCTGAGGGTGCAGCTGGCCGGATCGGTGAAGCTCACGCCTTCGGCCATCCAGTGGCGCCGCAGCCGCTCCTGCAGCACGGCCTCGCACTGGGCCAGCTGTAGGCGGTCGTTGATGCCGTTGATCTCGTCAGGGTCGGCCACCTCCAGGTGGATGGCCGGGCTGAGCATCGCCACGGTGTCGGTGAGGTAAAGCTCGCCCTGGTTGTTGTCGGTGGTGAGCAGCGGCAGCACCGCCGCCAGCTTCGGCCAGTCGAAGCAGTAGATGCCGGCGTTGGTGAGGGTGTTGCGGCGCTGCTCCTCGCTGCAGTCGCGGTGCTCCACGATGCCGCTTACTCGCCCCTGCTCATCGGCGAAGACCCGGCCGTAGCCGCTGGGATCGGCCAGGCGGGCGGTGAGCAGGGTCACGGCGGCGCCGCTGCTGCGGTGCCGCTCAAGCAGTTGCTCCAGGGTGGCCGGGCGCAGCAGGGGCACGTCGCCGTTGAGCACCAGCAATTCGCCTTGGAAGCCGGCGAGGGGCTCCAGCAGCTGCTGCACCGCATGGCCGGTGCCGTTCTGGGGCTGCTGCAGCACGAACTCCAGGCCCTCCAGGGCGGCCAAGGACCGCTCCACCCGTTCGGCCTGGTGGCCCACGATCAGCAATTGGCGCTGCGGGGCCAGGTGGCGGCAGCTGGCCAGCACCCGTTCCACCAGGGTGGCGCCGGCCAGGGGCTGGAGCACCTTGGGCAGGTCGCTCTTCATGCGGGTGCCCTTTCCGGCGGCCAGAACGGCAACGGCGAGCATGGGGCTTGAGCTACTGCGGCGGAATCTAGGTGCCGGTCTCGCACCCTTCTCGGGGTATCAGGCAGCGGCTGCGATGGCAGGGTCAGCGCCCAGGAAGCGTGCCGAGCGAATCTGCTCGCTTCAGGCCCTGAATGCTTTCACCATCGGCTCCAGGGCCCACGCTCTCGGCTGGAGCGGGCTTGCTTCGCCACCACCCGGGGCCCAACTGCTAGTTGATGCTTCTGGGGCCAGCAGCAGGAGCCGCAGGTGCAGGGGGAGTTGCATTGAAGATGCCTAGCTCGCAACGCAGCTTGGCTTCCTCAATGCTGTAGGGCTGTTCAAGCTCAATACTGCTCTTCTGGCACCATCCCTGCCGGAACCATTCATAGGATCGCTCAGAACTCCAGAAGGTGGTGTTCTTATCGCTTTGACGCTTGTAGGGCCCCTGAGTAAAAGCAGCGCATCCTTTTGCCTGCCACTGCTTGCCTTCTAGCCAGCGGCTCTCGGTATTGCCGATATCGATCAGATAGCCTCTCTCAGTGGGTTTTGTAGTGGGATCTTCACCGGAAACAAACTTGATCGAGCTTGCCACGAACTTGGATTGAAGCAGCTTTTGTACGCAGCCAATCATACTTGTTTTCTGGCACTGGGCCAAGGCCGCATCGGCTGAGATGCCCATAGCTGTGTACTGCTTGATACAGGCAAAGACTTGCTGCTCATCAGCCCTGGCCGCAGATGCTGAGGCCATCAAGGCTAGTAAGCATACCCCGAAGAGAGGGTAGCCACGACGAATGAACACCATGGTCTGATTCAGGTAGTCCTGCTGAATATACACACCTACACAAGTACCCACAATATCCTTAGCGTTCTGTATGGGTTTTCTCGCAAGGCGCATCCGTTAGGCGCTTGGCTTCTGGATGCTCTTGCTAAGGCTTCGCGAGCCGTACAGGGCGTCGCTATGCAGTATTTGCATACTTTCGGATCCGCCAAAACGTTTCTGGTGGATCCCTTTCCAATCCAGGCGAGTCAGGGGCATGATGAGATCAGCTGATGCAGCACTGTGCTCCGACCTGGGGTGCCGATACCGCTAACCCGCTACCCCACCCAGGACTGCAGGCTGCCCATTCGATGACGGCTCCACCCTCACGCCAGCGGATCAAGCTCAAGCCCGGCGCGGTGGTGCGCTGCCGCACCCGGCGCTATCTGGTGGAAGAGGTGCAGGCCCCCCAGGAGGCCGGCGCCGACACGGTGGTGGCGCTGGCCTGCATGGAGGACGACGCCATCGGGTCGCGGCTCACGGTGTTCCGGGAGCGGGAGATCGACTTCGAGGTGCTGGGGGAGAGCAGCTGGGAGGCTGTGGCCCAGCGTGGCTTTGATCAGCCCCGGCAGTTTTCGGCCTACCTCAACACCCTGCGTTGGAACTGCGTCACCGCCACTGACGCCGAGCTGTTCCAAGCCCCGTACCGGGCCGGCATCGATGTGAAGGCCTACCAGCTGGAACCGCTGCGCAAGGCCCTTCTCATGCCGCGGGTGGGCCTGTTCATCGCTGATGACGTGGGCCTAGGCAAGACGATCGAGGCGGGGCTGATTCTGCGGGAGATGCTGCTGCGCCAACGGATCCGCCGGGTGGTGATCAGCTGTCCACCTTCAGTGCTTCGCCAGTGGCAGGAGGAGATGGCCAGCCGCTTTGGCCTCGCCTTCACGGTGATGGACCGGGCCTATGTGGCCAAGGTGCGGCAGGAGCGTGGCTACGGCACCAACCCTTGGAGCACCGCCAGCCGCTTCCTGATTTCCCACGCTTTGCTGCGCAATCCCGAGTATTCCTCCCTGCTGCGGGTGTGGCTGGAGGAGGGCAAGGGAGGCGACGACCAGGCCCCCCTGCAGTCGTTGCTGATCCTCGATGAGGCCCATAACGCGGCTCCGGCCAGCAACAGCCTTCGTTACGCGATCGATTCCGGCCTCACCCGCAGCCTGCGCGATCTGGCGCCGCTGTTTGAGCACCGCATCTTTCTCTCCGCCACGCCCCACAACGGCCACAGCAACAGCTTCACGGCCCTGCTCGAACTGCTGGATCCGGCCCGCTTCGTGCGGGGTGTGCCCTTCGATCCCAAGGATCTGGACACGGTGTTGGTGCGTCGCCTCAAGGATGATCTGCGCCGCATCGGCGAGGAGTTTCCCGAGCGGATCGTTGAACCGCTGGCCATCCCAAGAGGCAGCCTGCCGCCGGACACACCGGAGCTCAAGCTCTCACGCCTGCTGCAGAACTACCGGAAACAGCGGGAAGAGCGGTTAATCCGCGAAGGCGCCGGCAAGCGGGAGCTCAACGCCGAGCGTCTGGTGATCACCAATCTTCAGAAGCGGCTGCTCAGTTCGATCGAGGCCTTTGCCCGCACCCTCAAGGTGCACCAGCGGAGCCTGGCCGAGAAGCAGGAGCAGCGGCGTGGTGCCCTGGCTAACGGTGGGGCCCAGCTGGATCTGCTGCTGGGTGGCGCTGACCGCGACAGCGATCTCTCCGAACTCAGCGAAGAGGACCTGCTCAACCTGGAAGAAGCCCAGACGCGGGCCGCCCTGCGGCAGACCGTGCAGGCGGACCAGGGCGAGTTGGAGCTGCTGAAGCAGATGGGGGAGATTGCCGAAGCCAATCGCCACCGGCCCGATCCCCGCATCATCAGGTTGGAGGCCTTTCTCCGCACCAATCTCTGCGCCAACCTCGGAGAAGCGGGCGCCAGCTGGCAGCCCACCCGGCTGCTGATCTTCACCGATTACGTGGACACCAAGCGCTATCTGGAGCGCCAGCTACGGCTCCTGCTTGGCGAGGACGACCCCGATTGCCGCATCGCCTCCTTCACCGGTGGCATGAGTGAAGACAACCGCGAGCGGCTCAAGGCCCAGTTCAATGCCGATCCCGATGAAGAGCCGCTGCGGATCCTGATCGCCACCGATGCCGCCCGGGAGGGGGTGAACCTGCAGAACCACTGCATGCACCTGATCCACTTCGACATTCCCTGGAACCCCAGCAAGCTTGAGCAGCGCAACGGCCGGATCGACCGCAAGCTGCAGCGGGCTCCCCAGGTTTGGTGCCACTACTTCGTGCTGGAAGACCGCCCGGAGGACCGGGTGATGGATGTTCTGGTGAAGAAGACCGAGGTGATCCGCCAGGAGCTCGGGTCCCTTTCACCCCTGGTGCAGCGCCAGGTGGATGCGGTACTCGAAGCCGGGATCGACACCGACAGGGCCGAGGTTTTGCAGCAGCAGTTGCTGACGATGGACCAGGGCGACAGCGAACGCGGCTCTCTGCTCAATCGGGCCCGGGAGGAACTGGAAGCCAGCCGGCGGGTGGAGAAGTTGCAGGAGGAGCAGGACCAGCTGCGGCAACTGCTGGCCAAATCCCACGCCTGGCTGGGTTTCGATGATGACCCGTTCCGTGAAGCCCTGAACTGCTCGCTCGATCTGTTGGGCGTGAGCGGCCTGAAGCAGGGCCGTGATGGCAAGGGCCAGCCCTGCTGGCGCCTCGACAACGCCGAAGCCCTGGTGAGCAGCAGCAATGACCGCAGCTGGGAGCACACCCTCGACAGCCTGCGGGGTGTTTGGGACCGCCGCACACCGCTGTGGCAATGGCGCCAGGAGAACCCGGTGCGGCCGGTGATCTTCTCCGATCCGGGCCGGCTCAACGCCGAGGCCGTGCATCTCCACCTGGAGCACCGCCTTGTGCAACGGCTGCTGAGTCGCTTCCTGAGCCAAGGCTTCCTGCACCATGAACTGAGCCGGGCCTGTGTGCTCGCTAGCCGTGATCCCCAACCCCGGGTGCTTGTGCTGGGCCGGCTGTCACTGTTCGGCCAGGGGGCCACGCGGCTGCACGATGAGCTGATCAGCGTGATCGCCGACTGGCATCCCGGCGCCGACGGCACCACAGCGCTCCAACCGCTGATCGATAGCGAACGGGAGCACGCATGGAATGTGCTCCGACAGGCCCTGGATGCCGGCACCACCGAGGGAATTTCCGAAACCCTGCGCCAACAGCTCCAGGCCCAGACTCCCCACGATGTGGCGGCCCTCAAGCCCGCCCTGGATCAAGCCGCCGAGCAGGCCCAGGCTGTTGCCGCCGCCCTGCTGAAGCAAAGGGGCGATGCGGAGGCCGCCGCCCTCAAGGAGGTGCTGCGGGCCCAGCGCAGCCGCATCAATGCCACCGTGAAGCAACGCAACCGGGATCTGGCGAAGCTCGATCGCCAGGCCGCAGCCGCCGAGCCCACTGCCCTGATCCCGGGGCTGGAGGAGCAGCTCGATGTTCCGGCCCTGGACCTACAGAAGCTGACCACCCAGGAGCGCAAGCAACTGGCGGCGGATCAAAAGCATTGGCAGCGGCGCCTGGAAACGATCGAAGCCGAACTGAGCAGCGAACCGAAGCGCATCCAGGACAGCTATCGGGTGATCACCCATCGCCTGGAGCCGGCAGGGCTCGTCTACCTCTGGCCGATCAGCGGCTAGCCATGAAGCGTTCCCCCTCTCCAATGTGGGCTCCTCGTTACAGCTACAGCGACGCGCTGGTGAAGGACCTCTGTGCGGTGGCTGAGGCGCGGGCGCGGGTGGAGTTATTACCTCTGCCGGCAGATGAAAGCCTGCGCCTGCGCCATGCGGCCTACCAGCGCAGCACCCGCAGCAGCTCGCGCATCGAGGGGAATCCTCTCGATGACCAAGCGATGCGGATGGCGATTGCCGCCGCGGATCGCGAGGGCAGCAAGGCCGAACAGGAGGTGCGCAACTACTGGCGGGCGCTCGACCATGTGGAGGAATGGGCCCAGGGGAGCAACCCGCTCAGTGAGGCCTGGATTCAGGAACTCCATGCCGTGGTGATCGTGCGGGGTCGGGGGCGGAGGCGCCAACGAACGCCATTCCGAGAGGAGGAAGTCCCTGTGGTGGACACCGTGAGCCGCAGGATCGAGTTTGCGCCACCCACCCCTGCGGACGTGGGTCTGCTGATGCAGCAACTCTGCCAGTGGTGGCAAGCCAGCGAGAGGCTGCCGCCGCTGATCCGCGCCGGCCTGCTAAGCCACCGGTTCATTTCCATCCACCCCTTCCCGGATGGCAATGGCCGCTGCGGGCGCCTGCTGGCTACGGCGTCCCTATGGCGGAGCGGCTACGCCTTCCGGGGTTTCCTCAGCTTCGAGGAGTGGTTTGCGGCTGATCGCGAGGTGTATTACGGGTCGCTGCAGCTTGGTTGCCCTGTGGATTTCTACGAAGGTCGCCACGACCCCGACCACAGCCCCTGGTTGGAGTACTTCGCCGCGGTGCTGCAGCGGGCCGCAGCTGATCTGGCAGAGCGGGCGCAGGCCCTGCAGGCCCGCCAGGAGCCTCCCGTGCCCCACCCCTGGGAAGGGCTGGATCGGCGCAGCCAGCAGCTGCTCACGCGTCTTCGGGCGCGGGTGGCGGCAGGCCAGGAGCCGGCGGATCAGTTCAAACCCACCGAATTGGAGGAGTGGTTTGCGGTGTCATCCACTACCGCGCAGGACTGGTTGCGCCAGTGGCAGGAGCAGGGGCTGCTGGAGCCCGCCAGGCCGGGCCAACGCATTCGCACCTGGCGGCTGCGCGAGCCTTGGCAGCAGTGGGTGTTAGGCCAACCGCTGCAGCGCGAATAGGGCAAGTCAAATGCGGTCTTCAGCCCGGCCAATATCCCCAAGACACTGCCACGGCAGTACTCAGCCCTCCCAGATAAGCCAACTCAGCTCGCAAGGCTTGCCGCCATTTCCCTGACCCATGTCCCGCCATACAGCCACCATCAACCCCGAACTGAGAGCCCACCAGGAGTGGCTCGGCTACCTCCAGCCCGTGGGCCTGGTGGTGGCGCGGGCAGCGATGGTGGATGCCGGCTGGGTGGTGACCCGCAGCGGCAGCGAGTTGATCGAGCGGCAAGAGCGCTACCGCGAAGCCATTCAAGGCCTCTCCAGCGCAAGTGATTGCGCCGATCCCGACCCTGAAGCTGACGGTGACAGCAGAACGCGCGGCTTCCCGCAGCTGGAAACCTTCCTGGTGGAACATCTGGGCTGGAGTGCCGATCAGATCCAAAGCGAGCCCGCCCTGATCGAGAGCTACAGCCGCCACCTTCCAGAGTTGGGCGAAACGCTGCGGCCCACGGCCCTGGTGCCGGCTGCCCATGGAGAAGGGATTCAGTTGCTGCTGCAGGCCCTGCCATCACTGGCGCCCCTGGACCAGAAGGGCACCAGCGGTGAGCACCTCTGGCGGGCCACCAGCCAGGAGCGTTTTGAACGGCTGCTGCGTGAAACCGGAGTGGAGGCGGGGCTGCTGTTCAATGGCGCCCAGCTACGGCTGGTGGTGGCGCCGAAGGGCGAGAGCTCCGGCCACCTCACCTTCCCCTTGGCCGAGTTGGGCGAGGTGGGCGGCCGCTTGATGTTCGCCGGGCTGGAGCTGCTGCTGGGCCAGAGCCCGGTGTTCCTCGATCCAGACGGCTACCGCCTGAGCGATGTGCTGAAGAAGAGCCGCAGTTTCCAGGCGGTGGTGAGCAATGCCCTGGCCGATCAGGTGTTGGCGGCCCTGTGGGATCTGCTGCGCGGCTTCCAACGGGCCGATGAGCTGAGCCAACGGCAGGACGTCGTGTTGCTCGCCGACCTCCCGGAGCGCGACCCGCAGCAGCTCTATGGCGGCCTGATCACGGTGCTGATGCGGCTGGTCTTCCTGCTCTACGCCGAAGACGAGGCCTTGATGCCCGCCGATGCGGTGTACGAGCAGAACTACAAGGTGAGCGGCATCTTCGAGCGGCTGCGGCAGGACGCCGCCGACTACCCCGACACCATGGAGCAGCGCTATGGCGCCTGGGCGGGCCTGATGAGCCTCTGCCGGCTGGTGTATGCGGGCGGCGGGGCCACCACGGACTACCTGCCGGCGCGCAAAGGGCAGCTGTTTGAGCCCGGGGCCTATCCGTGGCTGGAAACCCCCTGGATCAGCGACGGGGTGGTGCTCTCCGTGCTCAGCAACTTGCTGGTGGTGAAGGGGGAGCGGATCAGCTACCGGGCCCTCGATGTGGAGCAAATCGGCTCGGTGTACGAGGGGATCATGGGCTATGCGGTGCGCCGCATTCCCGGCCGCTGCATCGGCCTCAAGAGCAAGCCCCAGGGGGCCAAGAAACAACTCACCACGGCGGTGGATCTCGATGCGTTGCTGGAGCTGTCGGGTGGCAAGCGCAAGACCTGGCTGGAGGAGGAAGCGGGCACCACCCTGCCGCCCAAGGCGGCCACCGCCCTGAAGGACGCCGGCAGCGAAGCCGAGTTGCTGGAGGCCCTTGCCTCCAGGATCGACCGCGATCTGTTCGAAGGCCCGCAGGCGGCCGGCGGCTTGGTGTTCCAACCCACCGAGGAGCGGCGCCGCAGCGGCAGTCACTACACGCCGCGGGCATTGACCCGGCCGATCGTGGAGGAGGCACTGCGGCCCTGGCTGGAGCGCTGCCACCACCAGCCCACAGCAGCTCAGATTCTCGCCCTCAAAATTTGCGATCCAGCCATGGGCTCCGGTGCCTTCCTTGTGGAGTGCTGCCGCTACCTGGCGGAGCTCCTGGAGCTGGCCTGGAGCCGGGAGGGTCTCCCTGAAGCTTTGGGGCCTAGTGGCAGCGCCCATGGCGAGGAACCGTTGCTGTATGCGCGTCGCCTGATCGCCCAGGGGTGTCTTTATGGGGTGGACAAGAACCCGTTTGCGGTGAACTTGGCCCGGCTCAGCCTCTGGCTGGTGAGCTTGAGCAAGGATGCGCCATTCACCTTTGTGGATCACGCCCTCAAGTGCGGCGATTCGCTGGTGGGCATCGAGCGATCCGAGATCGAAAAGGCCCTCAAAGGCGCCAGCCGGCAGCGCGAGATCCAGATGGCCTACCTCGATGAAGTGCGCCAGCTGGAGGCCAAGAGCTTCGCCACGTTCCATGCCGACAGCCGCAGCGATGCCGACGACGCTCAGAAACGGCAAGCCCTGGAGGACTTGAACGCCAGCACGGCCTACCTGCGCACGGTGGGCGACCTGCTGGTGGCGGCGTTTTTCAACGGAAAGAAGCCGAAGGACCGCGAGGAGCTGAAGCAGCTGTACCTGGCAGCCACGCTGGAGCACGACACAGCTGCATCGCTGGAAAATGAACTAGCCGAACCATTGGAGCGACTTCGCGAGGGCGAGAAGGGCATCACGCCGCTCCACTGGCAGCTGGCCTTCCCGGATGTGTTCGGGCGGGAGCAGCCTGGGTTTGATGTGTTTGTGGGCAATCCGCCCTTCGTTGGTGGGAAGCGCATTAGCAGCGTGGCCGGTGATGCCTTCAAGGAGTGGTTGCAGGAAATCTCAATCGGGGGTAATGCCAATGCCGACCTTGTGGCCCATTTCTACCGCCGGAGCTTTCATCTACTTCGGCCTGGTGGTGCGCTAGGACTAATCGCCACTAACACCATCGCCCAGGGCGACACCCGCAGCACAGGCCTGCGGTGGATCTGCCTGAACGGCGGCACAATCTATTCAGCCATCAAACGCTACAACTGGCCTGGAGTGGCTGCGGTGATAGTAAGTGTGGTTCATTTGCTCAAGGGCACCTACGCAGGTGCAAAGCTGTTGGAGAGACAGCCGGTGGAGCAGATTACGGCGTTCCTGTTTGCCAACGGCGGCCACGACGATCCTAAGCAACTAGCGGCCAATGCCGGCAAAAGCTTCCAGGGTTCAATCGTACTGGGGATGGGATTCACCTTCGATGATTCAGTTCCAGCTGATAACGACTCACCTGGCATTCCCTCTCCCATCTCTACGATGGAACGGATTATCGCCGAGGACCCCAAGAACGCCGAGGTGATTTTTCCATATATTGGTGGAGAGGAGGTGAACAGCAGTCCAACTCATGCCCATCATCGATACGTCATTGACTTTAGAGATAGAAGTGAGGATGAGTGCCAACGGGCATGGCCTCATTTAATGGAGATCGTGCAGAGAAAGGTTAAGCCAGAGCGCATTACAAAGGCGAAAGAAGTAGCTACATATCCATGGTGGCAGCATTGGCGCCCCAGGCCTGAACTTGGTATCGCGATTGCGGGATGCAGCAATATCTTAATGCATTCATTTACGTCCAAGTATCTTCAGTTCGGTATTTTGTCAACTGGATATGTTTACGCAGGGCCACATGTTGTCATTACCTTGTCCGGGCGAGAGCATTTCGCAATCCTCCAGTCGTCTGCACATGAACTATATGCGCGTAGCACTAGCTCAACAATGAAGGACGATTTAAGTTACAAGACAACCGATACATTCGAGACGTTTCCCTTTCCCGCCGCCCTTCTTGATTCTGCCGCCACCGATTCCTCCCACGCAACCACCAGCCTAAGCCTCAGAACTATCGGTGAGCGCTATCTACAGTTCCGCGCCGAGCTGATGGTGAGTAACAACGAAGGCCTCACCAGCACCTACAACCGCTTCCACGATCCCGCCGAATCCAGCAGCGGCCTTCTGGAGCTGCGCCGCCTCCATTGCGAGATGGATCAGGCAGTGCTGGCCGCCTACGGCTGGAGCGATGTGCTCACCGACTGCGGCTTCGGGCTCGACTACCTCGATCTCGAAGACGACGCCCAGCTTCCCGACGACCTCAAGGACCGCATCGACAGCGGCGAGTTGTTCTTCTGGAAACCGGATGAAGCCTGCGCCTTCGAGGCCCAGGTGCGCGCCTACGGCGCCGTGAAGGGCAAGAAGAAATTCCCCTGGCGCTACCGCTGGCCTGATGACGTTCGCGACGACGTGCTCGCCCGCTTGCTCGCCCTCAACGCCGAGCGTTATGGGGAGGAGGTGGCGTTGGGGCTGCATGGCAAGGGGGGGAAGCAGGCGGCGAAGGCCAGCAAGGCCGCTGGCGCCTCTGGAGCTGCGGCCACCGGCAAGCTCCGTGGACGTCCGCCCAAGAGCAGCCAGCCGGGCGAGACTGAACCCACCCAGACCGAGCAGATGGGGTTGGGACTATGAGCCGCACACCCGCCACCACGATCCGCCAGCGCCTGCAGAACCTCAGGCCTGAAGTGCTTGCGGTCGCACGCCGCCATGGCGCGACCAACCTGCGCATTTATGGCTCCATCGCCAAGGGGCAGGAACACAACGGCAGTGACCTTGACCTCCTGGTCGACCTGGCGGCAGACCAGACCCTGTTGGGATTGATCCGCCTGCGACAGGAGCTGGAAGATCTTCTGGGTTGCCCCGTGGATATAACCGAAGCAGAAACGCTGCATCCGTTAATTCGCAGCGAGGTCCTCAACCAGGCACTACCGCTGTGAACCTGCAGCTGTGAATAAAGATCGGCTCTATCTCGAAAGTATCCGCGAATGCCTAGAGCGCATCGAGGAATATGCGGCTGCCGACGAAGACGCTTTTATGAATTCTCGCTTGATCCAAGATGGCATAATACGCAATCTGGAACTGATCGGCGAGGCCACCAAAAATCTCAGTGCCGATCTTCGCGCCGCCAATCCCGAGATTCCCTGGCGACAAATCGCTGGGATGCGAGACGTGTTGATTCATGACTACCTGAAGGTCAACCTGACGCGTGTCTGGAACACTGTTGACACAGACCTTCCAGAGTTGCGAGCAACCGTGTTGAGGCTTCTAGATTCATGACGCTTCATCTCCACGGCTTCCAGCCCTAGCTCGGCGCCCCAACCCTGCCGAAAGCGCCAAACGACGGGGACGCCCCCCTAAGACCGCCCAGCCGGGTGAGCCTGAATCTCCCGTAAGCCGAGCAGATCGGTTAGGAGTTATGGGTCCGCCACCCCTCAGCCACTCACCCCACTTCGGCGCCCACCGCAGACGAAGTTCTGCCGCTGCTGCGGGCCCACCACCAAAGCTGATCAGCCTGGCAGCCGCATCGCCAGATCCTCGGGCACCCGAAACAGCTCCCGCCGCCCATCCTTGCCCGCCATCAGCAGTCCACGGGTCGCCAGCTTCTGCAGATCACTGCGGGCGGTCTGATGGCTCACGCCATGGCTGTTCTGGTGGGAGAGCACCGAATAGCGGAAGCTGGAATGGCTCAGGGCATGGCGCAGCAGCGCCAGCTGGCGATGGTTCAGCCCTTCCATCCCCTCCAGTCGATGCTGCAGGGCCCCCACTTCGCCGGCCTTGCGTTCCAGGTAGGCATGCAGGCTTGTGATGGCCTGCTGAATCACCTTCACCTGGGCCAGCAGGAAATAGGTGAGGTCGTTGTCGTCGCTTTCGCTATGCAGGAACGAACGCTCGTACTGGCCCCGGGCCTTGTTGATCACCGACGAGATCGAGATGAACTCAAATAGCCAGTAGCCCTGATGCAGCATCGCCCAATAGAAAAGCGCCCGGGCCGTGCGGCCGTTGCCATCGCAGAAGGGGTGGTCGTAGGCCAGCCAGAAGTGCAGGCCGATCGCCCGCACCACCGGGTGGATGAACACCTTTGGGGTTTCGCCATTGGCAAAGCGGCAAAGCTCCTCCAGCCGTCCGGGCAGCTCCTCTGCCGGTGGCGGCACATGGAACACGGTGCCGTAGGCGTCGTCCACCACCACCTCTTTCCCTGGTGGCCTGAGCCGGCCGGCATCCGCGGGGTCATCCAGCGTGTCCTTGCTCACCAGCCGGTGCAGTTCCAGCACCAACTCCGGCGTCAGCGGTTGCTCCCGCAGCTCCCGGATGCGCTGCATCGTCAGGAAGTTGTTGAGGATCATCCGCTCGGAGCGGTCCCGGGGCGGCCGGCGGCTGCGGATCATCGCCTTGGCCACATCCCGCGTGGTGGCAGCGCCCTCCATCTGCGAGGAGGTGATCGCCTCCTCCATCAGCGCGCTCAACAGGTAGCGATCCCGGCTGGAGCGGCTGTTGACGCCCTGGGGAGCCACCGCATTGATACCCGCCTGCATATCGATCTGATGCAGCCCCTGGAGCAGCACAGGCGGCTGCGAAAACCAGAAAGGCTGGTGATCACTCGCCAGCAGCGGCAGCGGGGTGGGCCGGCGGGTGAGCTTCTCCGCCAGCCACCACTGTTCATGGCTCAGACCCTGGGGTGGTGGCCGATGGCGCAGCTCATCCCAATGCAGGTAGCCATCCGACTCCGCCGCGGAGGCCACCAGAGAGAGCTGCGACAGCGTCTCCTGCAGCCCGCCGCAGCGCTCCAGCAGCTCCTGGAGAGGAGGAGGCCTGCGGGGCAGCCGGCTGGGCAAGGATCTATGAACTTCAAACTTGATTCAAATTAGATGCTGGTTTGATTTTGTGCCCGCCCCCCGGCTCCAGGCCAGTGGCGATGGTCTCTAGCCGGCCTGGCCCCCATGGGGGATTTCTCCGAGTCCTTCGCGGAACAGCGTCAGCCGATCCCTTGCCCGATCCAATGCTTCCTTGATTCCTTCCTCGCCGCGGATCATGTCGTTCACTAGCCGCTCCCGTTTGCCTCCATCCCCCAGCAGCGCTCTGAGCTCCGCCAAGGTTTGCCCCTCCGCCAGCAGGGCGCAGTCGCGGCCCAGCAGCCAGGCCCCAGTGCGCTCGTCGTTGCATTCCAGAGCCACCCACTTCTTCAAGGTCTGGTCGGAATCCGTCATGCGATCGGAGTTGCCGGCTTCGGCATAGCTCCGCAGCAGCGTCAGCAGATCGATCGCGTCCTTCCCCAAGGTCCGATGACCCCGGTCACTCCAAGCGAAAAACTTCAGGATCGCCAGGGCCGGTAAGGAGGCCACCTTCACCTGATCGCCTGTTTCCAGTTCCACGGAAACAGCAGCCTGCTGCGCTTCCGCGTAGCCGGTCACGGTCATCAACACATCCATGTCCGGTGGCCAGGCCACCGTGCTGCCATCCACCTGCAGCCCTCCAAACGGCACCAGATCGATCGTCATCCCCTTCCCTTCGCCCTCACCCTCGTAGATCAGCCGCTGCTTTTGCCGCGGCTCGTCCTGGAAGCCATGCCCGCTGATCAACTCCTTCTTCAGCTCCTCGAACTGCTCCCAACTCGCCAATGCCACGGCGAAATCCACGTCCAACGTGGCGCGACGAACCCGCTGCCCGAAGACATGCACCAGCAGCAGGTCCCTTGCCGTGGCCCCCACCAGCAGCGGCTCCAGGCCCAGCTGCCCCGCCCCTGCCTGCATGGCCCGTATAACGGCCTCCACGCCGGCCGGCAGCGGCTGCTTAACCCTCAAAGCCATCCTCCCACCGTTTCTTGAGCTCTGCGGCGACCTCGAGATTGCGTGGATCCAGGCTCGCCATCAGGTCGGCGATCACCAGCGGCTCCGGCACGCACGGGCCGTTCAGGCCCAGCGCTTCATTACTCCAGAACGCCTCCACCAGCTCCAGGTCGCCCTCTGGATCGCTCTTCAACGCTTGTTCCTTCACCAGCTCCTTAAGCAGCCGGGGCAACCCTGATTGCATCGAATCCGGCTGCAGATACAGCACCACCTTCTCCGGTCGGAGCGTCTTGGCGATCAGGGCCGCCGCCACCTCGCTGCCCCACTGCCCCCCATACGCTTCAGGATCAGCCTGCTTCCACCATCCTGCGTCGGCCAAGCGATACCGCAAGCTGGTCAGCTTGGGACGCAGGCGCATCGGGTACTCCTGCAGCCACTCCTCCAGCAACCGGCGCCGGCTCCTCAGGCTCCATCCCTTTCCCCAGCCCCGTTTCACCAGATGGCCGCGGTGCTCAAGATCCTCCAGCCCCGCCGCGGCGCTCCCTTGGGAGATGTCCGCAGCAGCAGCGATCTTCTTGCTGTTGGCTGAGAGCAGCTCCGGCCTGCAGAGCAAGGCAAACACCAGTTTCAGGCCGGTGGCTGTCGCCGCCCGCCCCGTCGGCCGGCCCCGCTTGTCTCCCTGCTCCTTCGATCGGCGCTCTCCGCAGACGAACATCAGCAAGCCGTCGTCGCGCAGATAGCCGTTGCCGCTGCCATCGAGGAAGGGGAGGTCGATCCTGCGGCAGTGCTGCGCCAGGACGGCACTCAGATGCTCCGTCACCAGAAGGCCTTTCCCCTCCTCCTGCGCCAACTGGGTTTTCACGGCTCCAATCGCCTCGCGGCGATCGATCCGCCTCACAAGCACGTGGTAGCGGCTGGCGACATTCAGCTCTCGTGCCAGCACTTCCACCATCCACGGGCTCGCACTGGCGTGGCTCCAGCTCCGCTCGAACACCTTCAGCTCCAGCCCGGTGTTCCCGGCAAAAGCCTCTGTCGCCTGGCGGATCAGCTCACCGTCGCCAGCCGCATCGCTCAGCCCCCATAGGTCCAGGTCTTCTTTCAAGAAAAATTAAAAAGCACGTCCCGTGAAAATTCTAAATCCTTGAAGCACCCTGCGCCGCCTTCCCGCTTTTACAGCAGCGCGGAAATTTCGCGTTCCGTGATTTTTGGCAATAACTGTCAAATGGTTCCGGAAACGGGCCCGCCAGGGTCAGGGCCGCCACACTGGGGCCCATGACGACATCCGCTCAGGTCCGCGCCCAGCTCGTTGAGGCCCTGCACAGCGACCTGATCGGTCCTGGTTGGGATGACACGGCCCGTCGCCATGAGCAGCTCGGCCAGCCCCCTTCGGTCTGGTACACCACGGGCTTCTTGGTGCCCCATGTGTTCGAGCAGGAGGCCGGC
>DAIQNM010000032.1:0-15856 GCA_036788375.1 Cyanobium sp. CTOTU6536 | reverse complement strand
ATGGCTCGGGGGAGACTTGAACTCCCGACCTTGGGGTTATGAATCCCACGCTCTAACCAGCTGAGCTACCGAGCCGCGTTGGAACCATTGTAGGCGACAGCCCGCCACCGACCCGGGGGGTTAGGCCCGGGGGGACAGGAACAGCATGGGATTCATGGCGCCTTCCCCGGGGAGAAGAACCTCGAAATGGAGGTGCGGCCCGGTGCTGCGCCCGGTGCTCCCCATCTGGCTGATGGTCTGGCCCTGGTCCACCTGCTCGCCCTCGCGCACTAGCAAGCGGCTGTTGTGGCCGTAACGGGTCAGGCTGCCGTCCTCGTGGGTGATCTCCACCAAGTACCCGTAACCGCCATCGTGCCAGCCGGAAAATGTCACCCGGCCACGGGCAGCGGCGACGATGGGTGTGCCGACGTTGTTGGCGATATCGATGCCTTTGTGCATTCTTCCCCAGCGCCAGCCGTAGCCGGAGGTGAAGATGCCCTGGGCAGGCCAGGCAAGGTTGGCCGTGCCGCGGCCGGGAAGGGGGCGACGGCTTTCACCGAATTGGGGTAACTCGGGCCAGCTCAGGCCACCGCTTCCCACTGGAGCCAGGCCGAGCAGCATGCGGGATCGGGAGGGGGATGACTGGACGACCTGGACCTGACTACCCACTACCAGCCGAGCCGTATCCAAGCCAGGGTTGAGCCGAAGCAGTTCGGCGATGGTGAGGCCGTAACGCTGGGAAATTTTGAGCAGGGTGTCGCCGAACCGAACCACCGCCGAAGCGGGAACCGGAGGCGGCTCCATCGGGCTACGGCGGGAAGGCTCAGGATCGAGGGCGATCAGTTCAGAAGTTTTGCTCTGAGCGAGCGAATCGACCAAACGGCCCGATAGACGGACGCTGCTGGCGCTGGATTGGGAAGGCTCCAGGGAGGAGTAGGCCACAACGGCCCCTGGGTTCGAAGAGCGGAGGCTGGTGTCCTGGGTAGGGAGCTGGACGTCGGTGAGGATGCTCGGCTCGCTGGGATCGCTGAGAAGGGAAGGATTGCTGGCCACTGCCCCCACTAACGGGAGAACTGCCGGGGCAACCAGGAGCAGGGGAAGAATCGATCGGAAAGGCTTCATGCAGAAATTCACCCGTTGGACAAGATCCGTGGAGAAGCCGACATCCCCGGACCGGCCAGAGAGTAACCCGAGGCCCTCCAGGGCACAAGTGCCGAAGACGACAGATGCGGCCAGAACGACCACCACATCTGGGAATTCCCGATTTAGGAGACACTGCCGCTGGAGCCCGGCTGCTCCGACGTGGGGGAGCCGAGTTGGCGCAGGGCCTCAAACAGCACCACCCCTACGGCCACCGAGAGGTTGAGGCTGCGCACGCCAGCGGCGCCGGCCTGGGCTTGGCACGGCATGGGAATGGTGAGGCTGTGATCAGCGATGGCCAGCAGGTCCGGTGGCAGCCCATCGCTTTCGCAGCCAAACAACAGCCAGTCGCTGCTGCGGAAGCAAAAGTCGCTGTAAGAGTCCCGGGATCGGGCACTCAAGGCCACCAGTCGTCCCCCCTCGGCCCGCTGATGCTGGAGAAAGTGGGTGGGGTCGGCGTGGCGATGGAGCTGCACAAAGGGCCAATAATCGAGGCCAGCCCGCCGCAGATGCTTGTCGTCGATCTGGAAACCGAGGGGCTCAATCAGGTGAAGTTCGCTGGCGGTGGCCACGCAGGTGCGGGCCACATTGCCGGTGTTTGGTGGAATCTGGGGTTGAAAGAGCACCACTTGTGGCATCGCGTTAGGCCTCCGAAGGCACGGCAAGGCCATGGTCGTGCAGGTTGAGGGCCCGGCCCTGCCACACCAACCAGGAGGCGCCAGCCCGTTGGCCCAGCTGTTGCTGAACCTCGCCGAGGCGCTGGCGAAACAGACCTCCGGCGGCGCTGCTCGGCACCACCCCCCAGCCGCACTCCTCCACCACCATCAGCACCGGCGAATCGCAGCGATCCAGGCTCTCCAGCAGGTGTGAAGTGAGCGCTGACCAGGCATCGATCGGGCACTCCAAATGGGCCGAAACCCAGGTTCCCAGGGAATCAATCAGGGCCACCTTGCCTGGGCCCATCTGCTGCAGCGCTTCTGCCAGTTCTCCCCCTACCTCCCAGCAACTCCATGCCTCCGGCCGCCGCCGGCGATGGCGCTCCAGCCGCTGTTGCCAGCTGGTGTCGTCGGGGAGGAGGGGCCCGGTGGCGAGATAGACCACCGGCAGACCTGAGACGCTCGCCAGGTGTTCAGCCCAGCGGCTCTTCCCTCCACTGGCCGGCCCGCTCACCAGGCTGAGCGGGGGCAGGGGCCCAATCGCCGCCATTCAGGCCCCGTTCATGTTGCGCAGGGTCGCCACCGAGGAGGGGGAGACACGGTTGAGATAGCGGAAGATCCAATATTTAAAGATGGTGGCCAGCACCACGGGGAAGGTGGCGATGAACAACATGATGAAGTTCTCCTTAGGCGGCAGGCCAAGGTGATTGGCGATGCCATCCAAAAGCACGGTCCAGCCTTCGGGGCTATGGAAACCGACGAAGATATCGGTAAACAAGATGATCGTAAAGGCCTTGGCGCTATCACTCAGTCCATACACAAGCTCGTCGAGGAATCCCCTCAGGACCTGGATATCGCGCTGGCCAAACAGGCAAACCAGCACGAAGCCAATAAAGCCGGAAATATCGGCCAACACATTCTTGATGGCGTGGGTTCCCTCCTGCTGGGATAGGAGATTGAGTTCATCTGCTTTTTCGCTGAGGCGTTGTTTCAGCTCCTCGCCACTGGGAGGGTCCTTGTGGCTCAGCAGAGCCTCGAATTCCAGCTCGGCCTTGAATTCCTTGAGCTTCTCCACGGCCCGCTTCTCGAGATAGGGCCGGGAGTAATCCATGATCGGGGTGCCCGGGGCCAATCGGTCCACCAGCGGCGACACCACATAGGTGCGGCTCACCTGTTGCACCAGGATCGGTACCAGCACCAGCAGCAGCAGGATCCGCAGCGATACCAGGGTCGAATCACGGCGGCGGCGGAAGCCCGCCACCACGCCTGCCTCGGCTTCGGGATCCAGTTGGCGGCGCACCTGATCCACCACCCCCATCAGGCTGCGCGGCAGCATTTCAGGGGCCCTGCTAAGGGTGGGAAGCGGCGAGCGGCGGGGGTCGTAGCGCTCCATGACCGATTCGATCAGCTGGAGCTGCCGCATCTCCTGGCCGGTCAGTTCCTGCCGATAGGGCTGAACCTCTTGCAAGGTTTGTTGGCATACCTGGCTGGCGGCCCGGAAGCGACGTAGCAGCTGGGCCTGGATCGAGCGCGGGATCCGCAGTTCGAGCTCCGGCCGCACGGGGCGGTCGTTGTAATGCTCGAGTTCGATGCTCTGGATCTGGAGCGCAGCTTCGTAGCCCCGTTCCAGATCACTGCTCAGATTGAGGGTCTGAGCTTTTCCGAAGGTTCCGATCCAGTCGCTGAGGCCCATGATTTTGCGTGCAATCAGCGCGAGAAGACCCACCAAGTGAGCATCGGCACCACCGATCCCACCACCAGCAACACCACCACCCAGGTGAAGGCGTTGCTACCTGCCGTTTCCTCACGGCTGGGAATGTTGGAGTTCACCACGGTGTCCTCGCTGAGTTGGGGTTCACCGGGATCTTCCCCGCCCCGCAGCACCGTGCCAAGCCGCTGCAGACCATCGGCACTGGCCTGGAGGTAGCGGTTCCCCTCCTTGAGCGGCAGCGCCATGGTGGTCCGGGCCGTGCTGCGCAGGAGCTCAGGGGGAAGCTGGCGTTCCAGCTGGGGGCTGGCCACCACGGCAGCCGCCTTGGTCTGGCTGTCGATGAGCAGCAGCAGGGCCTCATCGCTGGGCGAGCCATTGTCTTGGCTGACGCTGCTCTCCCTGGCCGTCGACCACTCCTTGAGGAGCTCCTGCCCGAGGGCATCGAGGCTCAGGCCGTAGTCCAACCGCCCCACGGTGACGAGACGGGCTTCGACCCGATCGGCATGGAAGGCCTCGAGTTGTTGTTCCAGCGAGGCGCGGGCGGCCCTGCTGAGCACATCGGCGGAATCGAGCACCAGGGAGGCGGGGGGCGTGGCGGGAAGATCCTTCAGTGAGATGGCCCCAGCGGCGGAAGGAGCCAACACAAGGACCAGGACCACCAGCCAGCCCAGCAGCAGCTGCCGTAGCCGCGGCTGCTGGCCGGTTGGGGCCGATGGGAAGGGGAGGGAATGGAGGTTCACAGCAGATGCGCTCGCAGAACCGGAGCGCACCCAGTTTGCCCCCCATGGGCCACCCTGTCGCCCTTCCGCCATCGTGGGTGATCTGCCGTGGATGCTTTTCCCGCCATGGGCCTTTCCCCCGCCGCCCGGACTGCCCTGCTTCTGGGGGTTGTTGGGCTGGTGCTGACCGTGCTCAACCAGGCAACGGCCCCCAGCCTTGAGCCCCCCCTGGAGCGGGCCTCGGTGCTGGCGGGCATCCTTTCGGTGCTGCTGATGTTGGCTGGGGCCCTTTGGCAGCGTGTGATTCCGGCCCCGGCCGAGCGGGTGGGCCTGGAGGGGCAAGAGGGGCTGCTGTTGGATCCCCTGCTGCCAGCGGATCTGCGCGAGGAGCTGGGCTGGGGCAGCACCATGCTGCTCACGGCCACCCCGGCGGCGGTGGTGTTGGTGCAGCGAGGCGATCAATGTTTGCTGCGGCGGGGTTTGCTCGCCTCCACACCCTTCTTGCCCGGCCCGATCTGCCGTCAAGCGAGTGAGCGCCAACGGCCCATTTCCCTGGTGGACCTGGCTCCCTACCCCGGCCGGGGGGAATTCATGGGCCTTCTGGAGGGGCTGCCGGCGGTCGTGGTGCAACCGCTGGGGAGCTCGGCCTGGTTGGTGGTGGGGGGTTGGGCCCCGCGCTGCTTTTCCCGCGCCGACCTGGTCTGGATCGAGGGCTGGGCGCAGCGCCTCACGGCACGATGGGCTCAGGAGCTGGACGGGCCGGCGTTGGCGCCGTTGCCGGACGAGCTGGCAGCCGGAACTGGCTCACCACCCGACCCCCTGGAGCCCTGATCAGGATCGTTCCTTCCTTGCCAAGTTGCCCCGAAAGGTTTCCGGCCCGGGTGACCTGGGCATTGCTAGTGCGCTCCAGCCTGACCGCTCCCTCGGCCTCCACGGCCCCGCTTTGCCAGTTCCAGGCGCATCGTTCTGCCTCAAGCTGCTCTCCGGGTTGATCGATCCGGCAATCGCCATCGATCCGGAGCCAGTGCTCCTTGCCATCCACCCGCAGGGCGGCGCCGCTGGCCTGGAGGCTGCCGCGGTTGGCTTGGAAGCTGCTGCTTGTGCTGGCTTCGCTGGTGGCGGGGTTGAAGCGCACATCGCGGCCCACGAAGCTGTCGCCTTGGGCGGTGTCGCCATAGCGCACACTGCCTGTGAGGGTGAAGAGCTGGGTCAGGGTGTTGCCCTCCAGCCCCTCGGCGGAGAGCTCCTGGCGGGCTTCGCCGGCGGACCGATCGGGTGGGGTGCGATGCCCCAGGAGCGGCCCCGTGGCCACCAGCGCCCCTTTGCCCGGACTCCAGCTGATCTGGGTGGCCTGTAGCACGATCGAGGGGGCCTCCTTGGGCAAGGCACCGAAGGGATCAAAGGGGCGGCTCCAGCGATCCAGCTGGGGTTGGCCCGTGAGTTCCAGCCGGTCTTCACTGAACAGAAACCGGGCCCGTTGGGCCCGAAGGCGACCCTGCCGGTCGTAGGCCGCGGGCCGCCGATCGATCAGCATCAGTTGCTTCCGGGGCAGCCAGCGGGCCCGGGCCGCCTCGATCAGCACCGGTTGGGAACCCAGCCGTTCAACCCGGAGATGGCCCTCGAGGAGGATCGCTTCGCCATCGTTGACCACCGTGCCGCTGTCGGCTTGGACGCGGTAGCGGGGTTTGCCATCGGCGTAGATCACGCCCTTCGGATTGATCGCCTGGGCGATCCGTCGCCGGATGTCGTAGCGGGCTTCGGGGCTGGTTAACTCCCAGGCCGGCTCGCCCTTGGGAGTCTGTTGTTTGAGATCGAGGGAGCGAAACACAAAGGGCGGCACGACGTCGTCCCGACGGGTTGGGCTGGACCCCCGGCAGGCCGTGAGCAGCAGCAAGGGCAGCAGCGCAAGCAGGGATCGCTGATGCAGCAGCGTCTTCGGGGTCACAGGGGCGATTCCAGCTCCAGACGCTGCATCACCGGCACCGGTTCGGGGAGGGCAGCGCCACCCTCCAGCAGCCCCCAGATACGGGCGGCATTCCAGCGTTGAAGGTCTGGATCCTGGGGGAGCACGGATGCGTCGCTTGGGAAGGGCCAAAGCCCTAGCTGGCTCAGCATCCGAGCGGCGAGCTCCGGCACCAAGGGGGTGAGCAGCACCCCCACCCAGCGGGAGGCCTCCAGCACGGCATAGAGGTCGGCAGCCACGGCATCGCGCTGGTCGGGTTGCTTGATCAAGGTCCAGGGGGCCCGCTCGTTGAGGTAACCGTTGGCTTCGATCGCCAGGGTGAGGATCGCCTCGGCGGCGCTGCGGAACTCCAGCTTCGGCAGGGCCTCGATCACCACCGCATCAGCCCTCTGGGCCGCCTGGGCAAGCGGATGGCCAGGGTCCAGGCCCGGCCCTGGGGGGGGCACGGCCCCATCGAACCACTTGCGGGCCATCGAACTGGTGCGGTTGAGCAGGTTGCCAATCGTGTTAGCGAGATCGTTGTTGACCAGATCGGTAAAGCGTTGCTGCTGGAAATCGCCGTCGTCTCCGAAGGGGATATCGCGCAGCAGGTACCAGCGCACGGCATCGCGGCCGCAACGCTCCAGCAGCACCTCCGGATCGAGCACATTGCCGAGCGACTTGCCCATCTTTTGGCCCTCACGGGTGAGGAAGCCATGGCCAAAGACAGCTTCGGGCAACGGCAGTCCGGCCGAGAGCAGCATGGCCGGCCAAAACACAGCATGGAAGCGAAGAATGTCCTTGCCGATCACATGAATCTGGGCGGGCCAACCCCGATCGACCAGCAGATCGAGCGCAATCGGATCGGCAGGATCGAAGAGGGCGGTGAGATAGCCCACCAGCGCGTCAAACCAGACGTAAAAGGTGTGGCCGGGGTGGCCGGGAACGGCAATGCCCCAGGGGAGGTCCCGGCGGGAGATCGAGAAATCCTTGAGGCCGCCGGCCACGAAGTTTTCCACCTCACGGCGGCGGCTGGCCGGGGCGATGAAGCCCGGTTGGGCTACCAGGGCGGCGATGGCGTCTTGGTAGCGGGAGAGCCGGAAGAAAAGGTTCACCTCATCACGCCATTCCAGCGGTCGCAGGTGGGTCGCACACTCCGGTGCACTGGCTTCGGCGGGATGCTCCTTGAACTCCTCGCAGGCCACGCAGTACCAGCCCTGTTGACGCCCTTCCACCACATCACCATTGGCTTCGACCCTGGCGAAGAAGGCTTCCACCACCTGGCGGTGGCGGGGATCGGTGGTGCGGATGAAGCGGTTATTGCTGATCTGCCAGCGACGCCAGAGATCGCGGTAGCCCTCGCTCACGGCATCGCAGTGGGCCTGGGGGGAGATGCCCGCCGCTTCGGCAGTGCGCTGGATCTTCAGCCCATGTTCATCGCAGCCGGTGATGAAGTGCACCTGCTCGCCCCGTAGGCGCTGGAAGCGGGCGATGGCATCGCAGGCCAGGGTGGTGTAGGTGCTGCCGAGATGGGCCCGATCGTTGACGTAATAGAGCGGCGTTGTGAGCGTGAAGGGCATCGGCGGTCTTGGGGCGCAGGGTTGGCGAAGGCGGAATCCGCTGGCAATCCAGGGTGAGTGGGAAGGGCCCGCGGGGCCCCCGCCATGCCGCCGCAACGGCCCGTTTCAGCGGCTCGATCCTACCGACGGACCCCACACGGACAGCCCGGATGCTGGACCCAGGGGCGGGCGTTGGTGGGTTCGGGTCGCCGTGAATGGGGGGCATTGAGGCCCGGAGCCAAGCGATGCAGGGTGGGAGCCAGGGCCGGGCCGGCGTGCTGGTCTGGGGTGGGGGCAGCGGCGGTGTGGCGGCGGCCCTGCAGGCGGCCCGTTCCGGCGCCGATACCCTGCTGCTCACCCCAGGCCCCTGGTTGGGCGGCATGGTCAGCGCTGCCGGGGTTTGCGCCCCGGATGGCAATGAGCTCACCCCCTGGCAGAGCGGCCTCTGGGGGGCCTTGCTGCGGGCGCTGGCCAGGGAGCAGGAGGGGGGGCTCGATCACAACTGGGTGAGCTGCTTCGGCTACCGCCCCGCCAGCGCCGAAGCGATCCTGCGGCGCTGGGTGGGGGCCGAGCCCCGGTTGCGCTGGTGGCCCAACTGCCGGGTGCTGGAGGTTCAGCGTCAGGGCCGAAGGATCACTTCCCTGCGGGTGGAAACCGGGGGTGCCAATGGGAGTGCCAGTCGTACCCCCACCCTCACCACCGTGGCGGTGGAGATCGTGGTGGATGGCAGCGACCGCGGGGACCTGTTCCCCCTGGCGGAGGCCCCCTTCCGCTTGGGTTGGGAGGCCCGGGAGCTGTGGCAGGAGCCCAGCGCCCCCAGCGCCGCGGACTTGGAGAGCCAGGCTTTTTTCCAAAAGCAGCCGGTGCAATCGCCCACCTGGGTGGTGATGGGCCAACTGGAGGAGCCGGACCCGGCTGTGGCTGGGGCTCCTTTGCTGGGCACCCAGGTGGGTGCATCAGCGGAACACCCACCAGCGGTGGAGCTGCCGCCCCCCTTTGCCGGCGCCTGCAACTCCTTCGGTCTCTCCCGCACCCTCCGCTATGGCCGCCTGCCCGGCGGAGCCGTGATGCTGAATTGGCCCCTGGAGGGCAACGACTGGCATGGGGCCCTTGACCGCGCCTTCCGTGCAGACATGGCTGCCGATTTCCCCTCCAACGCTGCCGAGCAGACCCTCGCTGCGGAGATGCAGGACCACAGCCTGACCTTTGCGGCCGCGCTGCAGGAGGTCAGCGGTGGCGAGCTGCGGCCGGGGGGAATCTTCCCCAGCCGCGAGCAGGCCCTCGGCGGGGCCCTCGAGGGGGGGGAGGCCCTGGCGCTCATGCCCTATTGGAGGGAAGGGCGGCGCCTGAAGGCCCTGGAGGTGGTCTGCGAGCAGCAGCTCTTGCCCCAGGCCCCCGGCGCCAGCATCGCGGCTTTGCCCCTGCAGGGGGGGCGCAGCAGTGCTATTGCGGTGGGGAACTACGCCAATGACCACCACTACCCCGGCTCCGACTGGCCCCTGGCCCCGAAGAGTTGCCGTTGGGGGGGACGCTGGAGCGGTACCCCTTTCACCATCCCCTATGGAGCCCTGGTGAGCGTTGCGGTCGACAACCTGCTGGCCGCAGACAAATGCCTCGGGGTGAGCCACATGGCCAACGGAGCCACCCGTCTGCAACCCCTGGTGCTCAACATCGGCCAGGCGGCCGGACTGGCCGCCGCCCTGTGTCTGGCGGAGAATCTCCTCCCGGCTGAGTTGCCGGTGGAACGGCTGCAGGCCGCCCTGATCGACGATCCCCTGGCCCCGGCCGCCCCATTCCCGATTTGGGATCTGCCCTGGCACCATCCCCACTGGCGGGAGCGGCAGCTTCAGGTGTGGCGTGATCCCGGCGCTCTTCTGGCCAATGGGCACCTGCAGGGCATCGACCCTGCGGAGGAGCTCCAACCGTGGCAGGCCCCGCCGGAACCCGGCGAATCCGCCTGGGAGGGCCTGCTGATTCCGGATGGAAGTGGCGGATATCAGCTCAGCGGCCGCGGGGGCTGCTGGCCCCTGATCACCCTGGAGCCGGCCCTGCATGCCTGGCTACGGCTGCAGGACAAGCCTCGAGCGGTGCGGCTGATCGGCTGTGCCAACCCCTGGGGCCCCTGGTTGCGGGTTTCCAGGCTGGCCGAGAAGCCCTAAGCCCCGAAGCTGGGAGGGCCGCTTACGATCCCGCGTCGAGCCGCAGGGTGTCGCGCAGCGAATCCACCTCCAGAACATCAACCAATAGGGTTTTTCCCGGTTCACTGCGGCTGGGGCAGATGCAGGGCAAGGTCTGGCAGAGGTCGTCCAACCAGACCAGGCCAAGCTGCTGGTCGACCCGCAGCCAGCGCAGAAAGACGCCATGCCAGCGTTGGCGTTGCTGCTGCTCAAACCAGACCTGGAGCCAATGGCGCTGGTCTTCTCGGCTGATCTGAAGACCCTGGCGGAGGGGGGCCTCCAGCTCCTGCAGCAGCAGGGCCAGTTCCTCCTCGGCCAGGGCAGGGCTGCCCTCCTGGAACGCCTGCCATTGCCGTTGCACCACGAGGTCGCCGTAGCGCCTGATCGGGGAGGTGGCCTGCACGTAGGCCGTCAAGCCCAGGCTGAAGTGCGGTGCGGCCTTGGTGCCGACCAGGCCCCGGCCCAGGCAGCGCTTGATGGCCGCATGGCGGACCACGCCAGGCGGTAGCGCCTCCAGTTCGCTGCTGGGGGGCAGCTCACAGGGGGCTTGGCTGCGAAAAGGCAGCGCCAGGCCCTCCCGCTCGCCTCGTTCGGCAACGAGGGCCCCCGCCAGCACCATGGCCTCGGCCACCATGCGGCGGGCTGGCGATGGTTCGACCACCTCCACCTCAGCCGCTAGACCGGAAGAAACGGAGTCTGGCCGGCAGCGGATTCGGCCTTCCGGATCGTCGAGCAGCAGGGCACCCCGCTGGCGGCGCCATTGGTGGCGGCCCTCAAGCAGGGTATGGATCGTGAGCAGATCCCTTTCCTGGGGCGGGGCCAGCTCGATCAGCTCGTCGGCATCGGCATAGGAGAGCCGGTAGGTGGGGCGGATCCAGCTGCGTTCGAGACCATCGGCCAGCACAGAACCCTCGGAATCGAGGTCGACCCAGAGGCTCCAGGCCGCCGAACGCACACCGCTGCGCAGGCTCATCGGGCCGTGGGCGAGCTGGGGGGGGAACATCGGCAGGTTGCCCTGGGCCAAATAGAGGCTGCTGGCGCGGCGGCGGGCCTCCAGGTCGAGTGGGCTATCCGGCGCGACAAGCCGGCCTGGATCGGCGATATGGATCCAGAGGCGGGCCCGGCCATCCGCCAACCATTCCAAGCCCAGGCCGTCGTCGATGTCGCGGGTATCCGGGTCATCGATCGTCACCACCCATTGGGCCATGAGGTCGAGCCGCTGGTCATCGCCAGGCCAGGCCTCTTCGGCACGCTCCACCAGCTGATCGGCCTCCCGCAACAGCGCCTCGTCAAACCCCAACTGCCAGGTGGTCGCCTCGAGCCCAGGCAGGTGATGGCGTTCCCACTGGCCGAGGTCGGCGAGCAGGTGGCGGATCGGACCCGGTTCGGCTGGGCAGTGGCAGTCGTGCAGCAGCTTCAACAGTTCCGCGCCGAGGGGCACGGTGGTGTCCGAACTGGCCCAGCGCCGCAGCGCCCGGAGATCGGCTTGTTCGGAGGGCGCCAGGTCGTTGGCGTGGATCGGCTGGCGCTGCCGCAGGGTTTGGCGCCAGTGCTGGCGTTGCTGCTCCTGCAGACGCAACTGGTGACGGCCATGGCGCAGCGAACGCAGGTCGGCCAGGGGCCGGGCTTCGATGCGCTGGTTGCGGAACCGAAAGAGGGTCTGCTCTCCCTCCAGCCAGAGCCAGCAAGCGGCCAGCTGGGCCGGATCGGCGCCATCCCCGACAAGGTCCACCAGTCCCGTCAGGTCCGGTGGAGCGGAGCCGCTGGCTTCGCCAAGCAGCAACCAGGCGGACCCCAGCTCGCGCCGATTGGGCTTGGCCGCCGCCAGGGCAGCTTCGTTGAGCCGCCAGGGCGGCTGCTCAAGCCGCTGGGGAACGTCTCCGGGGGGGAAGGCCACCGGAAGCGAACGCAGCAGCACCAGTTCCCTGGGGGGAACCTGCATCGCCTTGGCTTCCCACCCCACCCGTAAATCAACGCGGTTGTTGCGCAGGCCTGCCACCACGGCAAGACGGGCCCCGGCTGGACCCATGAGGCCAACGAGATCGCCAGGTTGGAAGGGAGCCGGAGCCACCAGGGGGAAGGCGGCGGGGACAGGTGGGCTCAGCCCTCGGGATTCACGAAGGGCAGCAGGGCCACGATGCGGGCACGCTTGACCGCATTGGTGAGGTCACGCTGCTGCTTGGCGGTGAGCCCGGTGAGACGGCGGGGAAGGATCTTGCCGCGCTCGGTGATGAATTTCTTAAGCAGATCGACATCCTTGTAGTCGATCGGATCACCGGGCTTGATCGGTGAGAGGCGCTTCTTAAAAAATGAGCTGGACATGGCAGGGAGGAGGAACGAACGGATGGAACGGTGCGACAGGACAGTGAGTCAGGACAGTGAGTCAGGACAGCCGGCGCTGGCATTCAGCGCGGCACGATCACTTGATTTCCTTGTGCACCGTGGAGCTGTTGCAGTGGGGGCAGAACTTTTTGAGTTCCAGCCGTTCGGTGGTGTTGCGGCGGTTCTTCTGGGTGGTGTAACGGGACACACCAGGAGACCGCTTGGCGGGATTGGACCGGCACTCGGTGCACTCAAGAGTGATCACGAGCCGGACGCCCTTGTTTTTGGCCATAAGAAGGACGTGCGCCGCTTAAGCGAAGCGAAATGACAATGTCAAACCATACCTCCCGGCCTGCCGCCACCCCCAGGGCGACTCGCAAAACAGGGCCCGCGGAGCGGCGGTCCACCGATTCCTAGGATCAGAGCTCTGATTTCGGCTAAAGGATGAGGGTTTCGCTCCAGTGGCTGCGTGAGCTCGTGCTGGGCGATGCGCAGGCCCTTGAACCGCAGCGGCTGGCGGAACGGCTTTCGATCGCCGGCTTCGAGGTGGAAGCCATCGAGGATCTGGCCGCCCAGGCGGCCGGTGTGGTGGTGGGGCTGGTGGAGGCCCGCGAGCCCCATCCGGCGGCCGACAAGTTGAGCGTTTGCCGGGTTGCAGTGGGTGCCCAGGAGCCGCTCCAGATCGTCTGCGGCGCGGCCAATGTGCGGGCTGGAATTCATGTCCCCGTCGCCCTGGTGGGGGCCACCCTGCCGGCTGTTGGTCTCACGATCAAAGCCGCCGAGCTGCGGGGCGTGGCCAGCAGCGGCATGATCTGTTCCCTGCAGGAACTGGGTCTGGGCGGCGGCGGTGAGGGCATTGCCATCCTCGAGGAACTGCTCGACACCGTCCCTCCCCTGGGCACCCTGGTAGGAGCGCTGTTTGGCCTGGATGACCAGGTGCTCGAGCTGGCGATCACCGCCAACCGTCCCGATGGCCTCTCGATGCAGGGCATCGCCCGCGAGGTGGCCGCCCTGATCGGCGGCCAAACCCGCATCGCCCCAGCGCCCGCCCTGCCGCCGGCCGCCCCCCTCAACGCCACAGCGGCAGATTGCGCCGCCATCGAACAGGGCGGGCTGTTCAGCATCACCGCGCTCAGCGGCGTGCAGGTGGGGCTCTCGCCCCGTTGGTTGCAGCAGCGCCTGGAGCGGGCCGGCATCCGGCCGATCAACAACGTGGTGGACATCACCAATCTGGTGATGCTGGAAACGGGCCAGCCCCTCCACGCCTTCGACCGGGACCTGCTGGCTGGGGCCGCTGCCGGGACGGCCGAGCCCCAGGCGGTGGGCCTGCGCCAGGCCGTGGCCGGTGAGACCCTCACCACCCTTGATGGTGAGCTGAGGGAGTTGGATCCGGAGGTTTTGGTGGTGACCCACGCCGGCCGGCCGATCGCTCTGGCCGGGGTGATGGGGGGCCTCGAGGAGGCTGTGGGCGAGGCCACCACGGCGATCTGGTTGGAGGCGGCGGTGTTCGAGCCCCAGGCGGTGCGGCGCTCGGCCCGCCGCGTCGGCCTGCGCACCGAAGCC
This sequence comes from Cyanobium sp. CTOTU6536, assembly GCA_036788375.1. Lineage (GTDB taxonomy): Bacteria > Cyanobacteriota > Cyanobacteriia > PCC-6307 > Cyanobiaceae > Cyanobium. The sequence goes on along the minus strand of DAIQNM010000032.1, from coordinate 2,088 downwards.
AGCAGCCGTTTTGAGAAGGGTTTGCCGCTGGAGGCCACCCTGGCCGCCAGCGATCGGGCCGTGGCCCTGCTGCAGGAGCTGGCCGCTGCCCGCCCGGAGGGGCGCTGGGTGCATCGGCGCGCCGCTGAGCCCGTTACCCCCCTGCGGCTGCGGCGCGATGCCCTGCACAACCTGCTCGGCCCTGTGAACGGCAACGACGGCCCCGAAGATCTTGGCGATGGCCCCATCTGCCAGACCCTCGAAGCCCTCGGTTGCCAGCTCGAGCCCCAGGACGAGGGCTGGGCCGTGACCGTGCCCCCGTCCCGGGGGATGGACCTGCGACGTGAAGTCGATCTGATCGAGGAAGTGGCGAGGCTGGTGGGCTACGACCAGTTCTGCGCCCACCTGCCCGATCCGCTCGAACCGGGCGGTGCTGAGCCGACCCAACTGCTCGAGAGGCGGCTACGCCGCTCCCTTTGCGCCGCTGGCTTGCAGGAGACCTGCAGCTTCTCGCTCACCACCGCTGCAGCGGGGCGGATTCCCCTGGCCAATCCCCTGCTCGCCGATTACGGCCACCTGCGCGACAACCTCCACGAGGAGCTGTTGCAGGCGGCGCGGCGCAACCTGCAGGCATCGCAGCCTGGGTTCTGGGCCTTTGAGATCGGTCGCATTTTCCTGGCGAAGGCTGATGCGATCGAGGAGCGGCCCCTGCTCACCGGTGTGATCGCCGGCGAGCGGCGCAGCGAACGCTGGAGCAGCAGCGGCAAACCCCGCTGGCCCGATTACTACGAGGCCCGCGGCGTGCTGCAGGCGGGGCTGGAGCCACTGGCCGTGCCGCTTCAGGACAGATCCCTGGCGGAACCGGATGCACCGGCAGGACTCCTCCATCCCGGCCGCAGCGCCACCCTGGTGCTGGAGGGCCGCCCAGCCGGCTGGTTCGGCCAGCTCCATCCAGCTGAGGCCGAAGCCCTCGACCTCCCCGAGGCCACTTACCTCTTCCAGCTCAACCTCCAGGCCCTGCTCACAGCTGCGGCAAGGCCGGCCCGTTTCCAACCCGCCTTCCAGCCCTTTGCCACGGTGCCCGCCTCGGAGCGGGACCTGGCCCTGGTGGTGCCCCAGTCGGTGGGTGCCAGCGACTTGATCAGTACCATCCGCAAGGCCGGTAAACCCCTGCTCGAAGCGGTGGAGTTGGTCGACCGCTACGAGGGGGCCCAGCTGGCGGCGAACCATTGCAGCCAAGCCTTCCGCCTGCGCTACCGCGATGCCGCCCGCACCCTCACCGATGCGGAGGTGGAAACGGCCCACAACAAGGTGCGCCAGGCCCTTGAACAAACCGGGGCCGTGCTCCGCAGTTGAAGCCTGATCAGGCTTGGGCGTGCTCCAGCACCGCCAGGGCTTCCACATGGCTGGTGTTGGGGAAAAAATCGATGGGCTGCAGCCAGGCCACCCGGAACAAACCATCGGCGCAGAGCTGGGCCAGGTCCCGGGCCAGGGTGGCGGGGTCACAGCTGAGGTAGAGCAGGCGCGGTGGCGCAGCTTGCCGGATGGCCGTCAACACCGCCGGCGCCAGGCCTTTGCGGGGTGGATCGAGAAACAGGGCGTCCACTCCCGGCACTTGAAGGTGCTCCAGCAGCACCCCGCCCACGTCGTCGCAGCAAAATGTGCAGCGCTCATCGAGGCCAGCGAGGCTGGCGTTTTGGCGGGCCAGCTCCACGGCGCCCGGGTGCTGCTCGATGCCGAGCACCCGCCAGAGGCGATCCGCCAGGGGCAGCGAATAGGTGCCGATGCCGCAGTAGGCGTCGATCAGGTGGCCGGGTTCGGGGCCAAGACCCTCCAGCAAGAGCGGCACCACCGCTTCGGCTTGGCTGGTGTTGACCTGGAAAAAGGTGTCAGCAGCGATGCGGTAGTCGAGGCCGCAGAAGGTTTCGACCAGCCAGGAGCGACCGGCCACGCTGGCGGTGTGCTCTCCCAGCAGCCGATTGGTGGGTTCGGTCTGGAGGTTGAGGCCCACCCCCACCAGCTCGGGCCAGCGCCGCATCCAGCTGTGGGCCAAGGCCTCCAGGCCAGGCAGGTCGGGGCTGGTGGCCACCAGGGTGATCAGCACCTCCC
>DAIQNM010000031.1:0-15886 GCA_036788375.1 Cyanobium sp. CTOTU6536 | reverse complement strand
GCCCTGGCCTTGTTGGAGGCCGACGGCAACCGGCGTTCGGCTTTCCTGCTGCTGGCCCAGAACCATTGGCACCACGGCGTCATCGGGATTGTGGCGGCTCGGCTTGTCGAACGGTTTGACCGTCCGGTGGCCTTGCTGGCCGGTGAAGGCGGCGGCACGATGCGCGCCTCCGTGCGAGCCCCCAGGGGCTTTGCCGTGGATCAGGCCCTGACCCGTTGCGCCGACCTGCTGGACCGCCACGGTGGCCACCCGGCGGCGGGGGGCTTCACGGTGCGGGCGGAACGGGTGAGCGCCCTGCATCAGCGCCTCGAGGAGCTGGCTAGCGGCTGGCTGGAGCAAGCGGGTCCCCTGCTGCCGGTGGAGCCGGAAGCCCTCCTGCCCCTCGGGCGCATCGACCACGACTTTTGGGCCCACCTGCAAAGGCTGGAACCGTTTGGCATCGGCCACCCAGCTCCGGTGTTTTGGAGCAGTGGCTGCCGGGTCGTGCAGCAGCGCCTGCTCCGCGGCGGCCACTTGCAGCTCGAGCTCGAACAACAGGGGGTGCGCTTGCGGGCCATGGCCTGGCGCTGGCAGGAGGACGGACCCTTGCCTGCCCAGGTGGATGTGGCCTTCCGGCTCAAGCGTGACACCTGGCAAGGGCAGACCCGCTTCCAGCTGGAGCTGGTGGCCCTGCGTCCCGGCGGTGCGGAGGTGGTGGTGTTGCTGCGCCGTGACCGCACTTACCACTGCAGCCGCCACGCCGAGGGCGTGCTGATCCGCAATGCCGCCGGCGAAGAAGTCTGCGGCCGGCTCGATGAGGTCCAGCCCCATCCCTACCTGCAGGCGCTGGTTCAGGAGGCCGCCATGGCCCTGGGACTGTGCTCCTGATGGAAGCAGCCGAGCGGATCCAGCCGCGTCGCAGCGCCGCCGGCAGCAAAACCCTCAGGATCATAGCCCTTGGCCTGGCGGTGGGCCTGGCCTGCTGGCCCCTCAACGCCATTGACCGGATCCAGGACCAATGGATCCATCGCCTGCCGGGGTTCAGCGGAGGTCCGTGGAGTCCAACGGCCACCATGCTCGCCCTGGCACCGTTGCTGGTGCTGCCAATCATCCTGCTGCTCCAGGCTTCGGTGCTGCGCTCTTGCGCCGGATCTGGCCTTCCCCAGCTCATCGAAGCCCTCGAACAACCCAGCCATCGGCCGAAGCTGCTGGCGGCCGCCCCCAGCCTCGGCCGGATCGGCCTGTGGAGCGTCGCCAGCCTCGCCCTGATGCCGCTCGGTCGTGAAGGTCCAGCGGCCCAGCTGGGGGCGGCGGTGGCCCATGCCCTAGGGCGCGGAAGGCTGGGGACCGATCTGCTGGCCGCATCGGCCGGTGCGGCCCTGGCCGGGGCCTTCAACACACCGCTGATGGGGGTGGTGTTTGTGGCAGAGGAACTGACCCGGAGTTTTCAGGCAGCCCTGATCTGGCCGGCCCTGCTGATGGCCGGCGCTGCGGCCCTGGTGAGCAGCTTGGGGGGCCAGCCCCTTTTTGCCCTTGGCATCCATGCCGAACCGGTGGCGGAATGGCAGCAGGTTGCCTGGGCCGTGCCCATCGGGCTGGGGGCCGGCTTGCTGGGCGGCCTCCTGGCCCGGCTTCTGCTCCTGGCTGGCGGCTGGCTACTTCCCCTGGCCCGCACCAGGCCGCTGGCCACGGGCTTGGTGCTGGGCGCCGCCCTGAGCCTGCTCACCTTCATCAGTGGCGGCCGCAGCTGCGGCGATGGGGAAACCTTGCTGCACCAGCTGCTCGATAGCACCGCTGCGGGGCAGTCCGGGGCCTCGTTGCTAGCGGGGTTGGGATGGCCCAGCCTGCTGGTGGAACGTCTGGTCGGCCCGGTGCTGGGCCTGGCCAGCGGTGTGGCCGGGGGCCTGATTGATCCTGCCCTGGCCCTGGGAGGCAGCTTTGGAGCCGGCGTGATGCACCACACGGGCGGGGCGCCTTACCTGGGAATCTGCCTGGGCATGGCCTCGGCCCTAGCGGGCTGCACCCAGCTGCCGGTGATGAGCCTGGCCTTCGCGATTCGCATGGCAGGGGCCCAGAGTTTGCTGCCCGGGCTGTTGATCGCCTCAGTGGTTGGGGCGATGGTGGGCCGCTTGATCCAGCCAGAGCCGATTTACCGGGCCCTCGCTAGTCGTGCAGGCGATCCAACTCCTACAGAGATCCCAGCCAAAACCATCGACGAAGGCGGAGCGTCGATCGAGGCGAAGCTGCTCAGAGGGCGCCGCGCCGGTAGAAGAGGATGAAGATCACGGCCGGGCCCGCCAGGGTGATCAAGGCCAGAGCTGCGAAGTTGGAGATCAGGTGGAAGTCGATGCCCATGGCGAATCGCAAAACGGCGCTGCAAACGCAATCTAAAGCGCTGGGCCTGGCCCTGAACCCCCTACGGATGCCACTGTGACGGCTTGTCACGGGAGGCAGCCCATGGAGGGTGCGCTCAAAGAAGGCGCGACCGAGGGGAGCAAACGGGCCCGGGCCGAGAGCTGGCAGTGCATTCCTGGCTGTGGTTCTTGCTGCCGGCTCGATCCCAACCTGCGGGGTGAGGCCCTGGAGGCCCTCTCCGAGTCCCAACGGGCCACCTATCTCTCCATGGTGGGGCCCGATGGTTGGTGCATCCACTTCGACACGGGTGGGCGGCGCTGCCGCGTTTACAACAGCCGTCCCGACTTTTGCCGGGTGAGCTCCCTGATCGACCTGTTCGGCCAACGGGGGGAGGATGGCGAGGCCCTGGCCATTGCCTGTTGCAAACAGCAGATCCGCAGCGAGGAAGGTGGCCGTGGCAGGGTGATGCGACGCTTCCTGCGGGCGATCCGGAGGCCACGATGAGCAGCCCTAACGATCCCGCCACCCCGGCGGAAGCCGCCACCGATCCGGCTTCGGAGACTGCAACGGGGGCGGGGCCTAACCCGACGATCCCGGCCACCTGGTTGGGGGTGTTCCTCACCACAGCCACCACGGTCTTCCTGGCCGAACTGGGCGATAAGACCCAGCTGGCCGCACTGCTGCTGTCGGCCGAATCCGGTCGTCCGGTGGTGGTGTTCGTGGGGTCCTCCCTCGCCCTGATCTGCTCCAGCCTGGTGGGGGTTCTGCTGGGTCGCTGGCTCTCCACCGTGATGGCCCCGGAACAGCTCGAACGGGCCGCTGGCCTACTCATGGTGGCCCTAGGGCTCTGGCTGGGTCGGCAGGCCGTGCTCCATCTGGCGCCGCTCCAGGCCATGGTGATGCCCCTGCTTAGCGGCTAGGGCCGAGCGGCCACGACCGAAGCCGCTTCACTGCCGGCCCCCTGCCCCAACCCAGCGGCAGCCCAGGCCATCAACCCTTTCCATCCCCCTTTGCGCCCCATGCTTGCCCTGCTGGCATCCACCTTCATCACGGTCTTTCTTGCCGAATTGGGCGACAAGACCCAGCTCGCCATCGTGAGCATCAGCGGCACCACCAGCCGGCCGGGCGCGGTCTTTGCCGGCAGTGCGGCTGCGCTGGTGCTGGCGAGCCTGGTGGGGGCGGCGGCAGGCGGCTCACTCTCCAGCCTGATCCCTCCCGACGCCCTCCAACTGGCGGCATCGGTTGGCTTTTTGATCCTGGGCAGCCGCTTGATCCTCCGCTCCGGCGCCCCGGCCTCTGGCAGCGATGGGGGTGGGGAGGCTGGCCAGAACACCACCACTCCCTAAAGTCAACCAACGACGGGCGATGGCTGGCGCCACCCAGGGCGCCGTCGCCGCTTCTCCCAGCCCGGCCCCGAAGGCCGGCTTCCCCGGTGGCTCCTCGCCGACCGCAGCGCCACCAGCCATCCACCTCCCAGGATCCACCTCGTTTCCCGCCAACTGAGACCGTCGTCATGCGGTGGTTTCTTTCCAAGCGGACCCATCGATCCAGGCCTGGGCGCGAGGGGTTCGATCCCCGACTCCCTGCCCTCCACCGTCCACCCGCCGCCGCTGCGGCGATCCACCGCCGATCCCCCGATGAAGTTCACGGTCGCCGACCTGCTTGACCAGCTGTCCAGCAGCGAGTTGCTACCCCTGGCCCGGCTAGAGAAGGCCCTGGGCCTCTCCACCCAAGCGGACAAAACCCAGCTGCGGATCAGCCTCGACGCCCTGACCCGGCTCGGACTTGTGGAGGAGGAGGCTGAAGCCCTGCGCCAGCTTGAGAATCCCGAGTTCGTGGCCGCCCGCCTGCGCTGTTCCAGCAAGGGCTTCTGCTTTGCCCTTCGTGAGGACGGCGGCGAAGACATCTACATCCGCGACCACCAGCTCAACCATGCCTGGAACGGCGACCGGGTGCTGGTGCGGGTCACCCGCGAAGGGGGCCGCCGCCGTTCTCCCGAAGGCGCTGTGCAGTGCATCCTGGCCCGGGACACCAGCAGCCTGCTGGCCCAGGTGGAGAAGCGCGAGGAAGGCGAGCTGGTGGCGGTGCCGCTCGACGACCGACTTCTGACCAGCATTCAACTCCCCGCCGAGGACGAACCCCATGCCGAAGGGGCCGGGGAGGCCGTGGTGGAAGTGGCGATCGACCGCTTCCCGGTGGCGCAATTCGGCGCCCGCGGCCATGTGGCCCGCAGCCTGCCGGTGCGGGGCGGTGAAGCCGCCGATCGGGACCTGCTGCTGACCAAACACCATCTCCATGGCCGGCCGGCCGCCCCCCGCGCCACGCTGAAAACGCCGGAGGCGAAGGACCGCACCGACCTCACCGCCCTCACGGTGCTGATGCCCGTGGGCTGGCAGGGTGCCGACGCCCCTGGCCTCCCTGGCCTTTCGATTGAGTCCCTTGAGGCTGGCCGCTGGCGGCTCTGGGTCCATGCCCCCACGGTGGCGGAGCGGGTGGGCGCCGGTGCCAGCCTCGACACCTGGCTTGCTCAACAGGGCGAAGCGATCTGTGCCGGCACCCAGTGGCTGCCCCTGCTGACCCCGGCCCTGGCCAAGGCCTCGGACCTGATTCCGGGCGAACGCCGCGAGGCGCTCTCGGTGGCCCTCGAGCTCGGCGCCGATGGAAGCCTTGAGCACTTCCGCTTCAGCCTCAGCACCATCCTTCCCACCGCGCGGGTTGATGCCGCTGCCCTGTCGGCCCTTGCGGAGCGCAAGCCAAAAGCGCGCACGGTGCCCGCCGCGCTGAAACCACTCAAGGACCACCTGGGTGCGCTGGAGGAGCTGCAGACCGTGGCTGGCCTGCTGCGGAGCCGCCGCCTGGCCAGCGGATCCCTGGATCTCGACCTCGCCCTGCCGGAGATCGAAAGCCTCAGTGACCTGCGCCTTCCCTCGCCCGATGCCCCCCGAGAGGGCTGGCTGGTGCAACTCGAACCGACCCAGCCCCTCGCCCTGCTGCGCGAAGCGGTGCTGGTGGCCCACCGGGCCCTTGGCCGGCACCTGGCCTCCCTGCAACTACCGGGCCTGTTCGCCGCCCAGGCCGGCGCTGACCCCGAGGCCCTCAACGACGTCGCCAAGGCGGCCATCAGCCTCGAGATCCCCCTCGAGCTCAGCCCGGAAGGCAACGCCGACGCCGCCGAGCTAGCGGCCGCCTTTGCCGCCACCGACCGCAGCAGGCCCCTGCAACAGCAACTCCGCGACTGCCTGCGTCCGGTGGAATTGGTGGCGGAGGCCCAACCCCATGGTCTGGCGGGCGAGGAGGTGGCCTATGCCCCCTGGTGCTGCCCCAGCCTCCACTACGCCGACCTCTGGAACCAGCGACTGCTGGTGACCCTGCTGACGGAGGGTAAGGATCGGCCCAGCGTTCGGCACAAGAGCGGGGTCGATCTGGCCTCGGACAGCTGCCACGGCAGCACCGACTGGTCCCTGCTCCCCCCCAGCCAGCTCACCCCATTCCAGGAGGGCTTGGCCCATGGGCTGCTGAAACGGCTCAACGCCGGCAACCGCTTCGTTCAGGAATTCCAGGCGGATGTGCTGGCCATGGCCCAGGCCCGCTATGCCGAACCCCTGGTTGGCCAGGTCCTGGAGGGGGTGATCAGCGGTGTCCAGAGCTACGGCTTCTTTGTGGAGGTCCCCCCCTCCCAGGTGGAGGGTCTGGTGCATGTGAGCTCCCTCAAGGACGACTGGTACGAATACCGCTCCCGCCAGAACCGCCTGGTGGGCCGCAAGGGACGCCGCACCTACATGATTGGCGACACCGTGATGGTGGAGATCCAGAAGGTGGATGCCCTCCGCCACCAGATCGACTTGGCGGTGGTGCAGCCGGAGGAGAGCGAATCGGCCGGCGACCTAGAAGGCGCGAGCAACAACCTTGCTGCGGACCCTGAGGGGGCCGATCTGGCCCTGGCCAGCCACTGAGTGGGGCCAAACTGCCAATGAGCGCCCCTGCCCCTTCCCAGCTTCCGGTGGTGCTCGGCGTGTCGGGAGCCTCGGCCCAGCCCCTGGCCCAGCGGGCCCTGCAGCTGCTGCTGGAGGCGGACGTGCCGGTGGAGATGGTCACCAGCAGGGGCGCAATCGCTGTCTGGCAGGCTGAGCTGGGCCTGCGGGTTCCCTCCGAACCGATGGCACAGGAAGAGTTCTGGCGCGAGCGGACGGGGTGCAGCAGCGGCAGTCTTCGGTGTCACCGCTGGAATGACCAGGCAGCGGCGATTGCCAGCGGCAGTTTCCGTACCCGCGGCATGGTGATTCTGCCGGCCAGCATGGGCACGGTGGGAAGGATCGCGACCGGGGTGGCCCTGGATCTGATTGAGCGCGCCGCTGATGTGCACCTCAAGGAGGGCAGGCCGCTGGTGATCGCCCCGCGGGAGCTGCCCTGGAACCTGATTCATCTGCGCAACCTCACCCTCCTGGCCGAAGCGGGCGCCCGCATTGCCCCACCGGTGCCGGCCTGGTACCACCGGCCCCGCACGATTGAGGAGATGGTGGACTTTGTGGTGATCCGGATCTTCGATGCCCTGAACCTGGAGCTGGGCTCCCTCAACCGCTGGGAGGGGCCCCAACCGGCCTTGCTGGCCGGTTCTCCCCTGGCCGCGACGCCCCAGGGCCCCACCGCTTCCGTCCGGCCCACCCCCTAAAACCCCTGGACCTGCTCCGCCGCCTGCTCTTGCTGCCCCTGCTGGCCCCGCTCGTGGCGGTGCTGCTGACGGGTGCCCTCAATCCACGCCCCACCGTGGCGCTCCGGCTGCTCACCTGGACCAGCCCGGCCCTACCCCTTGGTGTCTGGCTGGCCGCCATGGCCGCCGGTGGAGCCGCCCTCAGCGGCGGAGCTACTGCCCTGGCCCTGCGAGATCCCAGCCCGGCGTTGCGACGGCAGGTGCGCCGCAACGGCGCCCCCGAATGGGAGGGGGACGACTTGGAAGGCTGGATGGCCAGGGAGCGGCAACCGGGCCGGAGCTCCAGCGAGGCAGCCGCAGAAGGGCGTGGCCCAAGCCAAGCAGCTCGCCAGCCCCAGGCCTGGGACAGCCAGCCCCAGGGACGCCACAACGAACCCAGCAGTGCCGGACCCAGCCGGGCACCCGGCGAACCAGCACCCACCGTTTCAGTGCCATTCCGGGTGATCCGGGCCCCGGTGGGCACGAGCGGAGGTGCGCGTGTCGATCAGGGCCAACGCCAGGCCCGGGAGCGGATTGCCGAGCCGGCGGTGGATCCGGGCTGGGATGACTGGGGTAACGATGCCCTAGAGCAGTGGTAAAGGCTGGAGCCGCCACAGCGAGCCATCCCATCACGGTGATGGGATCAGGCCGTTGGGATGGCGGCGGAATCCCTAGAGTTTGTCTGAGCCCCCGCAGCCCCGTGAACCGGTGACCGAGAGCCCCACCACTCCATCCACCCCCAGCGCCGCCCCCACCCCAACGGCGGAGTCCGCGCCCGAGGCTCCGGCAGCTGCCGGGGCTCCGGCGGCGGTCAAGGCGCCCCCGGCTGCCAAGGCCAAGCCCCCCGCACCGGAGGACCAGCCCTTCAGCACCTTTGTGCCCGAGTTGCTACTGCCAGCCCTGGAGCGCGAATGCCTCTCCTACGGCGGCCCGGCCCCCCAACTCGTCTTCGAGCAGGGGCCCATGCCGGTGGTGGGCACGGAGTGCTGGATGGTGAAGGGGGTGCTGCCGGGGGAACGACGCTTCTGGCTCTGCTTCACCGCGGCCGACATCCAAGCCGCCAAGACGGTGGCCGTGGCCGAAGCTGGCGCCGAGCCGAGCCTGCTCGAGTCGTTCCTGATTGATGAGCGCAAGACCACCCTGGCCCTGCTGGTCTCCCGCCTGGTGCAGCGCCTCAACGGCCAGAAATGGCTCGGCCCCAACTAAGGCAAGGCTTTACATCCACCCGGCATTGGCCCTAAGGCCCCTACGATGGCCTCACTTGCCTTGCCGCACGCGCGATGGTGCCCCCCGCTATCCCCGCTACCGTCTCCCCCATCAGCCCGGCCGCCACTCCGGTTGGCACCCCCGAAGCGCCGCTCACCAAGGAGCCGGTGAAGGACACAATCCTCACGCCCCGCTTCTACACCACGGATTTCGACGCCATGGCGGCGATGGATCTGCGGCCCAATGAAGCGGAGCTGGAGGCGATCTGCGAGGAGTTTCGCAAGGATTACAACCGTCACCATTTCGTGCGGGATGCTGAATTTGAAGGTGCCGCTGAAAAGCTAGATCCCGAAACACGAAAGGTTTTCGTCGAGTTCCTTGAGCAGAGCTGCACTTCTGAATTCTCTGGCTTCCTGCTCTACAAAGAACTCAGCCGTCGCATCAAGGCCCGCAACCCGCTGCTGGCCGAGTGCTTTGCCCACATGGCCCGCGATGAAGCACGCCACGCCGGCTTCCTCAACAAATCCATGGGGGATTTTGGGCTGCAGCTCGACCTCGGCTTCCTAACGGCCAACAAGTCCTACACCTTCTTCAAACCTAAATTTATCTTCTACGCAACCTATCTTTCCGAAAAAATCGGCTACTGGCGCTATATCGCCATCTACCGTCACCTGCAAAAGCATCCCGAAAGCAAAATCTTCCCAATCTTCAATTTCTTCGAGAATTGGTGTCAAGATGAAAATCGTCATGGCGACTTCTTCGATGCTCTCATGAAGGCCCAGCCTGACACCGTGCGGGGTTTCACCTCCCGCCTGTGGTGCCGCTTCTTTCTGCTGGCGGTTTTCGCCACCATGTATGTGCGTGATGTAGCCCGCAAGGATTTCTACGAAGCCCTTGGTCTCGATGCCCGTGACTACGACAAGATGGTGATCGCCAAGACCAACGAAACCTCCGCCCGCGTTTTCCCAGTCGTTCTGGATGTGGAAAACCCCAAGTTTTGGCAACGGCTGGAGAGGCTGGTCGATAACAACGCCGCCCTTTCCGAAGTCGACCAAGGCCAAGCGCCGGCTCCCCTCAAGGCCATCCAGAAACTTCCCTTCTGGCTCGGTAATGGCCTGGAGATGGCCAAACTCTTCCTGATGGCACCGATCCGCAGCGATCGTTTCCAACCGGCGGTGCGCTGATTCCCTTGGTTTCCACCTCCCTCAATCCCTCAGCCCCGTTCCACGACCTGGGCTGGCGTTCGAGCCTCGAACCTCTTTTGGCCAGCGGTCGCCATGCCGGCGCCGATCTGGTGGAATTGTTCCTTGAGCGCACCGACCACCTCGGCGTGCTTGCCGAACAGGAGGCCATCACCAGCGTGACCCCTTCCCTCGGGATGGGGGCAGGCATCCGCGTCTTCCGCGGCCACCGCGATGGCTTCGTCTCCACCAACGACCTCAGTCCCCAAGGGCTGGCCAGGGCCCTGGAGCAGGCCCTGGCGATGCTGGGCCTGCAGGTACCAGGCAGCAGCCTTGGTTCCTCCTTCGAGGGCCTTCCAATCCTGCGGGATTTCTCGGCAACCGGCGACTCCACCACCAGCAAGGATCGCTGGCTGGAGCACTGTCCAACCCTGAGCGAGGCCACTGCCCGGCTCCTGGAGGGTACCGATCGCCTCGAGCGCCACGGCAAGCAATTGCAGGCGAGGCGGGCCAGCTACGCCCGCCACTGGCAGGAGGTCTTGGTGGTGGCCAGCGATGGCACCCATTCGCGCGACATCCGGCTGCATCAAACCGTGGGGCTCTCGGTGATTGCCGCTGATGGGGACCACCGCGCCAGCCTCAGCCGCCGTTTTGGCACCACCGACAACCCGGACGACCTGCGCCAGTGGGACAGCGAGGCCGCAGCCATCGACCTCGGCAGCAGCGCCGCCACCATGCTCTATGCCGACTATGTGGAAGCGGGCCAGTGTCCGGTGGTGCTGGCCAACCGCTTCGGTGGTGTGATCTTCCACGAGGCCTGCGGCCATCTCCTGGAAACCACCCAGGTGGAGCGGGGCACCACCCCCTTCGCAAACCAGGTTGGTGAATCGATCGCTCACCCAGCGGTGACCGCCATCGATGAAGGCCTCACCGGCGGTGCCTTCGGTTCCCTGGCCATGGACGACGAAGGCATGCAACCCCAGCGCAGTGTGCTGATCGAAAACGGCGTATTGCAACGCTTCCTCAGCGACAGGGCCGGGGAATTGCGCACGGGCCATGCCCGCACCGGCAGCGGCCGCCGCCAGAGCCATGCCTTTGCCGCCGCCAGCCGCATGCGCAACACCTTTATCGCCCCCGGTCCCCACAGCCCCGAGCAGCTCATTGCCTCGGTCGAGAAAGGCCTCTATTGCAAGACCATGGGCGGCGGCAGCGTCGGCCCCACCGGCCAGTTCAACTTCTCCGTCGACGAAGGTTTCCTGATTGAAAACGGCCAGCTGACCCGGCCGGTCAAGGGGGCCACCCTGATCGGGGAGGCCAAGGAGGTGATGCCCCGGATCTCGATGTGCGCCAACGACCTCGACCTGGCGGCCGGGTTCTGCGGTTCGGTGAGTGGCAGCATCTTCGTGACCGTGGGCCAACCCCACATCAAGGTCGACTCGATCACCGTGGGGGGACGTTGACCATGGCAACGGCTGCCCCCAACCAATCCCTCGACGCCAACGGCCTGCGCGACCAGCTCAGCACCCTGGCGGCTAAGGCGGGCATTCAGCAGTGGGACCTCGGTGCCGCCTGCAGCACCGACAGCTCGGTGCAGGTGGACCGGGGGGAGGCCAAACAACTCAAAGGTGCCCAGCGCAGTTCGATCACGGTGCGCGTCTGGAATGACGACAACCGCATCGGTATCACCAGCACCTCCGATCTTTCCGAGGCGGGTCTGGCTCGGGCCCTTGAGGGTGCCAAAGCCGCGAGTGCCTTCGGCAATCCCGAGGAAACCCCCGCCTTTTCACCCCTGGCCAAGGCCCCCCTCGCCACCCTCGACCAACCGCTGCGGCAGCCGGTGGGCATCCTGTCGCTGCTGGCCACCCTCCAGGCCGCCGAAGCCGATCTGCTCGGACGCCATCCCGCCATCGGCACCGTGCCCTACAACGGCCTGGCGGAACGCAGCAGTGAGCGGCTCTATCTCAACAGCGATGGCGCCTGCCGCCAGCAGCAGCTCACCACCGCCAGCCTTTATCTCTATGCCCGGGCCGAGGAAGCGGGCCGTAAACCGCGCAGCAGTGGAGCCGTTCGCCTGGGCTACGGCGCGTCGGACCTCGACGTGGCCGGCTGCGTAGCGGAGGCCGCCGAGCGCACCATCGCCCACCTCGATTACGCCCCGATCTCCACCGGTCAGTACACCTGTGTGTTCAGCCCGGAGGCCTTCCTCGACCTGATCGGCGCCTTCAGCAGCCTCTTCAACGCCCGGGCCGTATTGGATGGCATCAGCCTCAGCAGCCGCGACTCGCTCGGCATGCCCTTGGCGGTCCCCTTTCTCTCCATCCACGACAACGGCCTCCATCCGGCCAATGTGGGCGCCTCGGCCTTCGATGGGGAAGGCACCCCAACCCGGCCCCTGACCCTGGTGGAAGGGGGCGTGCTGCGCCATTTTCTCCACTCCGAGGCCACGGCCCGCACTTTCGGGGTGGCCCCCACCGGCCACGCCGGCATGGGCGCCAAGGTTTCGGTCGGCCCTGACTGGTTTGAGGTGGGTGCCACGCCAGGGGCCGTTGGCGGTGCCAGCGGGCTCAACCGCTTCGCCCGGGGAGCCGCAGGCCAGGACCGAGCCGAAGGAACCACGGGGGCCGGATTGGTGGTGATCGATTCCCTCTCCGCTCTGCACGCGGGGGTGAAGGCCAGCCAGGGCTCCTTCTCCCTCCCCTTCGATGGCTGGTGGATCCGGGATGGGGAGCAGCGCTCGATCGAGGCGGCCACCGTGGCCGGTGATATCCGCAGCCTGCTGCGTTCGCTGGTTGGCTTCGAGGGTCAAGCCAAGGTCACCCCCGATGGCCTCTGCCCCTGGGTCTGGGTGGAGTCCCTCGCCATCACGGGCGAAGGCTGAGTTCCAGGGAGCACCGCGGCGGCGACCATGCGCATTCTCTTCTGGGGGACCCCCGCCTACGCCCTGCCCAGCCTGGAGGCCCTGCACCAGGCGGGCCATGAACTCGTCGGTGTCGTCAGCCAGCCTGACCGGCGCAGGGGCCGGGGAGGCACGCCGCTGGCCTCACCGGTGAAGGCAAGAGCCCTTGACCTTGCTCTGCCGGTGTTCACGCCCGAGCGGATCCGGCGCGAGCCGGAAACCCAAGCCCAGCTGGCGGCCCTGGGGGCGGATGTCTCGGTGGTGGTGGCCTTTGGCCAGATCCTGCCACCCGAGGTCCTGGCCCAGCCCCCGCTTGGCTGCTGGAACGCCCACGGCTCCCTGCTGCCCCGCTGGCGAGGGGCCGCCCCAATCCAGTGGTGCCTGCTGGAGGGGGACACCCAGACGGGCGTGGGGATCATGGCGATGGAGGAGGGCCTGGATACCGGCGCCGTGCTGCTCGAGCGCAACCTGGAGGTGAGCCTGCGCGACAACGCCACCGATCTGGGCAGCCGGCTGGCCGAATTGAGCGGCACCCTGCTGGTGGAGGCCTTGGCAAGCATTGCGGCGGCCGGGCCAGGGCCAGAGGCGGAACGCCACCAGCGACTGGGGCTACGGCCGCAGAGCGCTGAAGGGATGACCTACGCCCGCCAGCTCACCAAGGCAGACTTCCAGATCGATTGGAGCGATCCAGCCCTGGCAATCCACCGCCGGGTGATGGGGCTCCATCCCGGTGCCTGGACCCACTGTCAGGGTCTGCGGCTCAAGGTGCTCAGCTGCGAACCCCTGGTGGCTCGGCTGCGGAATCAGCTCAGCGCCGAGGCCACCCCCCTGGCCGACCATTGGGGAGGGCCCCAGAATGCCCCGCCCGGCAGCGTGCTTGACCTGGTGGAAGGGGTGGGAGTCGTGCTGGCCACCGGCGGCTGCCCGTTGCTGCTGCGGGAAGGGCGGCTGGAGGGCAAACGGGCGGCCAGCGGAGCTGGCCTGCTGCAGCAACTCGCCCTCAAGCTGGGGGACAACCTCACGGGTTAATGCTCTTGGATGTCCGCCAGTAGCGGATCACTCGGGACATCCCAAGGTGGCAATCCTGGGCAAGGAAAGCACACCAGGGGTGTCGTGAGGTTCAGAAGGAGCCCACCGCTGCCTGGGGCGTTTGCCGCTGCAACTCGTGGAGATCCTCCAGCTGGTTGTAAACAGCCACCAGCTGGTCCCGGATGGGGCGGCTGTTCTCGATCTTCTCAAGCGAGAGCAGCATGGCTTCAATCTGCCCCTTGCAGTGAATCAGCACGCGGCACTCGGTGGAACCCGGTTCGTAAAGCATGGGAAAGGCTTAAACCTGCACCAGTTGAAGGCAGAGCGACAGACCATACTGTCAAAACCGCTGCGGTTCGCCACGCTTGCATCGCCAACGCTGCGGTGTGAGCGACTTGCCCTTAGCGACCTCGGGTCCTCCGGGATGGCCGGGCCTGGCTGTGGCCTCCGCCGTCGCGCCGCCGACCGCGGCCACCGCTGAGGTCCAGGGGTGGGGCGGAGTGCACCGTGGGTTCAAAACCGGGGACCTCCTGCCGGGGCAGGGCGGAGCCCACCAACCGCTCGATCGCCCGCAACAGCTCGTGCTCCTCGGCGGCCACCAGGGAAATGGCATGGCCCTTCTCGCCGGCGCGACCGGTCCGGCCGATGCGGTGCACATAGTCCTCGGCCACATTGGGCAGGTCGAGGTTCACCACATGGGGAAGCTGGTGGATATCGATGCCCCGAGCTGCGATGTCGGTGGCCACCAGCACCCGCACCTCGCCACTCTTGAAGCCCGCTAGCGCCCGGGTGCGGGCTCCCTGGCTCTTGTTGCCATGGATGGCGGCGGCGGCGAGTCCCTCTTGCTCAAGCCGCTCCGCCACCTTGTTGGCGCCATGCTTGGTGCGGGAGAAGACCAACACCTGCTGCCAATCATTGTTTCGGATCAGGTGGGAAAGCAACTCGCCCTTGCGGGCCATGTCGCAGGGATGGAGCAGTTGTTCCACCAGGGGGGCCGCTTGATTTTCGGGGGATGCCTGGAGCTGCACCGGCTGGTGCAGCAGGCCGGTGGCCAACTTGCGGATCTCGGGGGAGAAGGTGGCCGAAAACAGCAAATTCTGTCGCTTCTCGGGCATGAGGGCGATGATGCGGCGGATATCGCGGATGAAGCCCATATCGAGCATCCGGTCGGCCTCATCCAGCACCAGGATCTCGACCCGATCGAGCCGCAGCGCCCGCTGCTGATGCAGATCCATCAGGCGACCGGGGGTGGCCACCAGCACATCGGTGCCCTGCCGCAGGCGGCTGATCTGGGGATTGGGGCTGACGCCCCCGAAAATCACATCCGAGCGCAGGTCGAGATAGCGGCCATAGGCCGTGACGCTCTCAGCCACCTGGGCCGCCAGTTCACGGGTAGGGGTGAGCACCAGGGCCCGCACTTGGCCGGCACGGGCGGGGGGCCCATGGCGCAGACGTTCAAGCAGCGGCAGGGTGAAGCCAGCGGTCTTGCCAGTGCCAGTCTGGGCGGCGGCCATCACATCGTGGCCATCGAGCACCGCCGGGATGCACTGGCGCTGGATCGGCGAAGGGGTGCGGTAACCCTTGGCCGCCACGGCCTTCAGGAGCGGTTCGGATAGACCTAAATTGGCAAATTCCACCGCCAGGCCAGCCACCGGCGCCGTGGGGCTCCCCGCAGGGACGCTTTGCACCGACCCGCCCAAAACCTGGCCCCCGGCGCGCCGCTCTGCCGTTGAAACGGCTGGTGGCATCCGGCCGTCCTGCGGGGCAGGGGTGAGGGGCTGACGACCCGGTTCCGACCTCCGCGAGGGGGTGCGACGTCGGGGCTGGGGATCGGAGGAGGGGGAGGCGATCGGGAAGCGGAAGCATTTGCACCACCCTAGGCAGCGGGGCGTCGGCCCCCAGCCGGCTCAGGAGGCGGACTCCCGGGGACGGAACTCGCCGCAGCGTTCGCAAGGACCCTCCGGCAGCACGGCACAGCGCAGCAGGGGAGAGCGGGCATTGAAGTGGCAAAACGGGTCGCCGATCACCCAGCCGCCGCGCCATGGACGGGCATCGGCAGGCCGTTCTTGGGGCTTGACATCGAGGGCAACCGCCCAGAGCTGATAGCGGCCATCGCTGAGGCGATAGCGGTGGGAGCGCTGCAGCACCAGAAAACTGCGCTGACCCACCACCATCCATCGGCCTGGCTGGGGGGCCTCGGCTAAATCATCGAGTTGGATCTCCTCGAGGGTGCGGTGGGTCTGGGGATCGCGGAGCTGGATCCGCATCAGGCACCACCACCGCCAACCACTTCCGGATCTGCCGAGGATGGCGGCTGCCGCTGGGAAAAGCCCCAGCCAAAGAGGGCTGCCACCGAAAGCAGCACGAACCACTCCGGCACCAACAGGGTGGGGAAGGCGATCCGCACCAGCAGTCGAATGGCCACCAAACCCACCGCCAGGTAGCCGGCGGTTTCCAGCCGAACGAATTCCTCAAGCCAGCGGATGAACAGCCCGGCGGTCAACCGCAGGGCCACCACCCCAATCACCCCGCCGGCCATCACCAACACCAGAC
>DAIQNM010000030.1:0-15906 GCA_036788375.1 Cyanobium sp. CTOTU6536 | reverse complement strand
AAGCTGATGGAGGAGCTGGGGCAGGACGCCCAGATCAGCCTGATCACCGGCTCAGGGCGGATCTACCCCTTCCTGCGCACCCACACGATCCTTGAGGCCTTGCAGCCAGCGATGCTGCGCCACCCGGTGGTGATCTTCTTCCCCGGCGAGTACTCCCAGGACGCCGACGGAGGCTCCTACCTGCGCCTGTTTGGCACCACGACCGCCAGCAAGATCGAAAACCCCCATTACCGCGCCACCAACCTCGCCTACTTCGACATCAAGAGCTCATGACCGCCACCACCATCCAAGGGCTCTTCGCCAAGCCGGTTGACCGTCCGATTGACGGGGTGATCAAAGCCGACGACGAGCGCCATCTGCAGGTCGAACTCGACGAGTACGTGGTGACCCGTGAGGTGAGCAAGGGCCTGGGTGCCTTCACCGATGCCTACCTGCACAACCCCACCGCCAATGGCGTCTGGATCTCGGGGTTCTTTGGCTCGGGCAAGTCGCACCTGCTGAAGATGCTCTCGCTGCTGCTGGATTGCGACAAGCGCATCCCCTCAGAACAGCCTGGCTCCCAGGACAGCAGGCCGGTGGAGCTCCTGCTGCCCAAGGTGGAGGACGAGATCATCCGCGCCGACTTGAGGAAGGCAAGCGGGATCCCGGCCCGCAGCCTGCTGTTCAACATCGATCAGAAGTTCGATGGCATCGGCGGCACCCACGAAGCACCGATCCTCGAAGTGTTCATGAAGGTGCTCAACGAGTTGCAGGGCTACTACGGCAACCAGGGCTACGTGGCCCAGTTCGAGCACGACCTCAACAAGCGCGGCCAGTTCGAAGCCTTCAAGCAGACCTACCAACGCGTGAACGGCCGCTCCTGGGAAAACGACCGCGACGCTTTGGCCACGGTGACCAAGCGCAGCTTCGCCAAGGCCTATGCCGAGCAGTTCGGCGGCAGCGAAGACGACGCCATCAAGGTGATTCATGACGCCAAGGACAGCTACCGCCTTTCGATCGAGGGCTTCGCCGGCCGGGTGAAGGAGTACATAGGCAGCCAGCCCCCCGGCTTCCGGCTCAACTTCTTCGTGGATGAGGCGGGCCAGTTCATCGGCCAGGAGCGCAGCCGCCTGCTCAACCTGCAGACCGTGGTGGAGAGCCTGGCTACCGCCACCGATGGGCGGGCCACGGTGTTCATCACCTCCCAGGCCGATCTGGAGGGAATCCTGGGGCAGGTGAAGTTTGAGCAGGCCGATGATCTCAGCAAGATCCAGGGACGCTTCAAGACCAAGCTCACCCTGGCGAGTGCCGATGTGCAGGAGGTGATCCAAAGGCGCCTCCTGGCCAAGACCCCGGATGAACCGGAGCAGCTGATCAATATCTATGAGCAGGAGAAGGATAACTTCACCACCCTGTATCGCTTTGGTGATGGCTCGATTCAGCTCAAGGGCTGGGGCGACTGCCAGAGCTTCTGCGGCCTCTACCCCTTTCACCCCTACCAGCTGAGCCTGTTTCAGACCGCCATACAAACCCTGGCCACCCACAGCATTTTCGAGGGGCGCAACATGGCGGTGGGGGAGCGCTCGATGCTCTCGGTGTTCCAGGAAGTCGCCAAGGCGATCAAGGAGCTGCCGGTGGGCCGCCTCGCCAGCTTTGACCAGCTCTACGACGGCATCCGCGATGTGATCCGGGCCGACAAGCAGCAAACGATGGTGACGGCCCAGAACCAGGTGGGGCCGCTGGAGCTGCGCATCCTCAAGGCTTTGTTCCTGCTCAAGTGGGTGCCGCAGTTCAAGAGCACGGCGCGCAACATTGCCATCCTCTTGATCCAGGCACCCAACTTCGACATCCGCGCCCATGAGCAGGCGGTGAAGGACGCCCTGATCAATCTGGAGAGCCAGAGTTATCTGCAGCGCAGCGGCGAGATCTATGAATTCCTTACCGACAAGGAAAAGGATGTGGAGCAGGAGATCAAGCGGGTTGAGGTGCCGGATTCCGTAGTGGTGAAGACCCTGCACGGCGTGGTGTTTGACGATGTGCTGCGCAGCAACAAGATCCGCTTTGAAGGGGAAGGCAGTGGGAATGGCAACGACTACCCCTTCGCCCAGAAAATCGACGACGGCCTGATCAAGGGGAAGGACACCGATGTGGTGGTGAACCTGGTGACACCGGAGCACCCCAACTACGGCAACGAGGCGATCCTCCACAGCCGCAACATGGGCGGCAGTGAGTTGATGGCGATCCTGCCGGCGAAGGAGCGGCTGCTCGATCAGATCCGCAGCCACCTCAAGACCGACCTCTACATCCGCCAGAACAGCGGCGGCGAGGACGAGACCCTCAACGCCATCCTGGCGGTGCGCTCCAGGCAGAACAGTGCGCGACGCCAGGAGATCACGCAGATCGCCGATGATTTGCTGCGCACGGCCGTGCTGGTGGTGAATGGCCAGACCCTCTCGGTTGGCGAGGGTGATCCGAAAAACCGCTTCAGCAAGGCCTATCAGGAGCTGATCCGCTCGGCCTTCCCCAAGCTGAAGATGATTCGCGGCAACTTCAGCGAAGCCACCGTGGCCCAGGTGGTGAAGGAGCAGGACGACCTCCTGGAGGGCTCTGCCATCCAGCTCTCGGAAGCGGAGCAGGAGGTGCTGGTGGAAGTGGAAAGAAGCAAAAACCAAGCCGAGCGACTGAGCGCAGAAGCACTGGTTCGCTATTTCGAGCGCAAGCCCTACGGCTGGAGCAACTGGGCCACCCTCACCTTCATTGCCCGCCTGTACCGGCTCGGGAAGCTGGAGCTGCGGGAGAAGGAACTGCTCAGCAGCGTCGAGGTGATCGAGGCGCTCACCAACAGCCGCCGGCTGGGTGGCGTGAGCGTGCGCAAGCAGGAGGAGTTCGACACCAGCACGGTGAATGCGCTGAAACGCTTCCACCAGGAGCTGTTCAACGTGCAGAGCCTCGGCACCGATGCCCGCAGCACGTGCGAAGCCTTCCGCATGGCGATGGCCGAAGAAGCCCAGGATCTGCGAGAAATGGCAGCACAAGCCCGTAGCTATTCCTTCCTGACCGCCGTAAAGCCCTGGGCCGAGCAGGCCGAAGCGATGGCCAGGAAAGACGACTCCTACCTGCTCAACCAGCTGGGCAGCTTCAAGGACAGCTGGTTGGACGCAGAGGAAGACCTGCTCACCCCCCTGAAGCAGTTCCTCAAGGGCAACCAGAAGTCGGTCTACGACCAGGTAAAGGCCTTCGAGGCCCACTACGGCGATGAGTTGGCAGACCTGCCAGCCGATCTGGTGGCTCCGCTGCGGACTCTGCTGGCGAGCGATCGGCCCTACGCCGGCGGCCTGATTCCCCAGGCCACCACCGCCATCACAGAGCTGCAGCAGCAACTGGAGCAGCGGCTGCTGCAGGCCCAGGCCCAGGCCCTGCATGAAATCAGCGAGCAAGAAGCAAGGCTGAAGGCTGACGTCGACTTCCAGAAGCTGGATCCAGAGCAGCAGGTGGAGGTGCTGGCGCCCACCGCGGCGGCCAAGAGCGATGTGCAGGGATCGACCAAGCCGGGCACGGCGCTCCTGCGCCTCAACCGCTACCGCAGCGATGAGGTGCCCAAACAGCTCCAGCGCATGGCGGCCTTGGCGGCTCCCAAGGACGCCCCGCCGCCTGCCGATATCACGGTGGTGGCGGCCTCCGCTCTGAAGGTGAGCTGCCCGCTCAGCCAGATCACCAACGAGGCACAGCTGGGGCAGTGGCTGGATGCCCTGCGGACGGCGGCCCGCAAAGAACTCGATCAGGGCCACCGGATCAGCCTGTGATGACCCCAGAGCCAAGGTCAGGACGACAGACGCACGGGCGTGGTCGACTAAACTTGATGCTTGATGCGGAGTCATCAGATGCGCACCACCCTGCAGCTCGACGACGATGTGCTCGCTGCCGCCCGGGTGCTGGCTCGACAGCGACAAACCAGCCTGGGTGCCGTGATCAGCGCCTTGGCGCGTCAGGCCCTGGTGGCCCCGGCGCCTGGCTCCAGCCCTGGCAACCCCGAATCCAACCAGCGCAACGGCTTGCCCCTGCTGCCCTGGCAGGCCCAGGGCGCGCCGGTGGATCTGGAGTTGGTCAACAGCCTGCGGGACGAATTGGCTTGAGTGTTGCCCTGCTCGATGTGAACGTGCTGATCGCCCTGCTGGATCGGCGGCACGTGCATCACGAGCCGGCCCATGGCTGGTTCGCCGCCGCTCAGGCCAACGGCTGGGCCACCTGCCCGCTCACCCAGAACGCCGTGCTGCGGATCCTGGGCCAGCCGCGCTACCCCAACAGTCCGGGGCCGCCGGCGGTGGTGGCGCCCGTGGTGGCCGAACTGATCCGCCATCCCCAGCACCAGTTCTGGCCCGATGCGATCAGCCTGCTCCATCCGATCGGCATCGATGCTTCCCGGCTGTTGGAGGCAGGCCAACTCACCGACACCTACCTGCTGGCCCTGGCGGTGCACCACGGCGGCCGGCTGGTGAGCTTCGATCGCCGCCTGAGCTGCGAGGCGGTGGCTGGCGGCCGCGAAGCCCTGCGGTTAATCGATGGATGAATCAAGCGGGCGATGGCGCAATCAGCTCCAGGCCCGGAAAGGCCTGGCGATAGCGGCGCCGGTCGCGGCTGAGCAGGGGGACCCGCTCCACCAGGGCATGGGCGCCGATCAGGAAATCCGCCAGCACGGTCTGGCGCGAACCGCCTCGGGCCCGGTATTCGGCGTGGGCGCGGGCGGCCAGGAAGGCGGCTTCGCGGGGGATGGGACGGTACGCATAAAGATGGGCCGGCAGCAAGTCATCCACGGCCTCGATCGCTTCGCAGGCGAAGGCGATCTCGGAATAGACGATCGGATTGATCAACAGCGGCCCTCGGTCGAGCCAGCGGGTGAGTTGCTCCTCGCTCCATGCCCGCCAGAGGGGATCAGCTGTGATCACATCGAGGATCACATTGGAATCCACAAACACCATCAGGGCTGCTCTTCGCCGCGGCTGAGGGCGAGCAGCTCATCGGTGCTGAGGCGAGTGCGCAGGCGGGCCCGCCGCAGCCGTTGCAGGCCTTCGCTGCCGGGGGAGCCTTCCGCAGGCTCCTTCTCGATCAGCACCCGGCCGCCCTCCACCACGAAGCGCACCTGGGTATGGGGCAACAGGCCACACTGCTCGCGGATCTCCTGGGGAATGGTGACCTGGCCCTTGCTGGTGATCCGCATGGCCTGTAACAGCGGCAGAAGTAATAATCTTACTGGCGTTGGCGGGCCTGGCTCTGGAGCAGGGGATTAGCATGAGCATCCTTAGCAGCCTGAATCCAAGCTGTGGCAATTGCTCCAGCCACGACCACCCCCAAGCAACCAGCTGCCAGACCTGCCAGCGTGAAGCAGCGGCTGCAACGCTCGATCGGGGCTCGCAGCGGCGAGGTGGTGCTGCGGCGCGATCTGGCACGGTTCGGAAGTCCGGCCCAGGTGAGCAGGGCCCTGAATCAGCTGGTGGCCGAGGGCAAGCTGGTGCGCATCGGCCTGGGGGTCTATGCCAAGGCGGCGCCCGGCCCGATATCCGGCATTCCGATGGCACGCCAACCCTTGGGGGCGCTGGCGGTCGAAACCTTCGAGCGGCTGGGCATCCCCTGGCGGCTGGGGGCAGCGCAGCGCCGCTACAACGAGCGGCTCACCACCCAGGTGCCCTGGCGCACCACGTTCGACACCGGCAAGCGGCGCATCAGCCGCCGGCTGCAGATCGGCAAGCGAGTGGTGGCGTATGAAAACGATCTCACCCGCCCAGCGTGGCGCCGTCGAAGAAGCCGATCAACGCGGCCTGTGTGACCTGGATCCCTCGATCCTTGAGAAGGATCTGCTGATCACCGAAGTGCTGGGGATGCTCGCCGCCTTCGACTGGGGTGAGATTCAAGCGGTGTTCTGCGGTGGCACCTCTCTGAGTAAGGGCCATGGCGTGATCCAGCGGATGTCAGAAGACATCGATTTCAAACTGGTGCTGCCCGCCAGCTGGAGCCGCAGCCAGGCCCGCCGCAAGCTCAGCGCTTGTCGCAAAGAGCTGGCGGAAACGATGCGGGCTGCGGATTTTGACCTACCGGAAGCAGGCATCGTGACCCTCAACGAAAACCGCTATTTCTGCTTCTCCCTCGGCTACCTGCCGCAATTCCCGCTGGTGCCGGCACTGCGGGCGGAACTGCGTCTCGACTTCACCGCCCACACGCCATTGCTGGATCCTGTCCCGGTACAAGTGAGGCCGCTGCTGGCTGAGTTCATGGCGTTGGACGCCCAGGTGGTGGAGCATCAGGCGGTGCTGCTGCAGGAAACCCTGGCGGAGAAGGTCGTGTCATTCCTGCGCCGCACCGCAGGCTGGCAGGAGCAGGCGGAGCGTGACCCCGACGACGACATGCTGGTGCGCCACTTGTACGACGTGCACCAGCTGCTGGAGGTGGTGCCTTCTGAACCTGAGGCTCAGGAGTTGCAGAGTTACCTGTTCACCAAGATCGTGGCCGGTGATCAGGCGAAATTCGGCCGCCAGGATTCAATCTTTGGCGCCAATCCCCGTGAGCGCTTGCAGCAGGCGCTGGCACAGCTCCAGACCAGCGCTGAGGTGGCGGAGCTGTACGAACGGTTTGTGAGCGAACTTGTTTGGGGCGAACCGGTGCCATTCGCCGAGGCCCGCGCTGGCTTTGTGGCATTGGCTGCGCGGTTGCTGCGGGGTTTGGACCCACCCCCATAGCTGCCAGCTACTCCCGATCCACCACCCCATCCCCCCTCCATGCCCGTCAACACCGCCGCCCTCAAGACCTTCGCCCCGGCGATGCGGCGGCAGCTGCTCGAGGCGGTGGGCCGCAAGCTGGATCTGCTGCTGCACCAGGCCAGCGCCGACACGCTGAGCACCGCCGCCGGCCCGATCGAGGAGCTGCGGCAGCAGGAGGCTGCAAATCGCCAGGAGTTGCTGGAGCGGGTGGCCTACAGCTGGTTCAATCGCCTGGCGGCGCTGCGCTATCTCGATGCCCGGCTCTGGCATCCCTTTGGCGCCAGGGTGTTGATGCCGCAGACGGAGTCAGAAACCCAGCCCGAATTGCTGAAACTGCTGCGCAGCGGCAGCCTGCCCGCTGAACTGCAGCCCCACACCGATGAGGCGCGCTTGCAAGGCCTGCTCGATGGCCGGATCCCCACGGCCAATGCCGGCGCCGATCCCCAGGGGGAGGTGTATCGCGAGCTGATCCTGGCGGTGTGCCGCTCCTATCACCAGCTGCTGCCGAATCTGTTTGAAGGGCTGGATGATGCCAGCGAGTTGTTGCTACCGGACGACCTGCTCAGTGATGGCTCGATTGCCGGCGGCTTTCGCAGCCAGATCAGCGACAGCGATTGCCAGGATGTGGAAATCATCGGTTGGTTGTATCAGTTTTATATCTCCGAAAAGAAGGAACAGGTGATCGGCAAGGTGGTGAAGTCTGAAGACATTCCGGCCGCCACCCAGCTGTTCACGCCCAACTGGATCGTGAAATACATGGTGCAGAACTCCTTGGGGGCGCAGTGGCTCGCCACCTATCCGGATTCAGCGCTCAAGAGCCAGATGGAGTACTACATCGAGCCCGCTGAGCAAACCGATGAGGTGAAAGCCCAGCTGGCGGCGATCACACCCGATGCGCTCAACCCCGAAGAACTCACCCTGATCGATCCGGCCTGCGGCTCGGGCCATATTTTAGTGGAAGCCTATGACCTGTTCAAGGTGATCTATCTAGAGCGCGGCTATCAACAACGGGAGATTCCGCAGCTGATCCTGGAGAAGAATCTGTTTGGGTTGGACATCGACGAACGGGCAGCCCAGCTGACCAGCTTTGCGCTGATGATGAAGGGCCGAGGCGATGATCGACGCTTGTTTGAGCGGGGAATCCAGCTCAATGTGATGGCGCTGGTGAACAGCGATGGGCTGGATGTGGAGGCATTGGCCAATGCCATCAACCTTGCCGACCATGGCCTGAAGCTGGCGGACCTTGTGGAGCTGAAACAGCTGTTTGAACACGCCACCACCTTTGGCTCGTTGATTCAGGTGCCCGGGAGGTTGGCAGAGAAGTTGCCGGCGATGAGACGGTTGAGTGAGCTGATGGGGCAGGACATGCTTGTGGCGAAGGAATTGAAGTCTTTGGAACCGTTGGTGCGGCAGGCCGAGTTGCTGGCGGCGCAGTATGACGCGGTGGTGGCTAATCCGCCGTATATGGGGAGCAAGGGCATGAATATAAGGATCAAGAATTTTACTAGCATAAACTTCTTTGAAGCCAAGAGCGATCTATTCGCATGCTTTATCGAACGCGGTTACACACTTGCGACGGATTTCGGACGCAGCTCGATGGTCACAATGCAGAACTGGATGTTTCTGACATCGTTCGAGGCAATGCGACTGCGAATGCTTCAGCGAAAAACCATCCAGTCGATGGCACAGATCGGCTACAACAGCTTTCCATCAATGAATTCGAAGGTTGCCCTAGCGACTGTCTCATCAAACCTGAATTGTCATATTCCAGGCTACAGCAGCACATACCTAAACCTCAACGACGCTCCTGAATCAGCTGATAAAAAAGAGGTTTTCCTTGCTCGAGACCCCAAACATCAGTTCATTATTGCCTCTGACGAATTCAAGAAAATTCCCGGAACCCCAATTGCTTATTGGACGAGTGAATGCACACGCTCTGCTTATGAACTCCATGGCCAACTGAATAAGTTGGCATTTGCAAGGCAAGGGCTTGCAACTGCAGACGACGATAGGTTCCTCCGACTATGGTTTGAGGTATCTTTCAGTCGATTGACTGAGTCCGGTTCACCTCAGCCAAAGTGGTTTCGTTTCACCAAAGGTGGAGGATTCCGGCGCTGGTTCGGAAACGACCTGCATGTAGTGAATTGGGCGAATGACGGACAGGAACTCAGGTCTTTCGACCGTGCTGTTATTCGCAATCCAGACATCTATGGGCGAGAGGCAGTAACCTGGACACTGATTGGCATTACCCCCGGATTTCGATTTATCCAAGAAGGTGCTGTGTTTGGACACAAGGGGCCGGTTGTACTGAGTGATAACGAAGAGGATCTGCCAGCTCTCCTGGGCTTCCTCAACTCTCATGTCTGCTCAAATTTCCTACGCATTACTAGCCAGACTCTTGGTTTCGAGGTTGGACATGTTTCAAAACTCCCCGCGACAGTTGAGTATTCACAAAGGGATGCTCCACTGAGATTAATCGAGCTCTCTAAAGCTGATTGGGACGCCTACGAACGCTCCTGGGACTTCCAATCCCTGCCCCTGCTCTCAGCCTCCAACGACCCCAACCCCTCCCTCGAATCCAGCTATACCGCGTGGATTAGCAACAACAAACAAACCATCGCCGAGATGAAGCGATTGGAGGAAGAGAACAACCGCCTCTTCATCGACGCCTACGGCCTCCAGGACGAACTCACACCCGATGTGCCGATCGAGCAGATCACCCTCACGGTGAATCCGGCCTATCGCTACGGCGGCAATCTCACCGAAGACGAGCTCTGGATTCGCTTCCGCCAGGACACAATCAAGGAACTTCTCTCCTATGCCACCGGCTGCATGATGGGCCGCTACAGCCTCGATCACCCCGGCCTGATCCTCGCCAATGCCGGCGACACGGTGGAGAACTACGTCGCCAAAGTCGGCAAAAGCAGCGACGCAGTCGCCTTCCAACCCGACCGCGACGGCATCATCCCCGTGCTCGATGGCGAGTGGTTTGAAGACGACATCGTCGCCCGCAGCCGCGAGTTCCTGCGCGTCTGCTTCCCCGCCAGCTCCCTCAACACCGATCTGGCCTTCATCGAAACCGCCCTCGGCAAAGACCTGCGCAAATACTTCTGCACAGACTTCTACAAAGATCACCTGCAAACCTATAAAAAACGCCCGATCTACTGGCTGGTGCAGAGCCCCGCTGGCCCATCAAGGGGTGGTTTCGCCTGCCTGATCTACCTGCACCGCTACACCAAAGACACCCTCAACCTCGTTCTCAACAACTACTTCCGCCCCTACCTGCAGAAACTGGAAGCCCGCCAAGCCCAGCTCGGCCTCGATCAACTCAACGACGCCCTGCCCAGCCGCGACCGCACCGCCGCCCGCAAGGAAGCCGAAAAAATCACCAAGGTGCTGAAAGAATGCCAGGCCTGGGAGCAGGACGCCCTACTGCCCCTGGCCCAGCAACGCATCGAACTCGATCTTGACGACGGCGTGAAGGTGAACTACCTCAAGCTGCAGGACGTGCTGGCGCCGATTCCGGGGCTGGCGGCGAAGGAGGAGTGAGGGGATGGCCCTGCAGAGATCCGTTGCTGAGTTGCTCACCACCCCCGAGGGCAAGACCTTCGAGTGCAAACGCGATCTCTCCTCACCCCAAAACCTGCTGAAGACCCTGGTGGCCTTCGCCAACAGTGCCGGTGGCCTGGTGTTGATCGGGGTGGCGGATGCCAGCCGAGAGGTGATCGGCCTGCCAGAGCCGTTGCAGTCCGAGGAGCAGCTCTGCAACCTGATTGCCGATGGCATCGCTCCACGCCTGGTGCCGAATGTGGAACTCGTGGCCCATGGCGATCTGAACCTTCTGCTGGTGGAGGTGTTCCCCAGTAGCCAGCGCCCCCATCACCTGATCAAGCAAGGCCCCGACCAGGGTGTTTTCGTGCGGCTGGGGTCCACCAATCGCCAGGCTGATTCCGCCTTGATCGAGGAGCTGCGCCGCAGTGTGAGTGGCGCAGCCTTTGATGAGCAGCCCATCGCGGAGCTCTCTGTCGATGATCTGGATCGCGATGCGATGACGGCGGCCTTTGAGGGCATCCGATCGATCAGCGACCAGGACCTGCACAGCCTGCGTGTGCTGACCAAGGTGCAGGGCCGTGACGTTCCCACCGCTGGCGGGATGCTGCTCTTCGGCCGGGATCGCCAGCGCTGGTTTCCCGATGCCTGGCTCCAGTGCGCGCGCTTTGTGGGCACCACCAAGTCCGGGATCTTCGATCAGCTCGACATCCAGGCCCCCATGCCGCAGGCGCTGGAGCAAGCTCTGGCCTTCCTCAAGAAGCACGCTGTGCGTTCGGCTGATTTCCAGGAGCTGCGGCGCGTGGATCGCTGGAGCATTCCCCTGGCCAGCCTGCGGGAAGCCCTCACCAATGCCCTGGTGCATGCCGATTACTCCCAGCGCGGCGCACCGATTCGCGTTGCCTACTTCGACGACCGAATCGAAATTGAAAACCCAGGTGTCCTGATCCCTGGCCTGAGCCTCGACGACCTCCCGCGCGGGATCAGCCGCCTGCGCAATCGCGTGATCAGTCGCGTGTTCCGCGAACTCGGCCTGATCGAGCAGTGGGGCAGTGGTATCCCTGTGATCCTGGAGGAAGCCGCCAGCCAACACCTGCCGCCACCCCTGTTTGAAGAGGTAGGCCTGCGTTTTCGGGTGACTCTGCCCCTAGCCCAACCCAGCTCCCCAGCCCAGGGGCAGAGTCGGCCCAGGGGGGCAGAGTCAAGGGCAGAGTCAAGGGCAGAGTCAGGGGCAGAGTCGCTGGCGGAGGGCGGACTCGCCCACTTCGTGCTCCAAGCCCTGGCCGACGGGCCCTTGAGCAAGTCTGAAATTGCCCATGCCCTTGGGCGAGATGCCGTCTCCGGGGCACTCAACCGCACGATCCGCCAGCTCCTGGATCGCGACGAGATCGGCTACACCTTGCCGGATACCCCCAACAGCCGGCTGCAGAAGTACCGGCGGCTCGGACATTCGCGGCGATGATCACTGCCATGCCGGATCCAAACGCGCTCACCGCCAGCCCGCCCAGTCCCGTGGCTTCACTCGGTACCCCCCACTGGCACCAGTCCATTGGCACAGACCAGGAGGTGACACCAGAGCGCTGGTTGGTCCAGTTCATGGCTGCCGGAATGGACTGCGTCGCCATCACCGACCACAACAGTGGCAATTGGATCGATCCTCTGCAGGCTGCCTACCGTCAGATGGAACAGGAAGCCGGAGCCATCCCTATCCCTGCCCATGCCGACCGTTCCGCCCCCTCACGCAAAGCCCTGTTTGCCATTCGAGAGGGCAGCCAAGCCAGCATTGTTGATGCCACCACCTTGAAGCAGTTGTTCGAGTCAGCTCACCTCCTCGCCATGGAGTGGGAGAACCTCGATCGCCCTTTTCCGGCAGCGACAGGCGCTGGCTCGGCGTTGGGCCCGGCTTGGGCGGGAGGTGTGAGATGCGACTGAGCCGAAATGAACTGATCGCCAAGTTGAGACTGGGAGAAGACAACCTCCTGGGATGCAAAGAGGTTCGCTTTTGCGGAGTGTCTGTAGGTGGCCCTTCCCCAAACGACCTGGCTGATGAGCTCGCTGCCTTCGCTAACAGCAGAACCGGGGGCACTCTCTTACTTGGCATTGATGATAAGACTCGCGATGTCCTGGGAATCCCTGTTGATCGCCTTGATCTCGTCGAGGCCTTGGTGCGCCAGGCCGTTGAGGACAGCATCAAGCCGCCATTGGCCCCAGTGATTGAGCGGCTCACGCTGCCCGATTCCCTTGGCGTGGATCACGCCACCCTCAGGGTTGACATCGCATCCAGTCTGTTTGTACATCAGAGCCCTGCTGGCTATTTGCACCGGGTCGGTTCCTCAAAACGCCCCATTCAGCCTGACTACCTGGCGCAGCTTTTTCAGCAGCGCAGCCAAAGCCGAGTGATCCGATTTGATGAGCTGCCGGTTATGTCTGCTCAATGCGAGGATCTGGATACCGTGTTGCTCGAACGTTTTCACCCTCAGTTATCGCCTGACGCCAATTGGCAGTCGAAGACAGGCCTGGTGGTCGAGGCGGAAGACGGATCTCTCCACCCTTCAGTGGCGGGAGTGTTGCTTGCCAGCCTCAATCCCCAGCAATTCCTGAGGGGCGCTTACATCCAGGCTGTTGCCTATGCGGGTACCGAGGTAGCGCCCCAGGGAGAGGATGTCATGTACCAGCGTGACGCTGCCGATCTCACAGGCCCATTGGATCAACAGATCACAGCCGCCTGCAGGTTTGTTGCTCGCAACAGCCGCACGGGAGCTGCGAAGACGCTGCAGGGAGGCCGGATTGATCGCCCACAGTTTGATGCTCTGGCTGTGTTCGAAGCCATCACCAATGCCGTTGCCCATCGCGATTACTCCATACCCGGTAGCAAGGTGAGACTCCGTCTCTTTGATGATCGCCTCGAAATCTTTTCGCCAGGCATGCTGCCAAACACGATGACTCCTGAAAGCTTGCCGCTCCGTCAGGCTTGCCGCAATGAGCTGGTCGCCAGCCTGCTTGCGCGTTGTCCTGTAGAGGCTGCTGCAGGCGTCAGCCATCGCCGCTACATCATGGATCGTCGCGGCGAAGGTGTGCCCTTGATTCTTTCTCGAACACAGGAATTGTCAGGACAGCTTGCTCAATACCGCCTCATTGACAACAACGAGCTGCTGCTCACGCTTCCTAGTGCTCTGTGATGTTGACCTTGCTGATCAGACCAAACTCAATTTCACAATGCCAGCCTCGATATTCCGGTCATCAGGTACTGAATCGCCTCACGCCCCCGCCGAGGCAAGGCCTCAACAGCTCCGGCCTCAATCAGTTGCTGCAAGGTTTGCGACACCGAGGGTTGCTTCACCTGCCACAACTCCACCAGCTGGGCTTAGTATGAATGGGTCCCCCTGGGTGGTCTGCCAGAAGGGTGAAGAGCGCGGGTTCTAGAGGCCCCAGAGGATCGGCAGCTCCATGGCGTTAAGTATTGGCAAAGGCCTGCAGACAGCCAATTCCGGACACGTATTGGCCAATCTGGCAATACTAGCTCCGCCGCATTCAGCAGGATTCCCAATAAAAGCCATTCATTGAAAATCCTGCTAACGTGCGTTTATTGAGATTCCAAGTAGGCCATGGCCGCAGGCGAGCAGGTGATCCGCGCCCCTGCCCAGCTGGGGATGCTCCTCAAAGGCGTCCGGCGGCAACAGGGCCTGAGCCAGCAAGAGCTAGCCCTCAAGGCCGGTGGCACCAGCCAGGCCAGGCTCTCCCAGCTCGAATTGCAACCGGGGCGCCTCACCTTGGAGCGTCTCCTGCTGATCCTGGCCGCGCTCGACCTCGAATTGGTGGTACGGCCCCGGGAGACCAGTACCAAGCCCGCCGAGTGGTGATGGGCAGACCAACGCGGACGCGCTCACTGGCGGTATGGATGAACGGTGAACGGGTTGGCACCTGGATGTTGCCGGCGCGGGGGGCACAGACCTTCACTTACGACGAAACCTGGCTGCACTCCAGCCAGTTCCGCCCGTTGTCGTTGTCCCTGCCGACAGGCCTCGGGGCCGCAACGCTCAGCGGTGATGCCGTGGCGAGCTGGTTTGACAACCTCCTCCCCGACAGCGACGCCATCCGCCGCAGGGCCCAGGCCCGTTTTCAGACCGCCAGCACCAGCGCCTTCGATCTGTTGGCGGCGGTTGGCCGCGATTGTGCCGGCGCCGTGCAACTGCTGCCGCCGGACCAGGAGCCCAGCGGCTTCGATCGCATCGAGGCCCGGCCTCTGAGCGACAAGGAGATCGGCCGGCGCCTGAGCGCCGTCACGGCGGCGCCGGCTCCAGGATCCCTGGGCCCTGAGTCCGATGAGCTCCGGCTCTCCGTGGCCGGTGCCCAGGAGAAAACCGCCTTCCTCTGGCACAACAACCAATGGTGTCTGCCGCTGGGCAGCACCCCCACCACCCACCTCTTCAAGCTGCCGATGGGGGTGATCGGCGAGGGCCAGATTGACTTCAGCTCCTCGGTGGAGAACGAGTGGCTCTGCAGCAAGCTGCTGGTGGCCTACGGGCTACCAGTGGCCTCCACGGAGATGGCCCGGTTCAACGGCGAGCGCTGCCTGATCGTGCGGCGCTTTGACCGCCGCCTGCACTCCAGTGGCACCTACTGGCTGCGCCTGCCAACAGAGGACTGCTGCCAGGCCACCGCCACACCAGCCGTCAACAAATACGAAAACAGCGGCGGGCCAGGCATGGTAGCCATTGCCGAGCTGCTGGCTCAATCCTCAGAGCGCAGCGATCTGGCCACATTCTTCAAGGCGCAGGTCTTGTTCTGGATGCTGCGCGCCATCGATGGCCACGCCAAGAACTTCAGCCTCTTCCTCAATCCCGGCGGTCGTTTTCAGCTCACCCCGCTCTACGACGTGCTCTCAGCCTGGCCGGTGATTGGTCGGGGTAGTGGCCAATGGCCCCAGCAAAAGCTCAAGATGGCGATGGCCTGGTTTGGTGAAACAGGCCGTTACTGCAAGCCTTTGGAGATCACAGGCCGCCGCATGCTGCTCACAGCAAAACGGCTTGGTTTGGGCGACGCCCAACCCATCCTCAACGCGCTGATCGCCCAGACGCCAACGGTGATTGCTGCGGTGCAGGCCCAGCTACCTGCTGACTTTCCACAAACCGTCGCCGAACCGGTGTTCACTGGGTTGCAAACCTCCGCCAGCCAGCTTCAGCGCCCACTGCTTGAGCGCCCACTGCTTCAGCGCCAACTCCTCTGATGCCTGCCTCCCCCGCCGCCACCAGCCGCATTCACGAGAGCCTCGACACCGCTCTGGCCCGCAAGCGGGTGGTGTTCTGGTATGACGCCAATGGTGAGTGGGCTTCGGAGTTCGACGACTACCAGCCTGCTGAGGCCGAGAAGCTGCGGGTGGAGGGCAATGAGTTCTCCGTGAAGGTGGCGATCAGCCGCGCCCCCCTGAAGCAGCGGTTTCTGCTCTACATACCCTCCGCCAAACCACCAGAGCAAGGCAACTGGCTGCTCGATCTGTTGCTGGCGGGCCATGAGTTCACGGCCGATCGCGCCTCGCTCGATATCCAGGAGGCCGGGCTCACGCTGGAGTTCAAGGAACTGGCCCAGCAGCACAAGGCTTTCTTCCGCTCACCGGTGCGCACCACCAAGC
>DAIQNM010000029.1:0-16118 GCA_036788375.1 Cyanobium sp. CTOTU6536 | reverse complement strand
CCCTTGAGCAGGGCGCCGTTGCCGGAGCGAATCGCCAGCGAGGCGATCTGGATCAACGCATCGGGCCGCGCCTCAAAGATCACCCCCACCACCCCCAGGGGCACGCTCAGCCGCTCCAGCACCAACCCCGTATCGAGTTCGCAGTGGAGCTGGCGGCGGCCGAGGGGATCCTCCAGGCCCGCCACCTGGCGCACCCCCTCGATGGCGGCCTCCAGCTTGGAACGGTCGAGCTTGAGGCGGGCGATCAAGGGCGCAGCGAGGCCATCGGCGGCGGCGGCCTCAAGGTCGGCGCGGTTGGCCGCCAGGATCGTCTCGGCATCAGCAGCGAGCGCCTCGGCCATGGCCTGCAGGGCGCCCCGGCGCTCGCCATCGCGGCTCAAGGCCAGGCCGGCGGCGGCGCGACGCACCCCGGCCGCCCGGGCCAGCAGCTCGGGGGAGGGATCCGGCACGACAGCGAAATCGGCTGCGGCGGACCCGGCTGGGCTGAGGGCGGGGTCCGGGGTGGGGGAAGAAACCATGACCCCATCATCCAACCCTCCGGGAACCCGCTCACCCTCAGAGCCGGCCAAAAGGGCAGGGCCGCCCAAGGCCTGGTCAGCCGAAACGCTCCAGGGCCAGCCGGGCCGCTCCGAGCCGGCCGGCACCGTTGCCGAGGGCGCAGCGGCGGATCACCAGACCCTCCCGACTTTCCGGCAAAACCCGCTGCTCCAGCTCGCGCCAGACCGCCGGCAGGAAGTGGACGATCGCGGCACTCAGGCCGCCGCCGAACAGCACCAGCCGGGGGCTAAGCACATACAGCACTGACGTAAGCCCCTGGCCGAGCCGCCGGCCGTACTGCTCCCACACCGCCATGGCCTCCCCGTCGCCGGCTGCGGCCCGGCGGCAGAGCTCGGCCGGGTCCAGCGGGCTCAGCCGCCCCAGACCGGCGATGCTGCAGTACTGCTCCAGGGAGCCCCGGTTGCCGCTGTGGCAGGGGGGCCCCTCGGGATCCACCCCGACCAGCCCCAGTTCGGCGCCGGCCCCATCGGGCCCGCTAAACAGGCTGCCGTTGATCAGCACGCCGCCGCCCACGCCGGTGCCGAGGGTGAGCAGGATCGTGTCGGGAGAGCCCTGCGCCGCCCCCAGCCAGGCCTCGCCGATCAGGGCGCAGTTGGCGTCATTGGCCAGCACCACGGGGCGCTCCAGCTGGGGTTCCAGCCAGTCGGCCAGGGGGACCCTCCGCCAACCCGGCAAGTTGATCGCCAGCCGGGCAATGCGCCCGTCGCGATCGGTCGGCCCAGGGAGGCCAATCCCCACTCGGTCGGCCCGGCGCTCCGGATCCAGGGCCGCCACCGCCTCCACCACCGCCTGGCAGACAGCACCTGGCACCTGGGGCTGGGGGGTGGGCACGGTGCTTTCGGCCAGCAGGGTGCCCTGGCGGTCGAAGCGGCCGAGCTTGATGGCGGTGCCGCCGATGTCGATGCCGAGGAGCTCCGGGGCGGGAGAAGGGGGGAACACGGCGTTGAATCGGATGGGCTGGTCGGGGCGCGGGATGCCGCGAAGCCCCAGCGAAGCTAAGGGCGCAGCAGTGCCCTAAAACCGGAAAAACACCCGCAACTGCCCCTGCCAGGAGCCCTGGCTGTCGACCGCGGCCTCGAGGTTGATGCGCTCGGAGGCCTTGTAGTTGATCGTGATCTGGGGCGGGATGTCGGAGCGGTTGGGGGCCGCCAGCAGGGAGGCGTTGATGCGGTCGGTGAGGTCGTAGCCGATCTCCGCGCCGAGCACCAGCTGGGGCGGCACCCGACGGCTGCCCAGCTCCTGCTGGGAGTCGACCCGGGGGGTGACGTAGGTGGGGTAGAGGGCCAGGCTCACCCGCTGGCCGAAGGCATCGGAGAGGGTGCTGAGCAGGGGCGAGAGCAACGACTGGCCCAGCACCGTGGCCAGGGCCGTGCCAGCTCCGCCGCCGCTCAGCCCCGCCAGCGAATTGCCGCCGATCAGGGCCACCAGTCGCTCCTGGGGGAGGGGCGGACTGCTGCGCAGCTTCAGGTTGTCGGCGATGCGGTCGGCCGGGCCGCTCACACTCACCGTGACCAGGATCAAATTGAGCTGGCTGAGGGAGGAGAAGCCCCCCTGGGCGGCGAGCTGGGTGTTGGCCAGGGCGATGGAGGCCGGATCGCTCACACCGCTGGGCCCCAGCACGTTGAGGCTGTCGGCGATGCGGGTGCGCAAGGCGATGTCGAGGTAGGGCAGCAGCCCCAGCGAAGGGGTGAAGATCGCCACGTTCGGCGCATCGGGGTCGAGGCTGAAGCTGGTGGTGAACAGGTTCAGCCGGCCCCCCAGCAGCTTCACCACCCCGGAGGCCCGCAGGCTGGGGTCGAGGCGGCCGGTGATCCGCAGGCTGCCGCCGGTGGTGAAGTTGGCCAGGTTGCCCATCACCACCCGCAAGTCCGGCCCGAGTGAGAGCCGCAGCCCATCGAAGCTGAGCCAGCTCAGCCGCGGCACCGCCTGCTCGAGGGAGAGGGCGGTCTGGGATTCCACATCCGGCCCCAGCAGGACTAGGGGCTGCTTGAAGTCCCATTTCGCCTCCAGCAGCTGGGGCAGGGTGGTGGGCTGGGCCGGCTGGTCGGAGGCGGGTGCGGCCTGGGCCAAGCCAGAGGGCTGCACGTTGATGGTGCCGTGGCCGATCGCCAGGGTTCCGCCCAGGCTGGGGGCCAGCAGGCTTCCCCCCAGGGTGAGGCGCCCATCGGCCTTGGCGTTGATCCGCGACACCGCGAAGGGCAGGCCCCGTAGATCCACCACCAGGCTGGGTTCGCCGGCAAGGGGGCGCACCAGGCCAAGGCGGCCCTCCCCCCGGATCGTGCCGGTGGGTCCGATGCGGGCCTGGAATCCCTGCACCAGCAACTGGCTGGTGTCGAACAGCACCGTGGCCTGCAGCCCGCGCAGGGCCTGGCCGGCCAGCTCGCATTCACCGTCGCGCAGCCGCAGGAAGCCATTGGCGATCGGTTCCCGCAGGCTGCCGCGCACCAGCAGCTGCACGTCAGCGCTGCCGCGCTTCCAGCGCACCGAGGTCCCGACCAGGCGCGTCAGGAAGAGCAGCCCATCCCCCCGGCTGGCCAGGCGGAGTTCGATCCCGTCGCGGTCCGGATCGAGGGGCAGGGTGCCCACCAGGTCCACGGCATTGGCGGCCCCGGCGGCGCGCAGGGCCAGGTTCACCGCCAGGTCGCGGCCGCGCAGCTCCACCCGGCCCTGCTCCAGGAGCAGGTCCTGGCTGCCGAGCCCCGCCCCGACCAAGCCAAGATCCATGGTGAAACGGGGATCGCTGCTGCCCAGCCCGTAGCGGCCCCGGGCCGTGAGGCTGCCGCGCAGGCCCTCGGGCACCGGCGTGAGCAGGTTGAGCAGCAGCAACGGCAGCCCCGCCAGCTCGAACGCACCCTCGCCGCCCCGCAGCGGGCCCCGGAGCCGCACCACGAAGGGATCCTGGGCCAGGCTGCGATCCCGGTCGCTCTGATCCAGCCAGAGGTGCCCCCGGGCGCCGAGGTCCACCGAGGCGCGCGCGAAGCTCGGACCGCTGAGCAGCAGGTCGGCATCGACAGCCATGCCCAGCCGGTCGAGCCGTTCGGAGCGGGGGGCGCTGGCCCGCAGCCGGTCCCGCTCGGCTGCCGCGCGGCGGGCATCGGCCAGCACCTCCAGCTGCTCCTGGATGCTGCGCCCGAGGGTTTCGATCGCCAGGCTGCCGAGGTCGGCCGCCCGCCCCCGCTGCGGTGCCGGCAGTCCCCGCCACAGATCCCAGGCGGTGAGCAGCTCGCGGAAGAAGGCGGTGCCGAGGTTGCGGCCCTGGAAGCGGGCCTTGAAGGGTCCCTGCCACTGCCCCTCAACGTTGGCGGAGATCGCGCCGCTCACCAGGGCATCGAGCTGGCCGCGGATGGTGTACTTGCGATCGCCATAGGCCACCCGGGCCCGCAGGGCCCGACCGGCCACCCCCAGCAGCCCCGGGCGATCGATGGCCAGGTTGCCGTTGAAGGCCAGGGGCCTAGGCCCCAGGCTGCCGCTGCCGCTGAGGCGGCCCTGGAGGCTGCGCAGCCGGGGATCGGCCCCAAGGGCAAGGGCGAGTCCTTGGAGGGGGTAGGCCTGGGCCCGCCAGCCATAGCGGCCCGGGTGGCCCTCCAGCCGCAACGACCCGCCGCCCCGCTCCAGCCGCACGGCCAGGGGCTGCCATTGGCGATCGAGGCGAGCCTCCAGCCAGCCCTGGGGCGATGGGGGTTGGGCCCTCAGCCGCAGCAAGCCGGCATCGGCCGTGCCCACCAGGGTGCCGCTCCAGACCTCCTGCAGCCGCAGCGGCCCCACGCCAGGCCGGTGGAGCTGCAGGCGCAGGTCTGGCAGCAGGCGGCGCCATGGCCCCCGCAGGCTGCCATCGGCATCGAGGCGACCCTGCAGACGGGTACCGACCAAAGGATCGAGCCGCTCAAGCGGGTAATCCCGCAGCTGGAAACGGCTGGAAAGATCCCCCACCACCAGCCCACGACCTGGCACCAGGCCCAGGGGCAGGGAGGCGCTGGCTTGCAGATGGGTGCTGCGCAGCTGCTGGAGACGCAGCAGACCGCCACTCCAGTCGAGGGCGAGATCGGCCTTGCCGAGCAGGGGCAGGTCGACCTCGGGCAGCACCGCCGCCAGATTGGGCTCCACCAAGCGCCCAGCGGCGCGCAGCGAGCCCTGCAGGGGGCGTTGACGCAGCCAGGCGGGCAGCCGCTCCGAGCCGGGAACATCGGCCGGATCCAGCCACCAGCCGCCGCTGAGGTTGAGATTTGAGCCCACCGTGCCGGCGGCCCGGAGGCGCGACTGGCCGTAGAAGCCATCGAGTTGATCCAGCGTCACGCCGCCACGGCGCCAGTGGCCCTGCAGGCGGGCACGCAGGGGGCGCCCCGCCAGGGGGTTGTTGGCGGGCGCCTGGGCCGAGGCCACCAGGCTGAGGCTGCCATCGGTGGCGGTGCGGCCGGCCACCCTTCCCCCCCAGCTGCCGAAGCTCCAGGGAGCATCCGCCAGGGTGAGGGAACGACCCGAACAGCGGACCGGCAGCCCCCCACTGGCCAGGGCAGTGATCTGCCCTTGGGGCTGCCAGCGGGCCCGTTTCAGCGTCAGCTCCCCCTCGCAGCTAGGTAGGCCCTGGTCCAACTGCAGGCGGAACCGGCCGGCAGCCTCGCCGCCCAGGCGGCCCTTGAACGGCAGCAGGGGCTGGAACGGGGCCGCAGCAAAGTCGGCAGTGGCCACGTCCACCCGCCAGAGGTTGCGTTGCCAGTTGCCATCGCCCACCAGCTGGGCCTGGCCTGGCTGGCCCGGCACCGCCACCTGGGCCTGGAAGGCAAGGCTGCGCTGATGGGTGTGCAACAGGGCACTGCCCTTGGCATCCACCACCAGGGGCTGACCCGATGGGGTGAGCCCCCAGAACCGCACCCGGCCCTGGCGGGGCAGGCGGAAGCGGATCTCGAGGCGAGGGGGTTGGCCGCCCGGGCGAAAGGGCCCCAGCTCCCAGATGCGGCCGCGGGCATTGCGCCGCAGGTCCGCCTCCACTCCCTCGAAATCCAGGTCGAGCACCAGACCCCGCAGCCGCCAGCTGGCCAGCGGGTGCAGGCGCACCACGGTTGATGCCGCTACCACGGTGGAGTCATCCCTGGTTCCGGCCCGCAGGCGACTAGGGCCAACCCGCAGGCCGTCGAGGCCGAAACCGCGGTAGGGGCCGAGCTCGAGGGGGTGGCCCATCACGCTCCCCACGAGCCCCTCGATCCGTGGTTTCCAGTGGTTGTAGGTGCGACCGATCAGGGGATCCAGACCCGTGCGCAGCGCCAGGGTCCCCAACGCCAGGCCCCCTGCCAGCAGGCCACCCCAGGCGAAGCCCCTGCGCCAGCGCCGACTTCCTGGGGGCGCCAAGCCGTTGGCACCAGGATCATTGCCCTGGCTACCGCGGTCGGCTTCTCCGTCCGTCCCTGACTCAGGCCGTTCGGGCATCCGCCTGGGAGAGTCGCCGTCCGGTTGGGCCGCAATATAAGGGGCGTATCCCGTGGACCCGATGGCCGCCGATCCAATCCTGTTCCAGGCGGGCCAGTGGCTCGGCGTGGCCGGCGCCGTGCTGGCGCTGGTCACCGTGGTGGCCTTCCTGCTCGGCTGGGGGGTGCGCTTCCGCCTGGTGGGGATTACGAGCTTCACCCTGTTGCTGGCGATCTCCTGCCTGGCCTTTGCGGTGAGCTACAAGCCCCGAATTTCGGTGAACGGGGCCATCACGGTGCCGGTGGTTTTCGACAACGGCACCGACCTGGTGATCGGCGCCGCGCCGCCGGATCTGGCCCCAGAGGCCATCGCCCCCACCGTGGAGCAGCTGGCCCTCAACGTGCAGGCCCGGGGCCGCAGCAGTGCCGACGGC
The DNA here is from genome assembly GCA_036788375.1 of Cyanobium sp. CTOTU6536. Taxonomy (GTDB): domain Bacteria; phylum Cyanobacteriota; class Cyanobacteriia; order PCC-6307; family Cyanobiaceae; genus Cyanobium. The sequence continues at coordinate 9,727 of DAIQNM010000029.1, read as the reverse complement.
CTGGTGCGCGTGCGGCTGCGCCGAATCGAACCAGCCGAGGGCGGCGCCGGTCGGCCGGTGGTGCTTGGCGAGGCCCGCATCAACCTCGCCAGCGGTGCGGTGGAAACCGGACCATGAGCACCCATCCCTTCAGCCCGCCCCAGGCCTACCGGGAAGAGGTGGCCCTGCTGCGCCAAGAAGGGATCGGCAGCTGGGAGGCGGTGGCCTCCCTCGCCAGCCCACAGATCCGCAGTTTGGCCCGCCACAGCCCGGGCAGCGAAGCGCGGCTGATCCGGCTGCGGGGCCAGGCCAGGCTTGTCGTGGGCGTGGATCTGGCACCAGCCGAGGCTGCCCTGCTGCTCCATGCCGGGGTGGCCGATCCACGGGCCCTGGCGATGGCCGAGGCCGATGACCTGCAGCGCCAGGTGGGGCGGCTGCAGCGCCGCCTCACGGGCACCGCGATGGCGCCAATCAGCCTGGCCACCGTGCGCGCCTGGATCCTGCGGGCCAGGGCCGCTGCCAGTCGCCCTGGGAACTGACCCCGACCGAACCGCTGCGGCGGTCTGGATTGCATGAAATAGATCCACACCCGGGGGCGAGCCTCTCGCCCTTTTCCTGCCCATGACATCGGTGATGGCGCATACTCCCTCCCCCAGCCGGGGCCTGGCCCTTGGCCGAGCTTCGCTGTTGGCCCTGACAGGATCTCTCTTGCTGGCGCTCCCCCTGGCCACAGCCCTCCCGGCCGAGGCGGCCTCCGCCCTGCTGGAAACCGTGAAACAAAACCCGGCCCTGGCCAAAACCCTCTGCGACCAGTTCAAGCAGCGCAACGCCGCGGGCCAATCGGCCGTCTCGAAAGAGTCGATTAGCCAGGTGGCCGCGAGCCAAGGGCTCAACAGCGTCGATGCCGAGGTGCTTACCACCTATGTGATCGGCCTGTATTGCCCCGACGTGCGCTGAATGACGCCGGACGGCCCCTGCCGGGTCCAGGACCTTTGGATGGTCTGCTCGGATGGCACCAGGCTGGCCACCCGGATCTGGAGCCCCCCTGGCGAAGGGCCCTGGCCGGTGCTGTTGATGCGCCAGCCCTATGGGCGGGCGATCGCCTCCACGGTCACCTATGCCCACCCCCGCTGGTACGCGGGCCACGGCTTCCTGGTGGCCGTGCAGGACGTGCGGGGCCGGGGTGATTCGGAGGGTCACTTTCGCGGATTCGCCAGCGAAGCCGCCGATGGCGCCACCGCGGTGCGCTGGGCCCGCAATCTGCCGGGATCCAACGGCCGGCTCGGCACCTACGGCTTCTCCTACCAGGGCCTGACCCAGCTGCTCAACAGCGGCGGCTCTGGCGAGTGCCACACCGCCGACGATCCCCTGCCCGACTGCCTGGTGCCCGCCATGGCGGGACTGGATGAACGGCGCCACTGGGCGGCTGAGGGGGGAGCCCACTGGTGGGGCCTAGGCCTGGCCTGGGCCCTCCAGCTGGCGGCCGAGGGCTGCCGCCGCCGCGGCGATGGCGATGGCTGGCGGGCGATCCGCCGCAGCCTCACGGCCGCAACCTATTCAGAAGACGGGGCTGCCCTGCTGGACCAACTCGATCCCGACGGCATGGGGCTGGCCTGGTTGCGGCGGGATCCGGCTGACATCGCGTCTTGGCGGCGCCACGACGTTGTGCCTGAGCTGCTGCGGCGCCCGATGCTGTTGATTGGCGGCTGGCATGACCCCCACCTGGCCGGGGTGCTCGACCTCTGGGAAAGGTCGCAAGCGGCAGGCGGAAAACCCGGCCTGGTGGTGGGGCCCTGGACCCACCTCGGCTGGGATGGGGGCCTCGATGCGCTGCAGCTGGCCTTCTTTCGCCGCCACCTGCTGGGGCCGGGCGTCGCCATGCCAGTCGCACCAGGGGATCCAGCCACGCTCCTGGCGGGGCCGCTGGCCGCCGCCGCCGAAGGGGCCGTGGCCCTGGCCGGCGAGGGGGAAACGGGCTGGTTCGCGCCCCAGCCCAGCACCCCTGGGAACGCCCCCCTGGCGGCTCCCCGCTGGAGCCTCCGCAGCGATGGGCGGGCGGCGGTGCGCCCTGACGAGGGACAACTGCTGGAGGCCCCCCTGGCAGCCTCCAAGGCCTCTGCCGGCTGCGTGATGCTGGTTCACGACCCATGGCGGCCCGTGCCGAGCCGCGGGGGCCATCTGGGCCTTCCTGCCGGGATGGTCGATCGGGCCGACCTGGATGCCCGCACCGATGTGGCCTGCTTCACCACCGCGCCCCAGGCCAGCGAGCTGCTGCTGCTGGGCCGGCCCTGGCTCCGGCTCACGGTGGGGGCCGATCAGCCGGGCTTCGACCTCTGCCTGGCCCTGGCGCTGCTGCCGGCCGGCGGCGGCGCCGTGAGCCAAATCAGCACCGGCTTTGCCCGCTGCCTCGGTCCCGCGGCCCTGCGGCTGGAGCTACGCCAGGTGGAATTGCAGCCCCTGGCCGTTCGCTTGCGCCCAGGCGACCGGCTGCGGCTCTCGATCGCCCCGGCCGCCTGGCCGGCCGTCGCCGTGAACCCCGGCGATGGCTCACCGCCCTGGGGTGGGTCGGGTCCGCAGCACCGGGTCGTGAGCCTGGAGCTGGACCTACAGAACGCGATCCTGCAAATCGATCCATTGCTGGGCGGAGGGGCTGGGGCAGAGTGAACAGACCCCAACAGCCCCGCAATGCCGCCATTTTCCCTGTGCACCAGGCTGATCGGCCTGGCCCTGGTCAGCGCTGCGGCCCTGCCCAGCGGACTGGTGGGCACGGCGGCGGTCCGGGCCCAGGCCATGCCGGCCGCCCCGACGGGCCAGGCCGGCGCGGCACCGCAGCACCAGCTCAGCAGTGCCCAGGCCGAGGCCCGCGCCCGGGCGGACGCCGAGCGCATCCTCAAGACCCTGCAGAGCGCCAGGGGCCTGGCCCTCTATCGGCTGTTCAGCCCAAATCTGCAGCAGATGACCAGCCCGGCGCTGGTGCAGCAACGGCTGAGCGGCATGCCAACCGTGAAGAGCTGGAGCATTGGCGCGGTGGAGCCGGGTCTCGATTCCAACACCGTGACCGCCCAACTGCAGACCGCCGCCGGCAGCCGCCGCCTGCTGCTGGTGATCGACGCGGCGGGGCTGTTGGAGGGCTACCACCTCGATGCCTCCGACCAGCCGGCGGAAGCGGTGGCTCGAAAATTCGTCGAGGGCCTCGGCAAGGGCCGCTACGTCTCGGCACGGGCCCTGCTCAGCCCCAATCTGCAGGAGGAAATCCCCGCTGCCAAGCTGCAACTGAAATGGCAGCGGCTGCAGCGGCTGACCGGGGATTACGTGGCGATCAAGCAGGTGTTGAAGGCTGAATCCACCGTGGACAGCAAGCTTGTGCTGGTCACGACCCAATTCAGCCGCCTCACCGACAGCCTGTTTGTGATCCTCGACTCCAACAACCAAATCGTGGGTGTCGACTTCCCCACCGAAGCCAACGGTCCAGCCGGCGGCCGCTGAGGTCGTCAAAGCGGCGTAAGCTCCCGGCGCGTCCTTGCGACCCGCCACCATGGTTCTGCCCAGCCTCAATTGGATGGTCGATGACGCCACGAGGCTGGCGGAATGCCGCCACGACCACCCCTTCGCGCTGCTGGGCCCCCAACCCCACGACGGCGGCTGGCTGGTGCGGGTGTGGATGCCGGAGGCCGAGCGGGTCCAGCTGTTGCTGGATGGGGCCGAAGCCAGGCCCATGGCCACCCCCCATCACCCCTGGTTGTTTGAAGCCGAGGTCGGCGCCGATCCCGGCAGCCGCTACCGGGTGCGGGTGCTGCGGGGCGGCATCGAGCATGAGGCCCACGACCCCTGGGCCTTCCGCCAGGAGTGGATGGGCGATCTGGACCGGCACCTTTTCGCCGAGGGAAACCACCACCACATCTGGCAAAAGATGGGGGCCCACCCGGGGGAGCGCGACGGCGTGGCCGGGGTGCAGTTCTGCCTGTGGGCCCCGAATGCCCGCAGTGTGGCGGTGCTGGGTGATTTCAACGGCTGGGATGGCCGCCACCATCCGATGCAGCAACGGCTTGGCGGCTCCTGGGAGCTGTTCATCCCCGGGCTCGAGCAGGGCTCGCTCTACAAGTACGAGGTGCGGGCCCAGAACGGCCATTGCTATCAAAAAGCCGATCCCTACGGCTTCCGTCACCAGGTGCGCCCCGACAACGCCTCGGTGGTGGCCCGCCTCGGCGGTTACACCTGGGGCGACGCCGCCTGGATGGGGGAGCGCGATGGCCGCAATCCCCTCGACCAGCCGATCTCGGTGTACGAGATGCACCTGGGCAGCTGGATCCACGCCGCCGCCGACCAGCCCTACATCGAAGCCGACGGCACGCCCCGCCCGCCGGTGCCGGCGGCGGACCTGAAACCCGGCGCCCGCCTGCTCACCTATCCCGAGCTGGCCGACAAGGTGATCCCCTACGTGAAGGCGCGGGGCTTCACCCACATCGAATTGATGCCCATCACGGAGCATCCCTTCGACGGCTCCTGGGGCTACCAGGTCACCGGCTGGTACGCCCCCACCAGCCGCTTCGGCAGCCCGAATGAATTCCGGGCCTTCGTGGACCGCTGCCATGCCGAGGGGATCGGCTTGATCCTCGACTGGGTGCCGGGCCACTTCCCCAAGGATGCCCACGGCCTGGCCTTCTTCGATGGCGCCCACCTCTACGAACATGCCGACCCGCGCATCGGCGAGCACAAGGAATGGGGCACGCTTATTTTTAATTACAGCCGCAACGAAGTGCGCAACTTCCTTGTGGCCAACTTGATCTATTGGTTTGAGGAGTTCCACATCGATGGCATCCGGGTCGATGCGGTGGCCTCGATGCTCTACCGCGATTACCTGCGTCCGGCTGGTGAATGGCTGCCGAATGAACAGGGCGGGCGCGAAAACACCGAAGCCGTGCACTTTATGCAGCAGGCCAACCACGTGCTGTTTGAGCATTTCCCCGGCGCCCTCTCGATTGCCGAGGAATCCACAACTTGGCCGATGGTGACCCAGCCCACCAACATCGGTGGCCTCGGCTTCAATCTGAAGTGGAACATGGGCTGGATGCACGACATGCTCGATTACTTCGAGCTGGATCCCTGGTTCCGCCAGTTTCATCAGAACAATGTCACGTTCTCGATCTGGTACGCCTTCACCGAAAACTTCATGCTGGCCCTCAGCCACGACGAAGTGGTGCATGGCAAGAGCAACCTGCTCCACAAGATGCCCGGCGATGACTGGCAGAAGTTCGCGAATGTGCGTGCGTTGCTGGCCTACATGTGGACCCACCCGGGCAAGAAAACCATCTTCATGGGCATGGAGTTTGGCCAGCGGGCCGAATGGAACGTCTGGGGTGATCTGCAGTGGGAGTTGCTGCAGCACGAAGCCCACCAGGGCCTGCAGTTGCTGGTGGACGACCTGAACAGCTTCTACAAATCGGAGCCGGCTCTGTGGGGCGATGATTTCAGTGAATACGGTTTTCAGTGGATCGACTGCAATGACAGCCAACACTCCGTGATCAGCTTCATGCGCCGCGAAAGCAATAGCGGTCACTGGCTGGTGGTGGTGGCCAACTTCACCCCCCAGAGCCATTCCCACTACCGGGTCGGCGTCCCGATCGGGGGCTTCTACACCGAAGTGTTCAACACCGATGGCAGCCGCTATGGCGGCAGCAACCTCGGCAACCTCGGCGGCAAATTCACCGAAGCCTTTGCCATGCACAGTTACGCAAACTCCCTGGAGCTCTGCCTACCGCCGCTTTCGGTGTTGGTGTTCCGCCATGATCCGGCCCGCCTGCCGGAGCTGGAAGAAGGTTCCGAATCTGACTTGCCCCTCTGATCAGGACCGGACACAGGGGGGAGTGGGGCACTTGCAGCAGGGAAGCCAGAACACAGTTGGCATGACAGATCAAGATGATTCGATTGTGCACGCGGGCTTCGCCCTCCATTGACCAAAAGGCATGGAAGACGATCGAGGCAATCAAGGTGTGAGGGCATTGGCGATGCCAAAGCCAAAATTAAATGGACCGATCAGAATCTCGGCCCGGCGGAGGATCCACTCGATTGGCATTGATCAAACTTCCCCAAATGAACCCGAATGGATGGCACGCCGCCAGCCTCTGGCCACGGGGGAGATGCCCCTGCAGAGAATGCTCAGTCAGATTGGCTGCTGAGCAGTAGAAGTTGTTCGTGGAGCACCTAAACTGATGGAAATCCTTTCCTTGCCAAGGCCATCAGCGAATGACCCGTCACTCCCAGTTGTACCGCCAGGGGATGCAAGAAATGCGTCATCACCTGGGCGACAAAGCCGATACTCTGATTGCAAAGATCGAATCTATTTCTGAGGAATTTGCTCGCGTCAATGTTGAGTTTCCCTATGGAGAGCTTTACACCAGAACGGTTCTGGATGACCGGGTACGTGAGCTCTGCACCATTGCAGCCCTGACAGTGCAGGGCTTCTCCTCACCCCAGCTCAAATTGCACATTGAGGCTGCGATCAATTGTGGTGTGAGCCGTGCCGAGATCATCGAAATCATCACCCAAATGATTGCCTACGCTGGCTTTCCTGCGGCAACAAATGCCCTGCTGGCCGCCAAGGATGTGTTTGATGAAATCAGCGACTAAGCTGGTGATTCCCATGCTGGCGATGGCTCAGAGGTTCCCTAAGCGTGTGCATGGGCATAGGCATAGGCATGGGCATAGGCATGGGCGCCATCACACCGGAGCGTGAGTTGGGCAAGCCCATCGCCGCGTTGTCTCTCAAGCCGGAGGATCCATCCCCAGATCCCCGAAGCGGCGGCAGATCGCCAGCCTGAGATCGGCGGTCACCGAAGCGGCCCCGAGCGGATCGGCGATCGAGAAACTGAGCTTGTAGCCATAGCGTTCGCCACCGAACTCCACCAGCCGCGCCTTCGGGGCAGGTTGGGCGAGAACGGCGGGATGGTCGGCGGCGAGACCCTCGAGCAGGGCCACGATCTGCTCGGGATTCCAGCTCTGGGCCACCTGGAGCTCGAGGCTGCAGCGGCGCATCCGGTCACTGCGGGTGTAGGTGGTGGTGGCGGTGGTGAAGAAGCTCTGGTTGGGTACTACCACTTCGGCGTTGTCGCCGCTGCGCCAAAGGGTGGTGGCCCGCGGGCCGAGGCGGCGCACCTCACAGGCCTCGCCCTCGTGCATCAGCACTTCACCGGGTCGCACCGATCCTTCGATCAGCAGCCAAAGGCCGCTCACGATGTTGGAGAACACCTCCTTGATGCCAAAACCCAGTCCCACCGAGAGGCCGCCGGCGATGGCCAGCACCCCGGTCTGGTTGAACCCGAGCCGGCCCATCGCCCAGATCACCCCCAGGCTGAAGATCACGTACTGCAGGATCTGATCCAGGGCGCGCCGGCTGCCCTCACTGATGCCCAGGCCGCGTTGCACCAGCAGGCTCGCCCCGGCGGCCGGCAGGTGCAGGCCCACCAACAGGAGGTAAAGCACCACCAGCACGCTGAACAGATCGCCAAGCCGGATCGCTCCGCCAAACCACACGCCAAGGGGCACCGCGGCCAGATCCTGCAGGCTGCCGAGGGCATCGATCCCCGCAAGCAAGACGGCCAACAGGAAGAGGGGCCGCAGCAGGCGGGTGCCCAGCAGCTGCAGGGAGTCGGGCGGCAGCCAACGGGCCAGCAGCTGGCGCTCCGCCAGCCGCAGCAGCAGCCAGGCCAGGCTGAACTGACCCAGCAGCAGCACCAGACCCACCCGCTGATGCAGCGCCAGCAGGACCAGGGCGATCAGCGCCTGCCCCACCAACAGCGGCACCACCAGAGGTAAGTCCCACAGCCAGCCCCACCGGCCCTGGCGAGGCAGGCGGCGCAGCCGGAGCAGGCCCAGCAGCAGCAGGCCAACCGGCAGCAGCTGCAGCAGCACCGGCAGCCGGTCAAGGAAGGCCAGCCAACCCTGAATCTCAAACAGAAAGGTGGACATCAGCGGGGAGGGCTGAGGCGGAGCAACGCTTCCGTGCCCTGCTGGGGCGTGACCACCCCCAGCATCACCTTCCAAAGCAGGTCTTCCACCAAGGGTTGCGTCCGCCGGAGCCGGTCCGCGGAAAAGGAGGCCGTGAGCAGCTTGGAGCGTTCATCGAACTGGCGCTGGGCCTGCTCAAGGGCCGCCAGACGGCCGGAACTGGCCACGGGCACCGACACGAAGCGATTCGCCGGCAACACCATCAGGCTCTGCAGGGTGATCTCCCGCTGCACGAGCGGATCAAGGCTCAGTTCGGCGAGCTGAAGAGCGAGCCGGCGCTGGGGAGGGGAGGAATCGCTACCCAGGGCCATCACCATCACGGTGCCGAACGGGGTGGGGGGGCCGGCCGGACCAGCGGGCAGCGGGGCGACCCCGAGCCGTTTGCCCATGCTGCGCTCCAGGTGCGCCAGGGAGGCGCTGTAGCAGGGGATCCAGCTGAGGCGGCCGCTTTCGAGCCCTTCCACCAGCTCCCGGGGCCCGCTGGCGATGTCCACCCGGCTCTGCAGCGCCAACTGACGCAGCCAGGTCAACCAGGCCAGCAGGGCCGCACGGTCGGCGGTCGGCGAGGCGGTGGCGGTGGCGTTAGCGGTGGCGACCCTGGGATTACCGGTGAGGATCGGCACCATGGCGTCCTGGGCGCCGAGGGCCCCGGCACTCCACCAGATGCCGATCGGATCCACTGCCACCCCGATCGGTCGGCCGGAGGCGGCCAGGCCCATCAACGCGTCAAGGCTGGCCGGTGGCCGGGGCACCACCTGGCGATTGAAGCAAGCCAGGGTGAGGATGTTGTAAGCGGGCAGGCCCGCGACGCCTGCAGCGGTGGTGACCCGCTCCACCAGGGCCGGCTCCAGCAGGGGCTGGCTGCGATGCCAGGCCGGCTGATCATTGAGGCGCTCCACCAGCCCCTGCTGAAGAAGGGCATTCGCCACCGGTGCCCGCAGCACCAGCAGATCGGGGCCCAGCCCCCGGCTACGGTCCCGCCGCAGCGTCTCCTCCAGGTGCGCCTCATCCACCACCGAAACCTGCAGTTGCAAGCCCGGATGGAGACGCTGGTATTCCTGCAGCAACGGCGTCCACGGGATCCGGGCCTTGCCATCGCGCTGCAGCCACTCGAGGCGGCTGGTCGGAACAATCACCACATGCAGGGTCTGACGGGGACCGAGGCAGCCCTGCAGCAGAGCGGCCAGGGCCAGCACGGGCCCAAGGCGCCGAACGAGGCGGCAACGCAACACCCTGCGGCTGCGGGAGCTCGGCACGGTTCCTGATCGCAGCATGCTTCCTGAGCTCAGCACGCTTTCGGCAGGACCGGCAGGGATCGGAATGGTTGGCGTGATGGTCGGCTCAACCGTGGCGGTGGGCCCATTGTCGTGCGATCGGCGGGCAGCGCCAGCGCCCGAGAGCCAGGGCTCGCCGGCATCGCTCCGGGTCGGGGCCGCTCAAGGCGCCCTCTGCCACGACTGATGACGAGCCTTCGGGTGGGCCCGGGTCGCTCCGCTAGGTTTCCGGATCGCCGATCCGCCTGGCTCCATGACCGAGACCGCCCCCCTGCTGCTGCGCGCCGCCCGAGGTGAGCAGGTGGAGCGGCCACCGGTGTGGATGATGCGCCAGGCGGGCCGCTATATGAAGGTCTACCGCGACCTGCGCGACCGCCATCCCGGCTTCCGTGAGCGCTCCGAGAACCCCGATCTCTCCTACGAGATCTCGATGCAGCCGTTCCACGCCTTCCGTCCCGACGGCGTGATCC
>DAIQNM010000028.1:10721-16125 GCA_036788375.1 Cyanobium sp. CTOTU6536 | reverse complement strand
TCTTCGCCACGCTCACCACCAGGCGCAGATTGGCGGCCACCATCCGCTCCTTGGCGCGCCGGCCGGCCTGCAGGCGCCGCCGCAGCAGGGGCACGGTGAGGCCGGCCTCGGCGGCCAGGGTCTCAGGACTGGGCTCCTGGCCGCCGCAGCGCAGGGTCAGCTCCTCCCGCAGCTCCTCAACCACCATCAGCTCCTGCACTTGGCGGCCCAAGGTGATCTCCTGCTCGTGGCTGAGCAGCGGCACCCGGCCGATGTCCCGCAGGTAGGAGCGCACCATGTCGCCGCAGGGGGCGAGGGCGGCGGAGCCGGCCAGAGTGACGGAGGGCATGGTCGGAGGGAGGGATCGGGCTCGGCCGCCACCGGAGCGGTGGACAGTTACGAAACCCATGCGTTTCGTAAAGCTACCACTCTTTTGCGGAATGGATCCGCTTTGGCATGCAGCGGGCCTGCCCCGCGGGAGACTGCCAGGGCCCCTGGCTTCCCATGGACCACCCCCCGCCGGATCCCGATGGCCGGGGCGAGAAGCTGCAGAAGCTGATCGCCGCCGCCGGTCTCTGCTCTCGCCGCCACGCCGAGGAGCTGCTTCGCCAGGGCCGGGTGCAGCTCAATGGCTTGCCCGCCAGGCTGGGGGCCAGGGCCGATCCCCTTCGGGACCGCATTGCCGTGGATGGTCGCCCCCTTCTGGCCCGGCCAGCCCCCTTGACCCTGCTGCTGCACAAGCCCCTAGGCGTGCTGTGCACCTGCCATGACCCCCAGGGCCGCCCCACGGTGCTGGATCTGCTCCCCCTGGAGCTGCGGCAGGGCCGCGGCCTCCATCCGGTGGGGCGCCTGGATGCCGATAGCCGGGGGGCGCTGCTGCTCTCCAACGACGGTGACCTCACCTTGAGGCTCACCCATCCGCGCTTCGGCCATCGCCGTACCTACCGCATCTGGGTGGAAGGCCAGCCCGGCCCTGCCACCCTGGAGCGCTGGGCTGCCGGTGTGAGCCTCGAGGGCCTGGCCAGTCAGCCGGTGGAGATCCGGCTCCTGGAGCGCCACCGCGATGCCACCCGGCTGGAGCTGGTGATGCGGGAGGGCCGCAACCGTCAGATCCGTCGCACCGCAGCCCTGCTGGGATATCCGGTGCTGGATCTCAAGCGGGAGGCGATCGGTTCGCTGCGCCTGGCCGATCTGCCGGAAGGCCAATGGCGGGAGGTCTCCCGTGTAGGGGCCCTTGGCCGAGAATGGGGGCCGCCGTCGCTCCCTCCCTGAAGGTCCCCCCCTCCACCCGAGCGCTTCCCCCCGTGCCGAGCGCCCTCAGCGCGCTGGTGCGGAGGCTTTGGCCGCGCCTGAAGCGGCCTGCGGAGGCTCCCCAGGGGGGCGCCTCTGGCTTTGCCAACGATTCCCTCCAGGAGGCGGGCCGCCGGCTGCGCCAGGCCCGCGAAAGCCGGGGTCTGGGGTTGCGCCAACTGGCCCAGGAGACCCGCGTCAGCACCGCGGTGATCGAAGCCCTCGAGCGGGGCTGGCCGGATCGGCTGCCGGAGCCGGCCTATTTGCGCACCATGCTGCCCCTGCTCGAACGCCATCTCGAGCTGGCCCCCGGCAGCCTCGGGGCGGCCCTTCCCGGTCCTTCCAGCGCATTCCGCGGCTCCAGCCGCGAGCCCCTGGCGCGGCGGTTCACGCCGGGTTCGATCGATGTGTTCACCAGCTGGCAGGGCACCCTGCTCTATGGGCTGGTGGCCCTCGGGCTGATCCAGCTGCTCAATCTCCAGCAGTTTCGCCTGGCCAGCCGGGGCCTGCACAGCACCCATCCGATCCCCCCCATGGATCAACGGGGTGCGGGTGCGGCCGGTGCTGCCGATGCGGCCGTGCTGGAGGCCTATCCAGACCTACGCCCGATCGATCGGGCCGCCGCCGGTCAGGCCTTGCAGCGCCTGCGGGCCGAAGCGGGTTCCCCCGCCCCCAACCTCGCCCTGGGCCAGCTGGACCTGCAGTTCACTACCCCCACCCGCCTGGAGCTCACCAGCTCCCGGGGCGCCAACACCAGCCTCGATGCGCTGCGGGGGCAGCTGTCCTTGCCGGTCTTGCCACCCTTCCGGCTGCGGCTCGATCCCGCCCCCGAGGCCGGCTCGGTGCGCTGGAACGGCAAGGCCCTGGCTCCTGTGGCGGGGCAGGCCGGCTCCTTTGCCTATCCCCCACCGGCCGCGCCCCAGGCTTCGCCTCAGCCCCCTCCGTCCGCCCCGGCGCCATCGGCAGCCGCACCCCGCCCGTAGCGGGCCGCCATGTCCCCATAGCCATGCACCGCCCCGGCTAGGTCGGAGACCGGTCGATCGAGCCGCCAGCTCCAGTTGCCCTCGACCGTGCCCGGAGTGTTGAAGCGGGCGCCATCGTCGAGTTCGAGCAGGTCTTGGAGGGGCACCACCGCCAGCTCGGCGCTGGAGGCCAGGGCCAGCTCCAGCAGCTGCCAGGAGGGGGCGTTGACCGCCGCCTGGAGAACGTGCTCCACCCGGCTGCGGCCACCGTGGTCGAGGCTGTCCCACCAGCCGCGGCTGGTGGCATTGTCGTGGGTGCCGGTGTACACCACCCAGCGACTTCCCTCGAAGTTGGCCGGCAGGTAGGGGTTGTCAGCGGCGCCGTCGAAGGCGAACTGCAGCACCTTCATGCCCGGTAGGCCGAACCGGTCCCGCAGGGCTTCGACCGGGGGCGTGATCACGCCCAGGTCCTCGGCGATCAGCGGCAGTCGGCCGTCGGTCAGGAGGGTGTGGCGGCGGCGGCAGCGGCGCCTCAGCAGGGTGAGCAAAACGCCGCCGGGGGAAGGAACCCACGATCCGTTCTCGGCGGTGGTGTCTCCCCCCGGCACGTTCCAGAAGGCCTCCAGGGCCCGGAAGTGGTCGAGGCGCAACAGGTCAAACAGCTCCAGTTGCCGCTCCAGCCGCGCTAACCACCAGCGGAAACCGCTCAGCCAGTGGCGCCTCCAGCGGTATACCGGGGTGCCCCAGAGCTGGCCCGTGGCCGCGAAGTAATCGGGTGGCACACCGCTCTGGCTCACCAGGCTGCCATCGAGACCCAGGGAGAACAGGTGGGGGCGGCACCAGACATCGGCGCTGTCGTGGGCCACGTAGAAGGGCAGGTCGCCCAGCAACCGCACCCCCCGGCTGCGGGCCCGCTGCCGCAAGCCCTCCCACTGCGTCTGCAGCTGCCATTGCAGCAGGGCCTCCTCCAGCAGGGCTTGGCCGTGCTCCCGTTCGAGGGCCCGCAGGGCCCGGCCTTGGCGACGGGCGAGGGGGCCGGGCCACTCCCACCAGGGCCTGCCCTCCTGGAGCTGCCGCAGCACCATGAACAGGCAGTGGTCGCGCAACCAGGAGCCCTGCTCACGGCGCCAGCGTTCGAAGGCCTGGCGCCGCTGGGGAGGCTGGTCGGCCCAGCGGAGGCCCAGGGCCCGGGCGATGGCCTGGGAACGGCGCGCTGCCAGTGGGGGGTCGAGCCGATCGCTGGGGCCAGCGGGTAGCCCGCCGAGGTCTGGGGGGGTGATCAGGCCGGCATCCACCAGGTCTTGGGGATCGATCAACCAGGGATTGAGGGCAGAGCCACTGGGGGAGCTGTAGGGGGAGCCAAGGCCATCGGTGGGGGCCAGGGGCAACACCTGCCAGAGCCCGACCCCAGCCTGGCCCAGCAGGTCGATCCAGGCGCGGCCAGCGGCTCCGAGGCTGCCGCTGCCGGGATTGCCGGGGAAGGAGGTGGGGTGAAGGAGCACACCGCAGCTCCGGCTGGGGTGGCTCACGGTTGGGGAAGGCGGTAGCGGTTCACGATGCGCTGGGCGAAGGCTGGAATCTGGCGCTCCACCAGCTCCGGATGGTGGCGCCTCAGCCAGAGGGCGTTGCGGGTGAAGTGGGAATCAATCGAGAAGCGGCCGTATTCCAGGCCCTTCGGCCCGAAGCGCTGCACCACCAGAGCGATGATTTCGGCCAGCCAGCGGGGCAATTTCACGGCCCGGTCGTAGGCCTCGATGCCCTGCTGCACGGCGGCACGGCGGTCGCCCTGGCTGGTCACCGGCGCGGTGTCGAGTTCGGCTTCAACCAAATCCAGAAGCTGCTGGCCGCGGGGGTTGCGCACCGTGATCCACTGGCGGCCGAATTCCGCCCCCATGTAGCCCACCACCAGGTCGGCGCCGGCGTTGGTGTAGTCGAAGCAGCTGAGGCAGCTGGGGGCAAACACGTCCTTCAGGGCCGGTGTGTCGAGGGCGAAGAAGGGCACCGTTTCCTCGCTGCCATCGCTATGGCGGAAGTGGATGCGAAAGTCCTGCATGAACTCGTAATGCACCACCGTCTCGGGGGAGCGGCTGGCGCTGTTCAGGAAGGTCTGCAGCCCAGCGCGACTGACGTTGTCGACGCAGGGCAGGCCCAGCACGTAGAGCTCATCGAGGGGAAGGGTGGCCTGCACGGCCCGAAGGGCCTGCACCTGGCACCCGACCCCCACCGCCAGCAAGCGGCGGATGCCGCTGCCCTCCAGCTCTTCGAGCACCTTGAGGTTGGGAGAAAGGGTGGGCTTGTTGACCCGGGCCGCCAGCACCTCCTCCGTGCTGCGGGCCAACACAGGCACCGGCGTGAAGCGGTCGTGGGGGCTCTGCTGCACGCAAAGCACCGCATCCACCAGGCCCGATTCCAGGGCCCGCACCCCCAGGCGACTGACGATGCCCGTCCACTGGGCCCCCTCGATCGGTGCCTGAAGCCGGGCGGTGACCATGCGCTGGTGCACGCCGAAGTAGAGCTCGTTGTCGTCGTCGAGCTGGCGGGAGCGGCCATGGGCTTCGGTTTCCATCGCCTCGAAACGCTGCTCTAGAAAGGCGCAGGCCGATCGCACGTAGGCCACCCAGCGGCTATCGCAGAGGCCGCACTGGCTGCAAAGGTCCTTGGCGGGATAGGTGCTGCCCGGCTTGAGGGGGCGGGCCCTCTGGTGGGGCAGCGGCGAGGGCTGGGCGGCGGTCAAGGGGGGAGGGAGGCGCACCTGGATGCTCAAGCTATCGGCCCCGGGCGCCCCCCCTTGGGTCAGAGTGGTCCGCATTGGCTCCTCCGGCTTCCATGCCTCCCCGCCGGGAACCCCGCTCCAGCTCCCAGAGATCGGCCTCCACGTCCCGCCAGGCCCGTAAGCCTGGTTGGTTGCGCCCGTCCTTGCCCCAGCTGTCCCTCCCCAGCCCCCAGACCGTTGGCCGGGCAGCCCTGGTGGGCCTGGGGGCCGTGGTGGGCGGCGGCTTGCTGTCCCTGGTCTGGCGAGAACCGGACCGGGCCGGCGTGGACAGCTTCGAGGTCACCCCCGGCAGCCTGGCGGAAAAGCCCGCCCGGGCGATCACCGTTCTGGTGATTGGCCTCGACGCCGACAAGCTCGGCGAAACGCTCAATAAGGCGGCCCCGGCCGGCCCCCCCAATGC
>DAIQNM010000028.1:0-10711 GCA_036788375.1 Cyanobium sp. CTOTU6536 | reverse complement strand
ATGCCGACGCCCTGCTGCTGTTGCGGATCAACCCGAAGGGCCCGCTGCAGTTGCTCAACCTCCCCACCGAGGTGGCGGTGAATCTGCCCGGCCAGTCGCGCCCCGTGGCCCTCGGCAGCCTGTATGCCCGCGGTGGGGTCGCCCTCACCGCCGATGGGGTGCGGGAGCTGGTCGGTCTGGAGCCACCCCGGCCCGACCGCTTCCTGGTGGTGCCCCGCTCGGCCCTGCGCACCATCGTCGATGCGGTGGGGGGGCTGGAGATCAGCCCCCCCCGGGTGATGCGCTATCAAGACAAGGCCCAGAAGTACACGATCGATCTCCAGAGCGGCCTGCAGCGGCTGGATGGCAAGCAGGTGGAGCAATTGGCCCGGTTCCGCGATCCCGGCTACGGCGATTCGGGCCGCCGGCAGGATCACCAGCTGATCGAAACCAGCCTGAGGGAGCGTCTGGCCCGTCCCGAACAACTGCTGCAGCTGCCGGGCTTGCTCACCACCCTGCAGGGTCAGGTGGAGACCAACCTCACCGGTCGCGAGAGCCTCAGCCTGCTGGCCGCCGGCCTCGATGACCACCGCCCGATCCAGTTCGCCACCCTGCCCCTCAAGCCAGCCCAAAAGGAGAACGGCGGCCTGCGCCAGCTCGACCTCCCCCCCGATCGGCCCGTCTGGCAGGCCCCCTGAGGATCACTGGCAGGCCCCCCTGGCTCCTCCCTCAAGCCAGCTGTTCGATCAGCCGCCGCCAGCGCGCTCCCAGGGCCGCCAGCAGCATCCCCTCCTGCTCGGTTGGGCAAGGGCCCGCTGCAGGCTCCACCTTGAGGGGATCAATCCATCCCAGCCAGGGGAGGCCATCGCGGCGGCGGCGCTGGCCATCCCAGGGGCCACCCCACTGGATCAGCCCCACCAGGGGAACGCCCCAGCGCTCCAGCAGGGCCGTGGCGGCGGCAGGCAGTCCCGTGGCCAGCTGCGGAGCTTCCACCATCAACAGGGTGGTTTGCCGCCAGGCCCCCAGCGCTTCGGCCCAGCTGCCCTGGTCGAGGGGGAGCCCCGGATCGAGGGGGAGCGGGGCCAGCCAGCCGCCCGGCTGCCCCAGCAGCTCCGCCAGGGCGCTCTCAGGTCTTTCGGGGTTGGCGATCGGGCAGGTGGCCAGGCCGGTGAGGTGTGCCAGGCGGCTGGCGACGGCCGGCAGCAGCTGGGCGGGGCCACTGGGGGCGTCGGTGGAGCCGAGGGCCACCAGCACCAGCCGCGGCAGGGGTGCCCGGGAGCCCGCTGCGATCTGTGCCGCTGGGCCGGGGGCTTGGAAGGTGGAAGGGGAGATGGGTGCGGTCAAGGGAAGGATCTCTGAAAGCGCCCAGCGGGCCCTCACGCTTCTACCATCGGAACTGCGCCGCTGTGTCCGCGACCGCCGTGACCACTTCCACGACTGCAGAACGGGTGGACTCGGCCGGCAGGCACCCCTCCCCGGCCTTTGATACCCGCCGCCTGCGGCTGTTCAGCGGCAACTCCAACCCCGAGCTGGCCGGGGAGATCGGCGCCTACCTCGGCATCGCCGATGGTCCCCGGGTGATCAAGCGCTTCGCCGATGGCGAGCTCTACATCCAGATCCAGGAATCGATCCGCGGCTGTGATGTGTTCCTCGTTCAGCCCACCTGCGCCCCGGTCAACGACCATCTGATGGAGTTGATGATCATGGTGGATGCCTGCCGCCGGGCTTCGGCCCGCCAGGTCACGGCCGTGGTGCCCTATTACGGCTACGCCCGCGCCGACCGCAAAACCGCCGGTCGGGAGTCGATCACCGCCAAGCTGGTGGCCAACCTGCTGGTCAAATCAGGGGTGGATCGGGTGCTGGCCATGGACCTCCATTCCTCCCAGATCCAAGGTTATTTCGATATTCCCTGCGACCACATCTACGGTTCGCCGGTGTTGGTCGATTACCTCGGCACCCGCGACCTCGGCGAGCTGGTGGTGGTCTCGCCGGATGTGGGGGGCGTGGCCCGGGCGCGGGCCTTCGCCAAGCAGATGAATGATGCTCCGCTGGCCATCATCGACAAACGTCGCTCCGGCCACAACGTGGCCGAAAGCCTCACCGTGATTGGCGATGTGGTGGGTCGAACGGCGATCCTGATCGACGACATGATTGATACCGGTGGCACCATCTGCCAGGGGGCCAAGCTGCTGAGGGCCAAGGGCGCCGCCCGGGTGCTGGCCTGCGCCACCCATGCGGTCTTCTCCCCTCCCGCCGTGGAGCGACTGGCGGAGCCGGGGTTGTTTGAGGAGGTGGTGGTGACCAACAGCATTCCGCTTGCTCCCGAGCGCCGCTTCCCCCAGCTGCGGGTGCTTTCGGTGGCCAACATGCTCGGAGAGGCCATCTGGCGGATCCACCAGGAGAGCTCGGTGAGCTCGATGTTCCGCTGATCAGGGCGTTGTGGTGAGCGAGCCCGATCTTTCCGCCGCCCCGGCGCCGCTGGCCCCCCTGCGGCGCCGGGCCCATCTCAAGCGGCTGTTGCCGGTGGGCCTCACCCTCGCCGTCGTGGCGCTGCTGCAGCTGGTCGGCAGCCGCGACCGGGTTCGGGCCGCCGAGCCGCCCCGTCCCTTGGAGCGGCGGGTGGGCGTCTGGCTCACCAACAGCCCCAGCCCCCTTTACTACGACAGCGGCCGAATCCAGGCCGCCGTCGATGCCCTGGCCGCCACGGGTTTCAACACCCTGTATCCGAATGTCTGGAGCCGGGGCGCCACGTTTCACCGCAGCCGCTGGGCGCCGATGGAGCCCACCCTGGCCCAGGTGAATCCCAACCTCGATCCAATTTGCAGCCTCACCCGGGCGGCCCGGCGCCGCGGCATGCAGGTGGTGCCCTGGTTTGAGTACGGCCTGATGGAGCCTGGCGATGCGGAGGTGGTGCGGCAGCATCCCGAATGGTTGCTGCGCCGCGCCGATGGCAGCGCCCTCTTCGCCATGCACGGTGCCAGTCTGGCCACCTCACCCCTGAAGGATCTGCGGGTCTGGCTGAACCCGGCCCATCCGGGGGTGCGGGCCCGCTTCATCGGCTTGATTGTCGAAATCGTGCAGCGCTGTGATGTGGATGGCATCCAGCTGGATGACCACTTCGCCTGGCCCGTGGAGCTGGGCTACGACGACACCACCCGCGCCCTCTACCGGGCCGAGACGGGCCAGGAGCCACCGCTCGATCCCAACGACCGCTTCTGGATGCGGTGGCGCCGCCAGCAGCTCACCAGCCTGCTGCGCGAATTGCGGGCGCGGCTCCAGACGGTGCAGGGCTCCAGGCGCCTGGTGATCAGCCTCTCGCCCGGCCCCTTCCGCTTCGCCTACAACCAATGGCTGCAGGACTGGGAGCTCTGGGCCCTCGGCGGCCTGATCGACGACCTGGTGGTGCAGAACTACGCCTATTCGATCGCCGGTTACAGCCGGGACCTGGACCAGCCGGCCTTGGTCAAGGCGCGCACCTGGGGCATTCCGGTGGAGATCGGCATCCTGGCTGGCTTCGGCGCCCGCACCCCCACGATGGACACCTTGAGCCAGAAGGTGCAGTTGGCGGCCCAGCGCGGCCATGGGGTGATCTACTTCTATTGGGAGGGCCTTTGGGGTACCCACGCCGGCCGTGAGGGGGGGGCCTATCGCCGGACGGTCTTCGGCCAGCTCCATAGCGCCGTCTTTAGCGATGGGGGCAGCCGGGTTTCGGTGCCCTTCCGCCCAGCGCCCCCGCCGGCAGGCCAGCCGGGGGTCCAGCCTCCCGTGGCCAAACCTCCTGTGGCCAAACCGCCCGTGGTCAAACCTCCCGTAGCCAAATCATCCGTGCTCCAACCGGCCCAGACCCAACCGGCCGGGGGCACCGCCGTGGTCAAGCCGCTTGTGCCACCGCCGCCCCTTCCCCCCCTCGACCCGGAGCAGGAAGCTGACCAGGATGGCCAACGGTCGGCCCGTCCCTTGCCCAGGCTCCCCCCCCAGCTGCCGCCGCTGCCCTAGCCGTTGGCTGGTTGGCCGTGGCCACGACTGAGGGGCAGCCACGGCGCTGGCCCCGCCGCCGCCGGCCTCAGAGCTCTCAGCTGAGCGATGCCAAGGTTCTGCCCCGGAATCACACAACCCGCTCCGCCACCGTGCCCGCCGCTGGGCAAAGTTGATCCACGAGCAGCACCTCCCTGCTTGCCGCATCCACCACCCGATGGCCCCGCCTGATCAGTTTCAGCGCCAGGACCACCATCGGGTTCAGATGCCCGCGGGCTGCCGGCGTCACGAATCCGTAGCGATGGCTCATCGATACGGGGCGGAGCTCGTTGGGTTGCGGCGTCAGCGCTCCGGCGCTTCCGCCGCCAGGCTCTGGCTCACCACCTCGCGGCTGTTGGGGGAGAGGGGGGCGGCCGCCAACTGCTCCAGGGCTTCGGCCATCCGGGCTGAGCGCTCCGGGCCGTAGCTGCGCCAGCGGCTGAACACCTTGGCCAGCCGCGAGGCCGTGATCGGATTGCGGGCATCGAGCTCGGCGATGCGGGCCGCCAGGAAGCGATAACCGCTGCCGTCGGCGGCATGGAACACCGGCGGATTGCCGGCCAGCCCCCCCAGCACCGCCCGCACCGAATTGGGCGCCATGGGATCGAAGCGGGGATGGTGCAGCAGCCGTTCCACCCGCTCCAAACCATCCTTGAAGGGGGCGGAGGCCTCCAGGGCAAACCAGGCATCGAGGATCACCGGCTTGGACTGCCAGCGGTCGTGGAAGGCAGCCATGGCCGCCTCCCGAGCCGGGATCGGCTGGCACTGCAGCGCCCGCAGACCCGAGCGAGCCAGGGTCATCGAGCTGCCGTCCACGGCGGCGCGGGCGGCGGCGATGGCGCCACCGTCGCCCGCGGCAACGCGCCAGGACCAGATGGTGCCGGTGAGGCTGCGGTCGCCACTGCCGGCGGGCCAGGCCAGGGGCCACTGGGGTGTGATCCGCTCAAGGGCCCCCTGCAGCGGCTCGGCGAGGGCTTCGCCAAAGCGCCGTTGCAGGGCCAGCAGGGCTGCAAACAGGGCAGGGGGATCGCTGATCGGCATCGCCTCCTCCAGTTCCGCCAGGCCGGGAAGGGCCAGCAGGGCCGCCCGGCTGGCCTCGGACAGGGAGGGATCCGCCAGGATTCGGCCGAAGGCGTCGATCAGTTCCTCCTCCAGGCCCGCTTCAGGGCTGCCGCCGGCCCGGGCGAGAACTGCCTTGCGCAGCAGGATCTGGCCGGCATCCCAGCGGGCGAAGGCATCGCTGTCGGTGGCGAAGAGGTGCACCAGCTCCCCAATCGGCCGCCCCATCTCCAGCCGCACCGGTGCGGAGAAATGGCGCAACAACGAAAGGGCCGGCGGCTGGCTTTGCTTGGGAAGACCCTCAAAGCGCAGCCGCTGCTCCTTCTCCTGAAGCACCAGCAGCCGGGTGCTGCGCCCCCAGCGGTTTGGATCGAGGGTGGCCTGCTCCGCCTGCTCGGGGCTTTCTCCCTTGAGGCGGGGCAGCAGGGCCCGGCCGGCCTGGCCCACCAACCCCATGGCCAGGGGGATCACCACCGGTTGCTTATCGGCTTGGCCCGGCGTGGCCGGCGTGTGCTGCTGGATGGTGAGTTCGAGGCAGCCTTCAGCGGCTTCCCAATGCCGCTGGATGCGCAGCACCGGCGTCCCGGCCTGGTGGTACCAGCGGCGGAAACGGTTGAAGTCAAAGCTCAGCGGGGTCCCGGTGGCGGCATCTTCCATCGCCTGCACGAAATCGGCGCAGGTGGCGGCGCTGCCGTCGTGGCGTTCCACGTAGAGGGCCATGCCGCGCTGGAAGGTTTTCTCTCCGAGCAGGGTGTGGAGGCAGCGGATCACCTCCGCGCCCTTTTCATAGATGGTGGTGGTGTAGAAGTTATCGATCGCCTCATAGCTATCGGGCTGTACCGGGTGGGCGGTGGGACCGGCATCTTCGCGGAATTGGGTATTGCGAAGCATCGCCACATTCTCGATGCGATTCAGGGCGTGCCCATGCAGATCAGCGCTGAAGTTCTGGTCACGGAACACCGTGAGGCCTTCCTTCAGGGAGAGTTGGAACCAGTCGCGGCAGGTGATGCGGTTGCCGGTCCAGTTGTGGAAGTATTCGTGGGCGATCACACTCTCCACCCGCTCCAGTTCGGCATCGGAGGCGGTTTCGGCGTCGGCCAACACCAATTTGGAGTTGAAGATATTGAGGCTCTTGTTTTCCATGGCGCCCATGTTGAAGTGGCGCACGGCAACAATGTTGTATTCGTCCAGGTCGTATTGCAGGCCATAGACCTGTTCATCCCAGGCCATGCTGCGCTGCAGGGAGGCCAGGGCGTGGGCGGTGGTGGGTCCATCGCCGTGCTCCACGTGCAGCCGAAGGCTCACGGGGTTGCCCGCGGCGGTGGTGAAGGAGCCGCGCACTTCCTCCAGGTCGCCCGCCACCAGGGCAAACAAGTAAGAAGGTTTGGGGAAGGGGTCATCCCAAACGGCGTAGTGCCGCTCGCTTGAAACAGCCCCATCGGATCCGTTGGCGGCATCGGCCGGCAGCAGGCCCGTTTCGACGCAATTGCCGTTGGAGAGCAGCACCGGGCAATCGCTCCGGTTGGCTTCGATCCGCACCCGGAAGCAACTGAGCAGATCGGGGCGGTCGGGATGGAAGGTGATGCGGCGGAAACCTTCGGGTTCGCACTGGGTGGTGAAGAGGCCGCCGCTTGTGTAGAGGCCCTCCAGGGTGGTGTTGGTGTGGGGGTGGATCCGCACCCGGCTTTCCAGCAGGAAGGGGCGCTGGGGTGGAGCGATCACCACCAAGCGATCGGCCTCCTGGGCGAAGGCCGACTCCACCAGGGGGGTGCCGTCGATCACCAGGCTCTCGAGGGCCAGGTCCACCCCCATCAGCACCAGGGGTTCCGCCCGTTCTCCACGGCCCTGGGCGGCGGAGGGGGGAGCTCCGGCCGCCGGATTGGGCCTGAAGGCCAGGGCCGCTTTCACCAGGGCATGGTCCTGGAAGAGGCGCACCGTCAGGTCGGTGCGCTCGAGCCAATAGGGAGCGGGCCGGTAGTCGGCGAGGCGAACGGCGGCCATGGGCGTGTTTATTTGGCGGGGGCCTTGCCGGGCGCCTGCTTCAGGGCTGCTTCCACCTTCTTCATCACGTCCGGTGGCACCGCCTTGGGGCAGATCTCGGCGGCGCCCAGCACGGCGGAATTGACCGCACCCTTGCGCAGCTGCTCGATCGTCAGGGGCTTATCGCCCACCTGTTGGATCAGGCCCTGGTGCTGGCCCTGGATCAGCTGGGCGATGGTTTCCCCTGCCACCCCAACGGCCTTGTCGAAATCAATGCCGGCGGAGCGGGCAATGCACACGTTCACCGCGGCAATCCGGGTGTAGAGGCCCATCTCCGCCTGGGTGGCCGGGGCGGCCTGGACCGGGGTTCCGGCCAGCAGAATAGGAACGGCCACGAGAGGTGCCGCCAGCAGGCGCCGGGCACTGCAAAGGGGAAAGGACAAGGGAGGCTTGATCGGACTTCCCCATGCTGATGCATCGAGGTGGCTCCGCCGCCGGTGCCAATTCGGATTCAGGCCACCGGCCCCTGGGGCTTGCTGCCCTCCTCCATGCGGATCTCGTGGAGCGCCTCGGCATGCTCCAGCACCCCATGGCGCCAGGTGTAGATCGAACGGGCCCGGTAGCGGTCCTGATCGATCAGGCGGATGTGCTCAAGGATGCTCCAGTCCTGGTAGTTGGATTGGAACGCCACTTCGTGCTCATCCACCTGGCGGATCTGGCTGCGGGTGGGTTGGTCGTCGAGGAAGCCCTTGTTGCGGTGGAGTTGGTGGCCGCAGAGGTGGCCTTCCATGCTGCCCTGGAGCGGAACAAGCGGTTTCTGGGCGGAGAACTCGATCGCCTGCTCGGGCCACCAGGTGAAGAGGTAGCCGGCTTCCCCCTTGCTGGGTTCGTTGAGCGGTTCGACCCGCAGCAGCATGTCGATGCGGACCACTTCGTCGTTGGGGAAGAAGAAGGTGCGCCGGGAGCGCCAAACACCGAGGTTGCGGGAGAACCAGCGCCGCAGGCTGCTGTCGAGTTGGATGCGGCTGTGGGGGGTGCCGGCGGGGCGGGGAGGGCCGTTGCCCTGGGGTTTCGCCGCGGGGGAAGGCGATGGCATCGCAGGGCGGTCCGGCTGGATCGGGAAGGTCATGGAGGAGGGGTGACCGGAAGAGAGAGGCACCTGCGCCCCTGTCATAGCCAAATCGCAGCACCCTGCCCAAGCCGCCCATAAGGTGGCCTGCAGTGATCCCCCCATGCCGTGCCCGCCGCGGGGCCCAACCAGGACTTCGAGAGATCCCGGCGGGACCTGGCCGCGCCTTCCGCCGCCGCACCGCCGCTGAAGCTGCTGCTGATCGCGGCCAATCACCACCTGGCCAACCCCGATTTGCGCCAACTGCTGGCCTTCCTGGATCGCGAGGACTGCGGCTACAGGGTTTCGATCGAGATCGTCGACCCGGGCCATCGGCCGGAATTGCTGGAGCTGTATCGCCTCGTGGCCACCCCGGCCCTGGTGAAGCTCGATCCCCCCCCCCGCCAGGTGTTTGCCGGCAGCACCCTCTCGATGCAGCTCCGCAGTTGGCTGCCGCGCTGGAAGCAGATGGAGGTGGTGAGCAGCCTGGGTCTGAGCCTGCGGCCGGCCGAGATCGATGGCAGCCGCAGCCAGCGAGAGGTGCAACTCGAGGATCAGCTGCTGGTGATGCGTCAGGAAAACGAGACCCTGATCGAACGGCTCGGGGTGCAGGAGCGGCTGTTGCGGATGGTGGCTCATGAGCTGCGCACCCCGCTCACCGCCGCCAAGTTGGCTCTCCAGAGCCATGGCCTCGGCCAGATCGACGAGCACCGCTTCCATGACGTGCTCAACCGCCGCCTCGACGACATTGAGGCCCTCTCCCTCGACCTGCTGGAGGTGGGCACCACCCGTTGGGAGGCCCTGTTCAACCCCCAGCGGCTGGCCTTGGGGCGGGTGGCGGCCGAGGCGATCCTCGAGCTTGAGAAGTTGTGGCTGGGCCGCGAGCTTGAACTGGTCACCGACATCCCCTTCGATCTGCCGGACGTCTATGCCGACCAGCGGCGCATGCGCCAGGTGATGCTCAACCTGCTGGAGAACGCGCTCAAGTTCACCGCCGACGGCGGCCGGGTCTGCCTCACCCTGGTGCACCGCACCAGCCAGTGGGTGCAGGTGAGCATCTGCGACAGCGGGCCAGGCATCCCCCGGGAGGAGCAGCAGCGGATTTTCCAGGACCGGGTGCGGCTTCCTCAGACCTCCAGCACCACCTCCGGTTTCGGTGTGGGCCTTTCGGTGTGCCGCCGGATCAGTGAAGTGCACGGTGGCCGGATCTGGGTGGTGTCCGAACAGGGCGAGGGGGCCTGCTTTCACTTCACGGTGCCGGTGTGGATGGGCCAAAGCAGCCCCGAGGTCGACCCCGGCGGGGCCCAGACCAAGTCGGCCATCTCCGGGGCGCTCCTTGACGAAGGGTCGCCCTGACCCGTAGCGTCCAACACGTCGGAGCCAAGTGCCCGGCGGCCTCGCCCCCATCGTCTAGAGGCCTAGGACACCTCCCTTTCACGGAGGCGACAGGGGTTCGAATCCCCTTGGGGGTATCGGCGGAACCGTTTGATCGGTTCCCGTCTGTTTTTTTGATGCCAGAGCTGCTGCGGCTGCCTTCACCAGAAGCGGACGTCTGTGCGTTCACCCGGCTCGTGCCGGCCACTTTTGAGCGAGCACAGCGCTCAGTAGGTTGCGCCGGATCGCTTCAGGGCTTCGCGTTGGACGCCGCGCAGGTTGGAGGCTAGGTCCTGTTGGAGCCGCTGCTCGATCAGCCCGATCGGCATGCCCGGCTTGCCCTGAACCGTGAGGTCGTAGAAGAGCCAGGAACTGGTGGCGTCGGCGCCCACGCACCAAGCCCCCTCGAAGCAGCGGAAATCCCCTTCCAGCATGCGGAAGCCCAGACGCCCCTGCTCCAGTTGCTCGTGGAGCTCCAGTTGCACCCGCGCCGAAAAGCGCATCCCACAGAACTGCTGGGAACCCACCTGCTCAAGGGCGACCCGGTCGTTGCCCCGCCAGAGCAGCCGGGAACTGGCCAGGTTGGGGATGAATTGATGCAGATGCTCGTAGTCGGTCAGCACCGTCCACAGCCAGATCGGCTCGACATTCAGCCGCAACTGCACCGCTAGGCGCCGGACCCCCTGGGGAAGCCGCTCCATCTGTTGCTGGATCGTGTCCAGCCCACAGAGGCCTTGGCCACCCGAATGCTCGGGGGAACGGGGCGGAAGGGTGGCGGGGAAGGTTGCCAGAAGCTGCGCCAAGGGGGAGGCGGTGCTGGGGTGCGGGACGCTTAACCAAAAGCCAACCTAGCGGCACTTCTCACTGGGATGCGAAACCCAAACCGACGCCTATGATCGGGCCGATTTTCGGGGGCTTCGGTTCGATGCGCGTTTCCACAGGCAAAGCCTCCGGATCCGAGAACCGTGTCTTCACGGTGGTGGTGGAGGGTTTCGGTGGCGGCCGACAGCGGCGGGGCGAACGCCGCTTCACCGTTCCCTTTGAGCAGCTCCAGACCCTGATCCAGGCCATTGCCCGCAAGGGTGGACGGATCCGGGTGGTGAGCTCCGAGGCCGTGCCGCCCGGACCCCTTGCCGCCAGCCCTGCCGATGGTCCTTCTTCCGCCTCGCCGGCGGTTGAAGCCGCCCCTGCAACCCC
>DAIQNM010000027.1:0-16320 GCA_036788375.1 Cyanobium sp. CTOTU6536 | reverse complement strand
CTGGCGATCAGGTCATCCACCAGCTGGTCGGCCACGCCGAGCTGGAGCCAGTGGCAGGTGAGCATGGCGCCCATGCCGATGCGATGGCAACGGTCCTCCGCCTGTTCGGCATCGCCAGGCGTCCAGGGGCGCTCCAGCAGCAATACATGGCGGGCACGGTGCAAGGTAAAGCCAAGGCCCCCGGTTCCGTAGGTGGCGATCAGCACCGGCCTTTCCCCGGCCTGGAAGCGATCCACCAGGCCCTGGCGCTGCGGGGCCGGCACGGCACCGGTGAGCAGCACGGCCCGCCCGTCCCCACCCAACAGCCGATGCAGCAGCCGGGCCGTCGCCACGAAGGCCGTGAACAGCACCACAGAGCCATCCCGGGCCGAAAGCTCCTCCACCAGACGAAGGGTGGCGGGCACCTTGCTGCGTGAACCGATCCGCCGCAGGGCGGTCAACACGGCCAGCGCTTCCGCATCCCGACGGACCTCGCCGCGGGCAGCACGGCGGCGGTAGGCCTCCACGCATTCCTGAAGACGGCGCTCAAAGCGATCAGCGGCGTCTTCACCCAAAAGCACCGGCACCAGGCAGCGCTGTTTGGGGGGCAGATCCAGACACTGCTCCTTGCGGCGATGCAACAGCAAAGGTCGCACCAGGCGGTGGAGTTCTTCCAGGCAGGTGGCGCCACTGGCCTGCCAGACCCGCCGCCCCCCTTGCTCCCGCCAATGGCCCTGGCAATAGCGCTCCTCAAAGGCGCGGCGATCGCGGGCCAGGGGATGGCCGATCGCCTCCAGCAGGGGCAGCAGTTGGACCGGCCGACCGTTCTTCATCGGGGTGCCGGTGAGCAGCCAGATGGCCCGCAGGCGCGGATGGCGGGCCAGCCGCAGAAAAGCCTGGGTGCGCCGAGCAGCTCCGTTCTGGGCGTAATGAGCCTCATCGGCGATCACCACGGTGCCGGCCTGCGGCAGGGCGGTGGGGAGCTTCGCCCAGCTGTGCAGCTCCAGGCGCAGACCAAGGCTGGCCGCCTCCTGGCGCCAGTGGTGATGCAGGCCCACCGGAGCGATCACCAGGATGCGGCAATCGGCCAGCCGCACCAAGGCACGGGCCGCCACCAGGGAAGCCAGGGTCTTGCCGAGGCCCATGGCATCCGCCAGCACGGCGCCGCGCCGGGCCAACAGCCATCGCACCGCCGCGCGCTGGTGGGCGAAGAGCTGGCGCCCATCACCCAGCGGCTCCGCCGGAGCAGCGGCATCCACCAGCTCCCGATGGGGAGGCAGGGGAGGCAGGGGTTGACGCAGCCAGACCAACCATTGGGCCAGCTCGGGGGTCACGGGGAAACGGCCGGCCAGCTGGACCTGGAGCATCAGGCCCGACTCCAGGGGAAACTCCCAGCAGCTGCGGCGGCTGTGCCAAAAGCCCCGCGGTCGGATCGAACGCAACTGGGCCTGGGTCACGGCGTCATAGGGGGAGACCACCTCGATCAAGCCGGTGGGGCCCAGCCGCATCTGCAGCCCGGAAAACGGCAACACCGGATCGGCCGAGGCTGGCAGCAAAGGGCCGAAATGCAGTGAACGACACATTGACACCCCTGGCGCCCAAGGCAAACTTCCAGGAGCCGGGGTGCTCTGATGCAGGCCAGGGATGGAGTTTTCCTTGAGGATCTCTGCCCCAAGCTGCGAGCGCGTCGATGGCGCCAGTCGCTGCATCGGGCCACCCAAGGCGAGTGCCTCTACTGCGGCCAGCCCTCCGAATCCATCGACCATGTCCACCCCCTGAGCCGGGGGGGCCTGAGCCTGACCGAAAACTGCGTGCCGGCCTGCCTGGCCTGCAACGGCCACAAGGGGGATGCAGACGCCTTCGACTGGTACCGCCGCCAACCCTTTTATGACCCGCGTCGGGCCATGGCCCTGCGGGCCTGGACCGAGGGTGACCTGAGGCTGGCCCTACGGCTGCTCAGCTGGGCAAGCCCGGAGGAATCGAAAACGGTGCCTCTGGAGGAGCGGAGCCGCCGTCACCAGACGCGGCAGGCCTCCACACCGGCGTGGCGATGGCAGATCGCCTCCTGATCGCGGGGCTGCTCCGGGGCCACCAACACCGCCAGGGCCACCAGCACCGCGGCCAAGGCCAGGGGCAAGGGGGGCAGGCCTTGCAGGCGCTCCGCCACACCAGCACCGCCCCGAGCGCCGCGAGCAGCGGGAACGGACCGGCGGGCCGGGACCCGTGGGAGCGGCGCCCCCAGGACAACACCGTGGGACCGGGGGGCGGGGAAGGCGCGGGGGAAGCCTGAAGTAGAGAGAAGGGTGACGGCCATGGCAAGGCTCGCGTGGTTCTGGTACAGATGTACTCATGACATCGGTTTCTGTCAACTCCGCCGCTGCTGCGGTCCCCGGGCCGGTGGCTCAGGCGCTGGCCCAGGGCCCGGCCCGGCCTGGTCGGGTGCTGGTGCTTGGCGGCGGGTACACCGGCCAGCGGTTTGCCCAGGCCATCGCCAGGCTCGGCATTCCGGTGGTCCTCACCCAGCGCGACCTCCGGTCCCCAACGCCCAACGACGGGTTGCCGCGGATTGGCTTCGATCCCGCCCAAAACCTGATCCCCAACAACAGCGACCTCGAGGGCACCACCCATGTGCTGGTCACGATCCCGCCCGACGCCAGCGGCCAGGATCCGGTGCTGACCCACCTGGCGGACCGGCTGGCCGCTCTGCCCCTGGCCTGGGTGGGATACCTCTCCACCACCGGTGTCTACGGCGACCAGGGGGGCGGTTGGGTGGATGAAGCCAGCCCCACGGCCCCAGGCCTGGGGCGCAGCCAGGCTCGGTTGGCCTGCGAACGGGCCTGGCTGGAGGCTGGCGTGCCGTTGCAGGTGTTTCGGCTGCCGGCGATCTACGGGCCCGGCCGTACCCCCTTCAGCGGCCTGCGCCAGGGCACGGCCCGGCTCATCCACAAACCGGGGCAGGTGTTCTGCCGGATCCATGTGGACGACATCGTGGGGGCCCTGCTCCACTGCCTGGCCCTGCCGACCCAGGCCAGACCCCAGACCCTGATCCTGGCGGACGAGGCCCCCTGCCCCTCCAGCGAGACCCTGGGCTATGCGGCCCACCTGCTCGGCTGCAAGCTGCCGGAGGTGCAGCCGTGGAACCGGGTGGAAGCCAGCCTGAGCTCGATGGCCCGCAGTTTCTGGAGCGAAAACCGAAGGGTGAGCAGCCAGTTGCTGCGGGAGGGCCTGGGCTACCGCCTCCTCCATCCCACCTATCGGGAGGGTTATCGAGCCTGCCTAGGCTTGGGAGAGGAGCGAAACGGATCGGCCCCCTCAAAGGGATGGGTTGGGACTCCGAGATCACCCTGAAGCCTGTCCCAGTGGATCTCGATCCACCCCTTTTGCAGGCCAAGGCCCAAGGCGGTGATGAACATGCCAAACAGCAGAACGCGGAGCATGGGGATGCCGATCACCGAGTGGAATCCATCGAAGCCTGGCGCGGCGCCGCTAGCCATCGCCCTGGGGGATCCGGCCGGAATCGGCGCCGAGGTCACCCTTAAGGCCCTGGCTCTCCTTGCCCGGAAAGCGGAAGGAGGGCCGAACGTGGTGCTGGTGGGTTGCCGCCAATGGTTGCTCGAAAGCCACCGGTGTCTCCTGGCCACCGGCTGCAGGGATCTGGCCGATCCGGAGGGCCTCAGCCTGGTGGATGTGCCCCTGGCCGATCCGGTGGAGCCCGGCGTGGGCAGCCCCACCAGTGGGGCGGCCAGTTTCGCCTGGCTCACCCGGGCCACCGAGCTGGTGCAGGAAGGCCGCTGCCGGGCGCTGGTCACGGCACCGATTGCCAAGGCCAGCTGGCAGGCGGCGGGCCACGCCTACCCCGGCCAAACCGAACGGCTGGCCGAGCTCTGCGGCGTCGAGGAGGCCTCGATGCTGTTCACGGCCCGCTCCCCGCACGGCCTTTGGCGGCTCAACACCCTGCTGGCCACCACCCACATCCCCCTGAGAAGGGTGCCCGAACTGCTCAACCCAGCCCTGGTCGAGCGCCAACTCGATCGCCTGCTCTGCTTCTGCAGCCGCTTCAGCGGCCGACCCCGGCTCGTGGTGGCAGGCCTCAACCCCCACGCCGGTGAGGCGGGCCACCTGGGCCGGGAGGAGGTGGAGTGGCTCGTACCCTGCCTGGAGGGGTGGCGCAGCCGCCATCCAACCGTGACGCTGGACGGTCCGGTGTCGCCAGACACTTGCTGGCTGGAGGCGGCCGCCGCCTGGCGCGGCGAAGGGACGGGGGCCGATGGTTACCTGGCGATGTACCACGACCAAGGGCTGATCCCGGTGAAGCTGCTGGCCTTCGATGCGGCGGTGAACACCACCCTTGGTCTGCCCTTCCTGCGCACTTCACCGGACCACGGCACGGCGTTCGCGATCGCCGGCCAGGGCAGGGCACGGGCTGAGAGCATGGCGGCGGCGATCACCACCGCCCAAGAGCTGGCCGGACCGATCAGGCCGGCTTGATCCGCATCAGCACCTGGCCAAATTCCACCGGCGTGCCGTTCTCCACCAGGATTTCCACCACCTCGCCACCCAGCTCAGCCTCAAGCTCATTCATCAGCTTCATGGCCTCCAGGATGCAGATGGGCTGGCCGGCGGTGATGCGGCTGCCCACCTCCACGAAGGGGGGATCGCCGGGGGAGGGAGAACGGTAGAAGGTGCCGACCATCGGGGCGGTGATGGCCTGCAGATCGCTGCGGGCCGCCGGGGCCGGCGGGGGTGGCGGGGAAGGGGCGGAGGCGGAGGACTGGGCGGCCTGGGGCGGCGGTAAGGGGGCCGGGGCGGCCGCCGGAGCCTGGAGCACCGTCACGGGCGGCGCGGCGGCGGGAAGGTTGCGGCGCACCTCCAGCCGGAAGTCATCCCCCTCCAGGGAAAACTCCTGGATATCGCTCTCACTGAGCAGGGCCAGCAGTTCGCGCAGTTGGTCGTGATCAAGCTGCATGGCGATCAGGACTCCCGGCCGAGGTAGCTGTCGTTGCGGGTGTCGATCTTGATCTTCTCGCCAATCGAGAGGAAAAGGGGCACCATCACCTGGGCACCGGTCTCGACGATCGCGGGCTTGGTGCCGCCGGTGGCGGTGTCGCCCTTCACACCAGGATCGGTTTGGGTGATCTCCAGCACCACCGAATTGGGCAGCTCCACCTCGAGGGGCTTGCCGTTCCACGACACCACGCTCACCTCCATACCCTCCTTGAGGTACTTGCGCTGGTCACCGATCTGCTTGGCCGTGAGGCGGGTCTCCTCATAGGTGGCCATGTCCATGAACACGAAGTCATCGCCCTCCATGTAGGTGTGCTGGAGGGTGGCCTTCTCGAGCACCGCCTGGGCCAGCGACTCTCCTGCACGGAAGGTCTTTTCCACCACGTTGCCGCTCTGCACCGCCTTGAGCTTGGTGCGCACGAAGGCCGACCCCTTGCCAGGCTTGACGTGCAAAAACTCCACGACGCGCCAGACCTGACCATCGATCTCGATCGAGGTGCCGGTGCGGAAGTCGTTACTGGAGATCATTCCGGCGGTTCGAATCCGGCCGATTGTACGGCTGGCTACCGAGCCCTTCCGGCCGCAGCCCCGCCGCAACAGCCTCGGCCGCTGCTGCGGCTATGCCAAAGTCCGGTCAGCCACTGGAAAGGGCATGGGCTGGAGTCCATCACACGCCACCGCGAACAGCGGCGAAACCAGCCGGTGCTCGGCCAGCCGGCCTGCCGAGCTGATGGGTGCAATAGCCAGCGGTGGCGCCACGCCGATGCCGCAGCCTTTCCGGGAGCCCACGATGGAGATGGCGATGGAGAGGGCAATGGAGATGGCAATTGATCAGACGCTGCACCCGAGCGGCTCCCGGAGCTCCGGAAGCGGGCGGGCAAGGCAAGGGCTGCTATCCCCCCGATCCCTGGAGCCGTTGGGATGGGCCCCCAGCCTGCTGGGCCTGCTGCTTGCCCTGGTGCTCTCCTTGCTGCCGGCGGCCACCCCCGCCCTGGCGGCCCTGCCCCGCGGCAACGCGGTGACCGATCCGGCCGCCCTGCTGCGCAATGCCCTGCCGATCGACCAGCGCGACCTGCAGGACCTGCAACACCGCATCGAGGAGACCAGCGATGACCTGCGGGCCAAGCGCTGGAGCTCCCTGGCTAATGCGGTGCGCCGCAGCCAGTCCCTGGCCACCGCCAGGCGGCAGGGGATCCTGGCGAGCTTCCCCGCCGCTGACCAGGCCCGGGTGGGCCAGCTGCTCGATGGCCTCGACGACCAGCTCCAGGCCCTCTCGACCGCTGCAGAAGACCAGCAGCGGGATGCCTTCCTGGAGGCCCGCCGCGGCGCCCTGGCCAACATCGGCACGGCCGAGTCCCTGCTGGTGGGCCCCTTCCCCTATGCCATCCCCAGCGAATTCGACGCCCTGCCCCGACTACTGGGCCGGGCCACCGTGCTGCTGCGCACCACCAAGGGCGACCTCACCGCGGTCGTGGACGGCTACAACGCCCCCCTCACCGCCGGCGCCTTCGTGGACCTGGTGAAACGGGGTTTCTACGACAACCTGCCCTTCGTGCGGGCCGAAGATTTCTACGTGCTCCAAACCGGCGACCCCAAAGGCGATGGCGACGGCTTCATCGACCCCAAGACCAAGGCCGAGCGGCGGGTGCCCCTGGAGATCCGGGTAGCGGGCCAGGAAGGCCCCTTTTACAACGAAACTTTTGAGGATCTAGGGCTGTTCAAGGCCGAACCGATTCTCCCCTTCAATGCCAAGGGCACCCTGGGCTGGGCCCACTCCGATGAAGCCCTCGACGACGGCTCTTCCCAGTTCTTCCTTTTCCTCTCGGAGCCCGAACTCACCCCGGCCGGTCTCAACCTGATCGATGGCCGCTACGCCGCCTTCGGCTACGTGGTGGAGGGCCTGGACGTGCTCAACGAACTCACCGCCGAGGACGGCATCGTGAGCGCCAAGGTGCTGGAAGGGGCCGAAAATCTGCGGGAGCACGCCTGAGGGCTGTGGCCGATCCGCCGGAAACCCTCGCCGACCTGGGGGAATGGGAACTGATCCGGCGGCTGGGGGCCTTCGCTCCCCCGGGCCAGTTCGCCGATGACGCCGCCCTGCTGCCTGGAGTGGGCCACGGGGGGCAGGAAGGGCGCCTTGTTGTCAACACCGACGTGCTTGTAGAGGGCTTGCACTTCAGTGCAGCCACCACGGAGCCTGCGGATGTGGGCTGGAGGGCCGCTGCGGCCAACCTCTCCGATCTGGCCGCGATGGGCTGCACCGAGGTGGTGGGGCTCACGGTGGGCCTGGTGGCACCAGCCTCCACCACTTGGCGTTGGGTGGAAGGGGTTTACGGCGGCCTGCGGGAGGCCCTGGAGGCCTACGGCGGGGTGCTGCTGGGGGGTGACTGCAGCGGCGGAGCCCAGCGGCTGCTGGCGATCACGGCGATTGGGCGGCTAGGGGGGGCACCCACCGCTACCGGCCAGCCGGACCACATCGCCAGCTCCGGCCCGATCCGCCGCGGTGACGGCCGCCCGGGCGACTGGCTGGTGTGCACCGGCCCCCACGGCCTGAGCCGGCTGGGGCTGGCCCTGCTGCAGGGCGAGTTCCCGGAGGAATCGGCGGCCTCGCTGGCCCCTCTGGGTGCCTTGCTGGATCCAAATCTTCGGCTGCGGGCGATCACGGCCCACCGCCGGCCGGTGCCCCGCTTCGACGCGGTGCGGGCCCTGATCGCCTACCGGCCCGCCGGCCTGACCTGGCGGGTGGGCGGCTGCGACAGCAGCGATGGGCTGGTGGCCGCCGCCGCCGCGATCGCCACCAGCAGCAACTGCGGGGCCCGCCTGCTGCGCGCCGCCCTGCCCCTGGATCCGGCCATGGCCGGCCTACCCCAGGCGGAAGACTGGTGCCTGGGGGGCGGTGAGGATTTCGAGTTGGTGCTGGCCCTCGAACCCGCCTGGGCCAAAGCCTTAATCGCGGCCCTGCCGGGCACGACGCGGGTCGGCGAACTGGTGGGAGGCAAAGCAGGGAGCCTGGGGTGGGCAGGTGGCGATACCTGGCCCATGGGGGAAGCCGCAGGCCAGAGCAATCTGGGGTACCGCCATTTCGGCTGAGGGCCGGGGAACCTTGCCTGGGGACTGAAGAGGCCCCGGAAGACCCCCTCAGGCAGGACTGGCGCTGCTGGATTGGTCCTTACGACGGCGGGGTGGTTTGCGGCCACGCCACTTGCGCCAGGAGTTCAACAGAAGGGTGGGGAGGCCCTTGCGATCCTGACGACGCTGGGCTCCTGCCGCAAAGGCTGCGGCATAGGCCAGGGAGGAGAGCGGCAGCCGCACGCCGTCCTGGACCATCATCAGCAATTGCTGGGAACTCGGTCCGGAGGAGCGATTCTGCAAGGCAACGTGGGCCTGCTCCAGGGCTGTGTCGAGCTGGGGGCGCAACTGGGGCAGGGGCAAGGAGCGATCAGCGGGGGTGAGCCTGGGTCCCCGCAGCGCCAGCAGCCGGGCCTCGAGGATCTCGAAGCTTGGGGCCGTGGCAATCGCCACGCGCATCAACCGGTAGCGGCGATCAGCCCCCTGAAGCTGCTCGGCCTGCACCGCCCGCATCTGGGAGATGCCGCGGTGGGTGGCGAAGGCCTGCAGGGGAAGCAAGAGCAGAAAACCGAGGGCGGCAAAGCAGGCCCAGTGGCGCCAACGGCGCAGCCCAGTGGTGATCAGGCGATTCCCCGGCAGGAGGATTGCGGCTCCATGCAGAAGCATCAGGGCCAGCAAAGGCAGGGGGGCCTGGCTCACGACCACGCCACAGAGGCGGATCTGCCAGGCGGGATCCAGCAGCAGGGGCGGCATCAGGGGAGCCAGCACCGCCAGAGCAAAGGCGGCCGCCAAGGCCCAAGCGGCCACTGCCATCAAAACCGCCAGGGATCGGCGATCTTGCTCAGGCACCGGGCCGGCCAGCAACCGGCCGCCCAGCAATCAGGCGACGGCGTAACCGGCGGCTGGCGCCGAAGGCCGCCGCAGCCCCAAGGAGCGGAACCGGGGCGGGAGCGGGGGTGGAGCCTCCACCGGTGGTCCCCACAATCACACTGCCCACGGTGGTATAAAGACAATTACTCGAACAACCTGAAGGCGACGCAGTAGCCGTGACAGAGGCGCTGATCAGGCTAGAATTAGAAATGAAACCGTAGAACGATGTGGCTGAGCCTGGGTTTGGGCCGTCGGCTGGCGTGGTGTAGGTGAATGGAGTGCCATCATTCAACTGAATCTGGATCGGACTACTGACAACGTTGTTATCATAATTGGCATTGTAAAAGTAACCTCCAAACGCTTTGATCCCAGGGCTAAAATTTAAGAATGTGATCGGACCGCCAGGAATCTGGGTAGATAAATCAGTAGAGATTGGACCAGGAAACGGAGAGTCACTGGCATTAGCCTCATAAGAGAACGCACCACCAGAATAAAACTCATAGACGCCGGCCATATCCGGCTCTTCGTAATAGCCAGGAGCCAAACTCGCCAAGAAAGCAGTCCGATCGGTGTAAGTGGTGATCGCGCCATAAACGGGCAAGCTGCCTGCCCCTGAGAGGGTAGCTGCAACAAGCACGACCCCAAACCAACGCCTCTTGCTTATCATGACACCAAGTCTGGCTATAAATGTTTGGTTAATTTAACCGAATCACAGGCAACCGTCAACCAAGACGAGCCAGGATCAGCCCATCCACACCAGATCAGCCACGCGACACATCTGCATCAAGCCTTGAGCTGCCGAGCACTGCCCGCACGACAGCCATCAAAAAAGACCGCCCGGTGAGGCGGCCTTGAAGAGCCCGAGCCAGGCCGGGCAAGGCTAGAAACTCACTTCCAGTTCTTGGCCACCACCTCAGCCAGGTCGACGACGCGCTGGCTGTAGCCCCACTCGTTGTCGTACCAGGAGATCACCTTCACCATGGTGCCGTCCATCACCAGGGTGAGGTCGGCATCCACGATCGTGGATTCATCGGTGCCGGCGTGGTCGGTGGAGACCAGGGGCAGATCGCAGTACTTGATGATGCCCTTCATGCCGTTCTGGGAGGCCTCCTTGAAGATGTTGTTCACCTCCTCCTTGGTGGTGGCGCGGCTCACTTCCAGCACCATGTCCACCACCGACACATTGGGGGTGGGCACCCGCAGGGCGATGCCGTTGAGCTTGCCCTTCATCGGTGGGTAGACCAAAGCCACCGCGGTGGCGGCACCGGTGGAGGTGGGAACGATGTTGACGGCGGCGGCGCGGGCGCGGCGCAGGTCGCGGTGGGAGGCATCGAGGATGCGCTGGTCACCCGTGTAGCTGTGGGTGGTGGTCATCATGCCCTTCACGATCCCGAGGGATTGGTCGAGCACCTTCACCAGCGGTGCCATGCAGTTGGTGGTGCAGCTGGCGTTGCTGATGATGTCGAAATCGTCGTGGCGGTATTGGTCGGCGTTGACGCCAACCACGAAGGTGCCCACACCCTCTCCCTTGCCGGGGGCGGTGATCAAAACCTTCTTGGCCCCAGCTTCGATGTGCTTGCCGGCCCCTTTCTGGTCAATGAACACGCCGGTGGCTTCGATCACCAGGTCCACGCCCCATTCCTTCCAGGGCAGGTTGAGGGGATTGCGGTCGGAGAAGCACTTGATCGGGTTGCCATTCACCACGATCGTGTCGTCGGTGTAGCTCACCTCCGCATTGCGGATGTGGCCCAGCATCGTGTCGTACTGGAGCAGGTGGGCGTTGGTGCGCGGATCGGAGGTGTCGTTCAGACCCACCACCTCGATCCCGGTGTTGGCCCCGCGGCTCAGCCAGCAACGCATGAAATTGCGACCGATCCGTCCGAATCCATTGATCGCAACTTTCAAGGTCATGGCAGGAAGCGGCGAAGTCCGCTAGTAAAGGTGATTCGGCCGCAGATCATACAGAAATGGGGGGCTGGCCCCCTGCAGAAAAGCGCTGCGGAGGCTGGCCTGGCCACTGCTCTGGTCTCCCCGGCCTGGTAGCTGGCCCCAGTGAACGTCCCAAGGGTGGGACGAGCCTGCCAGCGCAAGGGCTGCCCTGGGGCTTGGGGTGGCGAAGCAACTCGTAAAACAATCGGGCGACACGCCGCCGTAGTTTCGGCTGGATTCCGGAGGTGCCCTTGGGCCTGCAGCTCGATCGCCAGCAGCCGCTCCATTTCATCGGCGTGGGCGGGATCGGTATGTCGGCCCTGGCTGGGATCCTGGCGAGCCGGGGCTACGCGGTGAGTGGCTCAGACCCCCGCGACAACGCCGTGACCGCCGCCCTGAGCAAGGCTGGCGTTCGCATCTTCCGTGAGCAGCAGGCCGCCACCATCCACGCCATCACCGAGGGGAGGATCCCAGCTGGAACCGGCGACCTAGCCCTCCCCCTGGTGGTGCTGAGTTCGGCAGTGCCAGACACCAATCCCGAAGTGCAGGAAGCCCGCCGCCAGGGGTTTCCCCTCTGCCATCGCTCCGATGTGCTGGCCGCCCTGATCGCCGGCCAGCCCTCAATCGCCGTGGCCGGTAGCCATGGCAAGACCACCACCAGCACCCTGGTGGCCACCCTGCTGGAGGCCACCGGCCACGACCCCACCGCCGTGATCGGCGGCATCGTGCCGGCCTTCGGCAGCAACGGTCGCCATGGCGATGGCCGGCTCCTGGTGGCCGAAGCCGATGAATCCGATGGCTCCCTGGTGAAATTCGCCGCCGAGCTGGGGGTGATCACCAACCTCGAACTCGACCACACCGACCACTACCCCGACCTGGCGGCCCTGGTGGCCACCCTCCAACGCTTCGCCTCCGGCTGCAGCCGCCTACTGGCCAACCACGACTGTCCAATCCTGCGGCAGCACTTCAGCGCCGACCACTGGTGGTCGACCGAGGCCTCCGCCGGGGTGGCCTTCGCCGCCATCGCCACCGAGGAGCGGGGCGATGGCACCCGGGCCGACTTCTACGAAAACGGCCATCTGGTGGGAACGGTTGAGCTCCCCCTGCCTGGCCGCCACAACCTCAGCAATGCCACCGCCGCGATGGCCGCCTGCCGGCTGGAAGGGGTGCCCTTCGCCGACCTCAAGGAGGCCGTGGCCCGGCTCAAGCCCCCGGGCCGTCGCTTCGACTGCCGCGGCCTCTGGGCCGACCGGATCGTGGTTGACGACTACGCCCATCACCCCAGCGAGGTGGCCGCCACCCTGCAGATGGCTCGGCTGATGGTGGAAAGCGGCCGCAGCCCCCTGCCCAGCCAGCCCCGCCGACTGGTGGCCGTGTTCCAGCCCCACCGCTACAGCCGCACCGCCCAATTCCTCGACGACTTCGCCACCGCCCTCGCCGCCGCCGACTTGGTCCTGGTGGCCCCGCTCTATGCCGCCGGCGAAGCGCCGATCGCCGGCGTATCGAGCGAAGCCCTGGCCACGGCGGTGCAGGCCCGCATCCCGGGCAGCACCGTGCTGGCCAGCCGCGACCTCCAGGAGCTAGCCCACCAGGTTGCCAACCTCACCGAAGCGGGCGACCTGGTGCTGGCCATGGGGGCCGGCGATGTCAACGGCCTGTGGGATCGCCTCCAGAGCCTGGAGCACCCCGATAGCGCCCCCAGCGCGCTGGTGGCCTGAGGTGGCAGCAGGTCCCACCCCCCCCGAAGGCCTGCGCCCATGGGTCAGCCTCCAGGACTTCACCACCTGGCGGGTGGGGGGACCGGCCGAATGGTTCGCCGAACCCGCCGACCAGGCCCAGCTGATCGCGCTGGCAACCTGGGCGGCCCACGGCGGCATCCCCTTCCGCGTGATCGGCGCCGGCTCCAACCTCCTGATCGCCGACCGGGGGCTGCCGGGCCTCACGGTGTGCAACCGCCGCCTGCAGGGCAGCCGGGTGGATGGCGAAAGCGGCGTGGTGGAAGCAGAAGCGGGGGAACCGATCCCCACCCTGGCCCGCAAGGTGGCCCGGGCCGGCCTCCATGGCCTCGAATGGGCCGTGGGCATCCCCGGCACCGTGGGTGGGGCCGCCGTGATGAACGCTGGCGCCCAGGGGGGCTGCACGGCCGAATGGCTCGACTCGGTGCTGGTGCTCGACCCCACCCAGTCGGAGGAGCCCTTCCGGATCGCTGCGGCCGAGCTGGCCTTCGCCTACCGCCACAGCCTTCTGCAGCTGGAGCCCCTGGTGGTGCTCTCGGCCCGCTTCAGCCTCGAACCTGGCCACGACCCCGCCGCCATCACGGCCCGCACAACCGCCAACCTGCACAGCCGCACCAGCACCCAGCCCTACCAGCAACCGAGCTGCGGCAGCGTGTTCCGCAATCCGGAGCCCCAGAAGGCGGGCCAGCTGATCGAAGCCTTGGGCCTCAAGGGCACCCAAATCGGCGGAGCGGAGGTGTCGCCGATCCACGCGAATTTCATCGTGAACCGGGGTGGGGCCACCGCCGCCGACATCGATGCCCTGATCGCCCTGGTACGGGAGCGGGTTCGGGAGGCCAACGGCATCGCCCTCCATCCGGAGGTCAAGCGGCTGGGGTTCCCGCAGGACGGGGTCTAGCCTGCTGATAACCACCACCACAGCGGCATGGCCGGCTTCGGACTTCCCAATTTCGGTCAGCTCACCGAGGCCTTCCGCAAGGCCCAGCAGATCCAGCAGGACGCCCAGAAACTGCAGGACGAACTTGACGCCATGGAGCTGGAGGGCCGCAGCGCCGATGGTCGGGCCCAGGTGTGGCTGTCGGGCAACCAACAGCCCCTGAAGGTGGTGCTGGATCCGGGTCTGCTCAGCGAAGCGCCCGCCGCCGTCGAAGCCACGGTGCTGGAGGCACTCCAGAACGCCTACCAGGTGTCGACCAGCACCATGCGGGAGCGCATGGAGGAGCTCACCGGCGGCCTGGATCTCAATCTCCCCGGGTTTGGGAGCTGAGCGGTTCGCCGCCGCTCCGACGACGGCGCGGCGGCAACGAAGCCTTCGCCTCGATCTCCGCCAGGCATTGGCCATACAGCGGATAACGGGGCCAGTCGGTGCCCATCGCACAACCGGGATCGCCGACGTGGCGACAATTGCGGAAACGGCAGCCGCCCCTGGCCAACCGGGAGCGCAACTCCGGAAAGGCGTCCGCTAGGTCGCCAGGATCATCGGGCAACTCCGGCCGGTTGAATCCCGGCGTATCGGCCACCAGCCCACCCCCGTCGAGGGGAAAGAGTTCCACATGGCGGGTGGTGTGGCGGCCACGCCGAAGCCGGCCGGAAACCTCAGCCACCCGAAGGCCCAGCTGGGGGCAGAGGGCGTTGAGCAGACTGCTCTTGCCGGCGCCGGAGGGGCCGCAGAGCACGCTGATGCCCCCCGCTTCGGCCAGTCGCCGGCCCAGGGCCTCCAGGCCCTGCCCGCTGCGGGTCGAAACCGGCCAGAGCGGATAGCCCCAGCCCCCCAACCGCTCGCACCAGGCCCGCAGGGAAACCTCCTCGAGCAGATCTGCCTTCCCCAGCACGAGCTCCACGGCCGCCCCGGTGGCCTCGGCCGTGATCAGGAAGCGCGTGAGCTGGAGGGGATCGAGGGCGGGTTCCGCCAGGGAAGCCACCACCAGCACCTGGTTCACATTGGCCACAGCTGGCCGCTGCAACAGGTTGCGACGGGGCTCCACGGCCGCCACGACAGCCCGGCCGGCCATCGAATCGATCCCCTCCAACCGCACCCGGTCGCCCACCCAGACCTGCAGGCCCTCATGGCCCAGGCGGCTGCGGCGCGTGCACAACAAACGCTGGCCAGCCCCGGAAGCTGGGGGCGAATCGAGCCCCACCTCGCAGAAATTGGCCTGGAGCGCCACCACACGCCCCCAGACCTCAGCCACGGCGAATGTGCAGCCGCACATAGCCCCCGGTGAGAGGGCCCCCGGCGAGGGGTTCCGATTCCACCCCATGGCCCTCACCCCGCAGCCCTTCGGCCACCATCCGCTCCGGCTCCCCCGCATCGAGGTCCACCAGGAGCGAGGCTCCCGGCGGCAGTTTTTCCAGGGCCAGGCGACTGCGCACGTAGTTGAGGGGGCAGGGGGTACCGCGCAGATCCAAGTGCCCGGGCGGGTCCTGGCCCGGATCAGCAACGGACTCCGCCATGGTCATCCGCCGAACAGACCGCCAAACAGGCCACTCTTATGGGGTGGGCGCTGCTCCTTGCGGCTGTGGTGGCCAGCCAATTGCTCCAGCAGGCCCCGTTCCTCACCGCTGAGGCGGGTGGGCAACTGCACCTTGACGCTGAACTGGTGGTTGCCACGGGCCACCGGATTACCCAGCCGCGGCACCCCCTTGCCCTTGAGGGTGAGCACCGCTCCGGGCTGGGTGCCGGCCGGAATCTCGAGGGTTTCCTTGCCATCCACGGTCTCCACCTCAACGGAGTCGCCCAGGATCGCCTGCAGATAGCTCAGCGGCAGCTCCGACTGGATGGTGGTGCCGTCGCGGCGCAGGTGGGGATGGGAGCGCACCCCGAGGAACACATAGAGATCGCCCGCCGTGCCGCCGCGCTGGCCGGCATTGCCCTCACTGGCCACCCGCAACCGGGTGCCGGAATCGACCCCGGCGGGGATGTTGATGCGCAGGGTCTTGGTGACCTGCTGGAGCCCCTGGCCCTGGCAGGCGGTGCAAGGGTCGGCGATGGTCTGGCCGCTGCCCTCGCAGGTGGGACAGGGGGCCACCTGGGTGAAGCTGCCGAAGGGGGTGCGGGTGGCGCGGCGCACCTGGCCGGCGCCCGAGCAGGTGCCGCAAGTGGTGGGTCCGCTGCCGGCCTTGGCGCCGGAACCATTGCAGGTGCCGCAGGTTTCCTGGTGGCGCAACTGCACCTCCTTCTCCACCCCGAACACCGCCTCGCTGAAATCGATCGTGAGATCGAGGCGCAGGTCTTCGCCCTGGCGGGGTCCCCGCCGGCGGGGACCCCCAGCGGCGGCGCCACCAAAGCCGCTGAAGAAGGTTTCGAAGAGGTCGGCGAAGCCCCCCATGTCGCCCATGTCGGGCATGCCCCCGCCGCCACCGCCGAGACCCGCCTCGCCGAATTGGTCGTAGCGGGCCTTGGTCTGGGGATCGCTGAGCACCTCGTAAGCCC
The DNA here is from genome assembly GCA_036788375.1 of Cyanobium sp. CTOTU6536. Taxonomy (GTDB): domain Bacteria; phylum Cyanobacteriota; class Cyanobacteriia; order PCC-6307; family Cyanobiaceae; genus Cyanobium. Next base: position 300 of record DAIQNM010000027.1, on the reverse strand, counting down.
GGCCAATCTCCTTGAACCGGTCCTCGGCGCCAGGGTCCTTGTTGACGTCCGGGTGGTACTGGCGGGCCAGACGGCGGTAGGCCCGCTTGATGGTGTCGGCATCGGCATCGCGGCCGACCGACAGCAGGTCGTAGTAGTCGGCCATCAGCCGGCCTGCTCCTCGCCGCCGGCCTCAGTAGCGGCAGCGGAGGGGCCCGGCCCCATCGACACCTTCACGAGGGCATGGCGGAGCACCCGGCCATTGAGGTGATAACCGCGCTGCAACTCCTCGATCACCACATCCTCGGGATGGTCGTGGCT
>DAIQNM010000026.1:0-16537 GCA_036788375.1 Cyanobium sp. CTOTU6536 | reverse complement strand
GCCCAACGGTCCGGCGAATCGGTGTCTTCCACCCGCAGGGCCACATTGGTGAGCAATTCCTTCTGGAGGCGATCGCGGATCTGGCGGCTGGTCACAAACTTCCCTTCCTTGCCGGCGAAGGGGGAGTCGTTGACCACGAAGGTCATCTGCAGGGTGGGTTCATCCACCTTGATGAGCGGCAGGGCCTCGGGGTGGTCGGGGCAGGCGATGGTTTCGCCAATGTTGACTTCATCGAAGCCAGCCACCGCCACCAGATCACCAGCACTGGCCATCTCGATCTCGATGCGCGCCAGCCCCTTGAAACCCAGCAACTTCGAGATCCGGCCACGCTTGATCGAGCCGTCATCGCGGATCAGCGCCGCAGGCTGGCCGGCACGGATGGTGCCGTTGTGGATACGGCCGATCATGATGCGGCCCAAGAAATCGCTGTAATCCAACGTGGTGACCTGAAGCTGCAGCGGCTTGGCCGGATCACCCACCGGGGGTGGCACATGGCGCAGGATGGCATCAAAGAGCGGCTTCATCGAGTCGCTCTCGGTCTTCATGTCGGGCTTGGCGTAGCCGCCCATGCCACTACCGAAGAGGTAGGTGAAATCACACTGGTCGTCATCGGCACCCAGCTCGATAAATAGATCCAACACCTTGTCAACAGCCTGTTCGGGATCCACCCGAGCCCGGTCAATCTTGTTGACAAACACGATGGGGCGCAAACCTTTTTCGAGGGCCTTTTTAAGTACAAAGCGCGTCTGGGGCATGGGGCCCTCATTGGCATCAACGATCAGCAGGCAGCCATCCACCATGCCAAGCACCCGCTCCACCTCACCGCCAAAATCGGCGTGGCCCGGGGTATCAACGATGTTGATGCGGATGCCGTTGTAATCAACGGCGGTATTTTTGGAAAGGATCGTAATGCCACGTTCCCGCTCCAGATCATTGGAGTCGAGGATGCAGGTAGGCACCGCCTCGCCCTCACGGAAAATGCCGGACTGGTTGAGCAGGGCATCCACCAAGGTGGTTTTGCCATGGTCAACGTGGGCAATGATCGCGATATTGCGAATCTGGACGCCTTTGACTTCGCCGCTCATGGGGCCTGGGTCCTTCGGGGTTGGGGAAAGGGGAGAGGGTGCGGCAACTCTGGCGCCGCTGGCTTCGCTAAATCGGTTGGGTAAACCGAGGGTGCCGGAAACGCCGGAGTGCTGAAGCGAATCTTGATCCTATCGCAGGCCCGGATTCGGCACCGATCAACGGGCCAGGCGATGGGCTGCTTCAAACAACTGGAGGGCATCGGTGCTGCCGACATAACGCCAGTGCCAGGGCTCATAGCTCACACCCTGGCGGTTGTTGCGCGGGAAGGAGAGTTGGAAGTGGTGGCGGGCGGCGTTGGCCGCCAGCCAGGCAAAGGCCGGAGTGCCATCGAAGCTGGTCGAGAGGTTGGTATCTGGGCGGCGACCATCGGCAAGGTCGACCGCATAGCCGGTGCTGTGCTCGGAGAAGCCAGGCGGTGCGCTCACCTGAGCCCGGGCTTGGGGGGTCTGGTTGCGCTCGGCGCCGACATCAAAAAAGAGGTGGCGTTGCAGGGAGATGCTGCGGAAGGCACTGACAACGACCAGCTCGATTCCATCGGCGGCGGCGGCCCGCTTCATGGCCTGGAGAGCTTCGCCGGCATCGGCGTGGAGCTCCAAACCGGGAGCAATCGCCACCAGATGCCTGGCCTGGACCTCCGGATAGGGGAAGTGGCCGAGCAGGCGGCCATCAGCACTCAGTCGCGCCTTGAGGCCCGCCACCGGCGGCGGCGTGAGCCAGGGGCGTAGGGGGCCGATCACCAAGGCCGCCGAGGTGGCCGCCACGGCCACCGCAGCGAGCAGGGTGCGGCGAAAACGGCTGGCGACGCTGCGGCGAGGCGGCTGGGGGGGGCTGCTGCGGCGGGCTAGCGGGATGTCATCGCCGGGGCCGCGGCGACGGGGAGTTCGGCCGGTGGCTCGGGACGACACGCCCTGGGGCAAAGGGTGACTTGATGCTAAGACCCTTGGCTCGATTCAACCGCAGACGCACGGTCAGCGGTGTTAGCTTCAAACCGAGATCCCTTGGCTGGAGCAGGTTTCAAGATGTTGCGCGTCGCAGTTGTGGGCGGAGGCCCCAGCGGTTCCTGTGCTGCCGAAGTGCTCGCCAAGGCCGGTATCCAGACCTGGCTGTTTGAGCGCAAGCTTGATAACGCCAAACCTTGTGGCGGTGCGATTCCACTGTGCATGGTCTCGGAGTTTGACCTGCCCGAATCGATCATCGACCGCAAGGTGCGGAACATGAAGATGATTTCCCCCTCCAACCGCGAGGTGGACATCATTCTGAAAAATCAGGACGAATACATCGGCATGTGTCGCCGCGAGGTGATGGATGCCTACCTGCGCGACCGCGCCGCTTCCCTGGGCACCACCTTGATCAACGGGCTGGTGACCAAGATTGACACCGGCAGCAAGCGCCAAGGTCCCTACACCCTGACCTATTCCGATTACGCCAGTGGAGAGGCCACCGGTGAAAGCAAGAGCCTGGAGGTGGATGTGATCATCGGTGCCGATGGCGCCAACAGCCGGGTGGCCAAGGCCATGGATGCCGGCGACTACAACGTGGCGATCGCCTTCCAGGAGCGGATCAAGCTGCCGCCCGAGGAGATGAAGTACTACGAGGACCTGGCTGAGATGTATGTGGGCACCGATGTGTCGCCTGATTTCTATGCCTGGGTTTTCCCGAAGTACGACCATGTGGCCGTGGGTACCGGCACCATGCAAAAAAACCAGGCTCTGATCAAAGGCCTCCAGCAGGGCATCCGCGAAAGGGCCAGCAACCGGTTGTTGAAAGGGGAAGTGATCAAGGTTGAAGCCCATCCGATCCCCGAACATCCACGGCCCCGCAGGGTCGTCGGCCGCATGGCCTTGGTGGGAGACGCCGCCGGCTACGTGACCAAAAGCTCCGGCGAGGGCATCTACTTCGCTGCCAAGAGTGGACGGATGTGCGCCGAAGAAATCGTGGCGGCCAGTGCCGGTGGCAGTCGCATCCCCAGCGAAGCCGATCTGAAGGTGTACATCAAGAAGTGGGATAAAAAGTATGGTCCCACCTACAAAGTGCTGGAAATTCTTCAAAACATCTTCTACAGCAACGATGCCGCCCGCGAAGCCTTCGTGGAAATGTGCGACGACCAGGACGTCCAGCGGCTCACCTTCGACAGCTACCTCTACAAGCGGGTCGTGGCGATGAATCCGTGGCAGCAGCTCAAACTCACCTTCCTCACCCTCGGCGCCGTGCTGCGGGGCCAAGCCCTCGCCCCCGCCGGCTATCGCCCCGTGCCCAGTGCCGTGCGCAGTGAGGAGGAGATGAAGTCGTTCGAGGGCAGCGGCGCCATCAAGGGCGGCATCCGAATGAAGGCCTCCGAACCCACCAATGGGACCGCTTCCAGCTCCCCTGCTGGCCTAGCCGGCGTGGTGGATTCCACCCCTGGCCTTGGCGAAGCCGATGGCAGCCGCGAACCGGCCCTGGTTGGCAAATAAGTCGAGGAATCATTGCAGCCCCGCCTCGGGCGGGGCTGACCGTTTTCATTCAACTCGAGGCCGAGGTGTAATGCCTCAGGGCCAGCTGCCAGAAGGCGCGGCAGCCCACTAGGGAGAGCAGGGCTACGGCTGCGCTGGCGAAAAGCCAGCGGGGTTGTGCGATTCCCAGGATCGCCTGGGCGGGCACCGTGGTCAGGAAGGCAACCGGCAGCACGGTGGTGAACACCAGCCGCAGGGCTGGAGGATAGGCACTGAGCGGATAGCGACCGGCGGCCAAGACGCTGCGCAGCACCTCGATGGCATTCCACACCTTCACAAACCAGATGCTGGTGGCCGCCAACACAAACCAGAGGCTGTAGAGAATAGCCAGCCCGCAGGCCAGCATCAGCAGGGCCGTGGCCACGGTGGCCCCATCGGCCCGGACACCCGAGCGGCTCGCCCCTACCAGCACCAGCACCAGCCCCACCGCCATCTCAGGCAGGCCCCAGGGAGAAAAGCTGCGCAAGGAGAGCCAAAACTGGCTGTCGATCGGTTTGAGCAACACGAAATCCAGGGTGCCGCTCTGCACCTGTTTCACCAGGTTGCCGAGGTTGGGCCGCAGCAGGGTGCCCGCAAAGCCATCAAGCAAGGTATGGAGACCCAGCACCACCAGCGCCTCATTCCAGCTCCAGCCACCCAGCAGTTGACCATGGCCAAAGAAAAGGGAAAGGGTGAACAGACTGCCGGCCAGGTTTCCCCCCACCGCCAGCAGTTCGATCAGCAGATTGGCCTGGTATTCCATCTCGCCCGCCAAGGCGGTGGACCAGAAACGCCCCAGGCTGCGCCAATGGCGGCGGATGGGCTGGTGCCCGAACGATTTGGCCGTGGCTGCGCTGGCCGCCAGGCTGCGACCAGGGGCCGAATGGGCCTCGCCGGCCTGGCTTTGGCGCTCAAACGGATCCATCAGGCGCCGAGGGCCGCATAGCGGCGCACCCCGGCCCGCCAGAGCAGCAGGTTGATCGGCACCAGCAGGGCCAACCAGGCGGCCATGGCCCCAAATCCCGCCGCCAGGTCTACCGACTCACCCGACAGCAACCGCGCCGGGAAGTAGAGCATGGAGGGGAAGGGTGTGTGGAGCGCGAAGTTGCGCACGGCGGGGGGGAAGACCTCCAGCGGTGCCACCAAGCCGGATAGGAAGAGGTAGGGAATGTAGAGGAGGCGCTCCAGGGCGCTGGCCCGTTCACTCCAAAAACACAGCATGGTGATGGCGAATTGGAGCAAAAAATTGATCCAGAAGGCCAGATGGGTCGCCAGCAGGGCCAGCAAGAAGGTGGTGGGGGAGGGGAGCCAGGCGGCGGCGGGCATGGCCAGCAACACCAGTCCCACCATCGCCGCCACGAAGGGCAGTCGGGTGGCCTGCTCCGCCACGTGGGCCGCCACGTACCGCCAGATCAGCGGCAGGGGCTGCAGCAGGTAGGGAGAAAGGCGGCCCAAGAGGTTGTCCTCCTCGAAGGCATGCACCACCCAAACCACGGTGAACTGCCGCACCACGAAGGCCGAGATGAAGTAGCGGGTTAACGCCATCGGGTTCAGGCCGGAGGCCGCACTCACACCGGCCTTGCTCCAGAGCGACAGCATCAACAGGGGCATGAGGCCCGAAAGGGCCCACAGCAGGATCTCGGCCCGGTACTCCAGCATCAGGGCGTATTGGCTGAGCAGCAGCACCCGGGCGATCCGCAGCCAGGAGCGCAGGCGACGCAGCGGCACTGCACGGCGCTGGTGCTGGGGTCGGCGTGGAGGCAGCGGCTGCATGGGACTCAGGGGAGGGATTCGGAAGCAAAGCCAGGCCCTGCAGGGGGCTCCAGACCTCCCTCGCGGAAAAGGCGGCCAATGGTGTGTTCAATCGGCGGATCACCCACCTCGAGATCCAGCACCGGCAGCTCGGCCAGCAGGCGGCCCACCACGGCCGTGAGCCGATCCCGCTCCACCAACAGCCGCACATCCCGGCCGCTGTGGTGCTCCAGCTCGCCGTAGCCGGCAAAAGCAGCAGCTGGCAGCACATCAGCCAACTCAAGGCGCACCTCCCGGCGGGGCGCCAGCCGCTGGCTGAGGTCCTCCAGGCTGCCATCGTGGAACAGGGAACCGGCGTGGATCAGCAACACCCTGGGGCAGAGGGCCGTGATGTCGCCCATGTAATGGCTGGTGAGGAGCACCGTGGCCCCGGTGCGACGGTTGTAGTCGGCCAGAAAGCTGCGCACGGCCGCCTGGGCATTCACATCGAGCCCCAGCGTGGGTTCATCGAGAAACAGCACGGCTGGCTCATGCAGCAGGGCGGCGAGCAGTTCGGCCTTCATCCGCTGACCTAGGGAAAGCTTGCGCACCGGGCGGGTCAATTCGGGCCCCAGCTCCAGCATCTGGGCCAGGTCATCAATGCGGCGACGGGCTTCAGCATCCGGGATCCCGTACACGGCGGCGTTGACGGTGAGGGAATCAAGGGGCGGCAGATCCCAGATCAGCTGTTGTTTCTGGCCCATCACCAGGGTGATCTGGCGCAGAAAGGCGGCCTCCCGCCGAGCCGGCACATGCCCCGCCACCTCGACGCTGCCGCAGGTCGGGTGGATCAGGCCGCTGAGCATCTTGAGGGTGGTGGTCTTGCCGGCACCATTGGGCCCGAGGAAGCCCACCATCTCGCCCGGCTCGATGGCGAAGCTCACCTGCCGCACCGCCTCCACCAGCCTTTCGCGGCGTCGCAGGAAATGGCGAAGCGTGCCCGCCAGCCCCGGTTGCTTGTCGGCAACCCGGAAGCTCCGACCCAACCCTTCCACCCGAATCATCGCCATGGCGTCCTGGGCTCAACCGGCCAAGCGGCTGAAATCGGCCAGCACCGCCGCCTGGTTGCGGAGCACCGCCAACAGATTGAGGCGGTTGGTGCGCACGGCGGGATCGTCGGCCATCACCAGCACGCTGTCGGGACCATCGAAGAAGGCCGCCAGGGTGGAGGCACTTTCGGCCAAGCGGCGCGCCAGATTCGTATAGCCCTGCCTCTGCATCGCACTTGAAGATTGCGCCGCAGCGCTGTTCGCATTCAAGACAACCGGAGCGGCATTACAGCCCTTGGCGATCTGCTCCAGCTCCTCCAGCACCTGCAGCATGGCGGTCTCGCTGGTCTTTTCGAACAGGGACGGATCCACAACCCCGGCGGGACTGAGCACGGATCCATCCAGCTCGCCCTTGTCCGCCAGGCGGGCCGCCCGTTGCACCACGGCCTGCAGCGCGGCCAGTTCGCCGCTGCGGCGCAGGCTCTCCAGCAGGGCGACCCGGCGGCGGGCATCGGCCGGATCGGCCAGCACCCGCTCCAGGGGGAGGCCCTCACCCGCCACCGCCTGCACCAGATCCACCCCATGGCCCTCCTCCTCCAGCAGGCTCACCAGCCGCTGGCGCAGAAACTCCACGAGTTCGGCGGCGAGGGGCCCGGGCTCGACCCGACAGCCGGGAAGCAGGGCCGCCCAGTGGCCGGTGGCGCGGGCCAGCAGGGCGGGCAGATCGAGGCGCCAGCCACGGTCGATCAGGATCTGCAGCAGGCCATTGCCGGCCCGCCGAAGGGCGTAGGGATCGGAGGAACCGCTGGGTCGCTCGCCTTTGGCATAGATGCTGAGCAGCAGCTCAAGCCGCTCCGCCAGGGCCAGCACCGCGCCGGCATCGGAGCTGGGCAGGGAATCGCCCGCCCCCCGGGGAAGGTAGTGCTCCAGCACCGCCAGGGCCACCTGCCGGGGCTCGCCCTCGGCCAGCAGGTACTTGCCGCCCATCACCCCCTGCAGCTCGGGGAACTCGCCCACCATCTGGCTGACCAAATCGTGCTTGCAGAGGTGGGCGGCGCGGCGGGCATGGTCCGCCGTGGTGGCAGGCAGGTTGAGGTTGTCCAACAGCACATCAGTGCACCACTCCAGGCGTTCCACCCTGTCCCGCAGGCTGCCCAGACCTTCAGCAAAAGTGACCCTGGCCAGGCTGTCGCGACGATCGATGCTGGCTGTGGCCCGGTCGGCCCGCAGGAAGAACTCGGCATCGGCGAGACGCGCCCGCAGCACCCGTTCGTTGCCGCGGCGGATCGTGGGCCCCGCCTCGGCCCTGCCATTGCTCACACAAAGGAAGCGGGGCAACAGCTGGGCGTGGGCGTCGAGGGCCAGGGGATCGGCCGGGGCGTCCCGCCGCAGCAGGGGCACATAGCGCTGGTGGGCTCGCATCACCGTGCTGAGCACCTCCGGTGGCAAGGCCAGATAACGGTCATCGATGCTGCCCTCCAACAACTGGGGCGACTCCACCAGGTCGACCAACTCCTCAAACAGGCCCTGGGGCAGGTCTGCCGTAGCCGTGGCCGCTGCCGCTGCCGCCTCAAGGCCGGAACGGATGGTGGCCGCACGGGCGCTCCGCTCGACCTGCACATCGGCGGCGGCCAGGGTGGCTGTGTAGGCGTCGGCGCTCGGGATCGGCAGGGGCTCTGGCCGCAGGCGGTGGCCCCGGCTGAGCCGATCGCTAATGAGGGGGGGATCACACTCGGCCAGGTGGATCGGCACCACCTCCCCATCCAGCAGGGCCACCAACCAGCGCACGGGTCGGCTGAAGCGGCTTTCCCCATCGCCCCAGCGCATGAAGCGGCGGCCTTGCAAACTCCAGATCCAGCTCGGCACGAGATCAGTCAGCACCTCCGCGGTGCTGCGACCGGCCAGAACGGTGGTGGCAAACACGAAAGGGCCCTTCTCCGTGTCACGAATCTCCAATTCGGCCGGGGCCACACCACAGCGACGGGCAAAGCCCTCGGCGGCGGCGGTGGGCTGGCCATCGCGGAAGGCCTGCTGGGCCGGAGGTCCCTTGCGCTCTTCGCGGCGATCAGCCTGCTGGGATGGCAGGCCCTCCAGCCGCAGGGCCAGGCGGCGGGGCGTGCCGTCGACCCGGATCGCTTCAGGAACCAGGGCAGCTTCGGCCAGATCCTGGGCCACCCGCCGCTCTAACTGGGGTAGGGCGGCCCCGACGAAATCGGCGGGCAGCTCCTCGGTGCCGATCTCGAGCAGGAACGTGGCCATGGATCGCGAAAACCGATCGGGTGTCTGGAGAAACTGTATTGAAGGGTTGGCGGAGGGCCCTGAAACAGCCACGAGGGATCCCATTCGCTAACTTCGTGTGGTTGCTGTAGTACGCCGCGCATGGGTCCATCGAAGGTTGCCTCCCCAGCCACCGCCGATGGGTCTCAACAGCCTGCGGCCACCAACCCTGCCCTTGATCCAGGAGCAACCGGCAAAGACGGCAAGGCTCCCACCAAATTTGAGCAGCTCAAGGCCGCCAGTGGCCACCTCCATGAGCCCCTGGGAAGCGAACTGGCCAATGAGTCGAAGAGCTTCAGTGAAGGTGCTGTCCAGATTCTCAAGTTCCACGGCAGTTACCAGCAAGACAACCGCGACAACCGCCGCAAGGGACAAGACAAGGACTGGCAAATGATGCTGCGGCTCCGCAGTCCGGGCGGCCGCATTCCGGTGCCGCTTTACCTCGCCCTCGATGAGCTCGCCGACCGCCTCGGCAACGGCACCCTGCGGGCCACCACCCGCCAGGCCTTCCAGATGCACGGCGTGGCCAAGGCCGACCTCCAGGAGGTGATCGGCACGATCGTGCGGTCCATGGGGTCCACCCTTTCCGCCTGCGGGGACATCAACCGCAACGTGATGGCACCGGCGGCACCCTTCAGCAGCGGTGGCTATCCGGCCGCCCGCCTACTGGCGGACCAGATCGCCGACCTGCTGGCCCCCCAGGCCGCCGAGGGCTCCTACCTCGACCTCTGGGTGGATGGCGACCTCAGCTATCGAATCCGGCCCAGCACCATCGTGAAGAAGGTGCAGGCCCGCCAGGCCGAAGGGGCGGTGTTTAGCGGTGACGCCGCCGAACCCCTCTATGGGGCCACCTACCTGCCGCGCAAGTTCAAAGTCGCTGTCACCGTGCCGGGGGACAACGCCGTGGACCTGCTCACCCAGGACATCGGCCTGGTGCTGTTCACCGATCCGAACGGCCGCCCCCGTGGCTGCAACGTTTACCTCGGCGGTGGCATGGGCCGCACCCACAACAAGGACGAAACCTTCGCCCGCACAGCCGACCCCCTGGGCTACGTGGCGGCCGACCAAGTGCTCGATCTGGTCCAGGCAATCGTGGCCCTGCAGCGTGACCATGGCGATCGCCAGCAACGCCGCCATGCCCGGATGAAGTACCTCATCCACGACCGGGGCATCGGCTGGTTCAAGCAGGAGCTGCAGCGCTACTTCGCCCATCCGATCAAGGCCCTGCGGCAGGAGCCCAAGCAGAAACTGGAGGACTACCTCGGTTGGCACCGCCAGGGCGATGGGTTGTGGTTTGTGGGACTGCCGCTGCTCTGCGGCCGCCTGGCCGGCGACACCAAGGCCGGCTTGAGGCGGCTGGTGGAAACCTTCCAGCTGGAGGTGCGCCTGACCCCCAACCAGGACCTGCTGCTCTGCAACATCGGTGCCCCCCAGCGCAGCAGCCTCAAGCGCGAACTGGCCGCGATCGGTTTTGAATCACCCGAGGACACCACCCCCCTGGCCCGCCACGCAATCGCTTGCCCCGCCCTGCCCACCTGCGGCCTGGCGATCACCGAAGCGGAGCGAATCCTGCCGGATGTGGTGGCTCGGCTGGAGGCCCAGCTGGCCAACCTGGGCATTGACCGTCCCGTTCTGGTGCGGATGACGGGCTGCCCCAATGGCTGCGCCCGCCCCTACATGGCCGAAATCGGCTTAGTGGGGAGCGGCGTGGACGAATACCAGCTCTGGCTTGGCGGCACCCCAGGGCTGACCCAGCTGGCGCGGCCCTTCCTGCAGCGGTTGCCGCTGGAGAAGCTCGAAACCACCCTGGAACCCCTGCTCTGCGCCTGGCGCGATCGCGGCGGCCGCAAGAGCTTGGGTGCTTTTGTGGGTGATCTCGGCGACGAGACCGTGGCCGCCATGCTGCAGGTGGCGAGCTGAGTCCTATCGCGGGCCTTCTATTCGGGGGCGCGGCCATAGCTGGCGCTGGCCTGGCCTGAACTCCAGGCCCAGAGCTGGTCGCCGTGGCTGAAATGCCACCACTCATTAGGGTGGCGGGCAAACCCGGCGGCGGCCATCACCGCCGCCAGCCGCTGGCGGCGCCGGTTCCATTCCGCGGCTTCAGATCGTGGATCAAGGGCGGCCGCGGCGGCGTAGTGGTGGGGTTCGGAGATCGGACCGATCGCATCGATGGCGCCGCCCATGGCCAGGGGTTGGCCGGAGGCATCGGCAAGCGTTAGGTCGACGGCGGCACCGGTGCTGTGGGGGGGGGGCGTGGCCAGATCAAGGCTGGGGGGCGCCCAAAAACGGGCTACGGCCGCCTCCACCTCCACAAGGGCGAGGCCAGGGGCGGCGGGATCGAGGCCCCGAGACCGGCATTCCTCGGCGGTGGCATGGGCCACCATGAAGCGCTGCACCGCCACCGGGCGCCAGGCATCAAAAATGGCAAGCCGCCAGCCCTCCGGTCCTTGGCGCAGGCAAGCTTCAGCCGCCAACAACCGCGTGATCACGCCGCTGCGCAACCGGAACGGACTGGCCCCTGGCCCATAGGGAGCTCCCAGGAGGGCATAGGGGTGGGGCTCGAGCCGCAGCAATGGGTCGGGCAAGGCCTGCAGCGGTTCCCCGCAGTCCTGGATCGGGATCGGACTCCAGGGTCTGGGGCTGGCCATGGCGGGGGGCTTGGCAGGAATGGGCCCCAGCCTGCTACGGCATCGCCGTGGGCAGGGTTGGGTGGAATCAGTTCAGGCGGGCCGCCTCCAGCTGCCGCTGGCGCTGATCGAGAAGCGCCTGGCGTAAACCAGGATGGGCATCCAGCCCAGGATCCTGCTGCACAATGACCTGGGCCTCTAGCCGGGCCAGTTCCAGCAAATCGGCGTCATCGGTGAGGCTGGCTAGGGCCAGATCCGGCAGTCCGGATTGCTTCGTGCCCAGCACCTGGCCGGGGCCCCGCAGGCGCAGGTCCATCTCGGCGATCTCAAAGCCATCGGTGCTGCGCACCAGCACTTCAAGCCGCTGGCGGGCTTGGGCGTTGTTGCCGCCATGCAGCAAAAGGCAGTGGGAGGCCGCCGCCCCCCGGCCGACCCTGCCCCGCAACTGGTGCAGCTGGGCTAGGCCAAAGCGTTCGGCGTGCTCAATCACCATCACGCTGGCCTCCGGCACATCCACCCCCACCTCCACCACCGTGGTGCTCACCAGCACCTGGCTTTCGCCGCGGGCAAAGGCGCCGATCGCCGCCTGCTTGGCCTCGCTGGAGAGGCGGCCATGCAGCAGGCCCACCGTGAGATCGGCGAACACCTCCTCGGCCAGATGGCGGTGCACCTCGACGGCGGAGCGCAGATCCAGTTTTTCGCTCTCCTCCACCAGCGGCAGCACCACGTAGGCCCGCTGGCCGAGGGCCACCTGCTGGCGCACCATCTCCCAGGCCTGATCCCTATCGCCGGCGCGCAGCAGCCGGGTGCGGATCGGGGTGCGGCCCGGGGGTAGCTCATCGATCTGGCTCACATCCAGATCGCCATGGACCGAAAGCGCCAGGGTGCGGGGTATGGGCGTGGCGGTCATGGTGAGCAGGTGGGGCTGGAGCCCCTTGGCAAGCAAGCGGTTGCGCTGGCGCACGCCGAAGCGGTGTTGCTCATCCACCACCACCAGGCCGAGCCGGGCGAACTGCACCGGATCCTCCAGGAGTGCATGGGTGCCAATCAGGATCTGCAGCTGGCCATTGACCAGGTCCTGCAGCAGTTCGCGGCGCCGCTTGGCTGGGGTGGAGCCGGTAAGGAGGCCGCAGCTCACGTGCAATTGGGGAAGCCAGTGGGCCAGCTTGGCGAAATGCTGCTCCGCCAGCACCTCGGTGGGGGCCATCAAGGCCCCCTGGCATCCAGCCTCAATCGCGCAGAGCAGAGCCGCCAGGGCCACCACGGTCTTGCCGCTGCCCACATCCCCCTGCAGCAGGCGGGCCATCGGCTGGGGGCGCCGCAGATCGTGGCGGATTTCGGCCAGAACCCTCTCCTGGGCTCCGGTCAACGGGAAGGGAAGGATGGAGCGCAATTGGCTCACCAACTCCAGCCCACCCGGCAAGGGATCCAGGGGCAGGGCTGGCCGCTGCCGCAGCTGGTGACGGCGCTGGGCCAGGCTGAGCTGGAGCAGCAGAAACTCGTCAAAGACCAAACGGCGGCGGCTGGCCTGAAGCGCCGCTTGGTCAATTGGTTGGTGGATGGCCTGCAGGGCCTTGTTGAGCGGTAGCAGGCCTAGGCGCTGCCGCAGGGCCTCCGGGAGTGGATCGCTCCAGTCCTCAAGCGAGGGCAACAGGGTTTGGATGGCCTTGCGCAGGCAGTCGGCCGTGAGGCCTTCGGTGAGGCCATACACCGGCAAAAGGCGGCCAATGGCCTCAGAGCGCACCGGGGCCCCTGCGCTCTCCAGCACCTCCATCAGGGGATCGGAGAAGGCGGGGCCGTAGGGGCTCTCCTTCACCAGGCCACTCACCGCCACCGTGGCACCGGGGGGAAACAGCCGTTGCTGGCTCTTCAGCCAGGCCGGGGTGGTGAAGCGGCGGCCAGCGAAGAAGCGGCTGACCCGCAGCCTGCCGGTGACATCGTGCAGATGGATCTCCAGGATCGAGAGGTTGGGGTTGCGGGGGCTGGCGAAGGCATGGCTGCGCCGCACGGTCCCGACCACCGTGGCGGTGCGGCCAGGTTCGAGGGCCGCAATGCGCACGAGGTTGGCGTAGTCGAGGTAATCGCGCGGGTAATGGCGCAGCAGGTCAGCCACCAGCAGCAGGCCAAGGCCCGCCAACCGCGTTGCGGTGCGGGGGCCGATGCCCCGCACCTCCCCAAGGGGGGTGGAAGGGAGCACAGGAGCCCCGGCAACCGAACGGATCGATCCCGATGGAACGGCCGCGGGCGGCGGCTCCAGCAGCCGCAGCCGCGGGGGGGCGACTGCGAGGGGGGGGCGTAACGCCACCCGCAATTGATGCAGGGCCTGGCGCAGTTGGCGCACCAGTTGCTGGCGCCGGCCTAGGGAGAGATCTCCGTAGCCAGCGAAGGCACTGGCCAGGGAGGTGAGGTTGGCGTTCGCCGCAGGGGGCAGGTCCGGCGGCGGCTGCAGGAGGGTGCGGGCCAGAAAACGGGAGAAGGTCTCCTGCCGGCCCAAAAGGTCACCGAAACCCCGCTCAGCCTCGAGGCGGCAGGCCTGCTGAATCGGGGTACTCCAGGACTCGAAGACGGGCAGGGGATCGATTGTGGCCGGGAGGGGCTTCACCGACTGGGGATTTAGGGCTGCTCCGCTGATGGGGCTGGGCCCTGCTGCCTCGTGCGGATGTCCTGCAGCCACAACGCTTCGGCCTCGCGCCCCTGGAGCCGCCGCTGGAGGCGGCGGTAATGCTGGGCCATTCTGCGACCCTCCTGGCGGCGCCGTTGCAGCTCGCGGCGCACGGTGCGCAGCCTGGGTTGCTCGAGCTCCAGGTCACCACAGCGCAGCAGCAGGACCGTGGCCTGCAGCGGTGACTCAAGGCCGGGCATCGGCATCGGCATCGGCAGCTGGAGCTGCAGCAGGTTGGGCGGGGCGCCCTGGGGATCGATCCGCCCATCCAGCACCGCATCCAGCAGGCTGGTGGGCAGCAGGGCCGAGATCAGACCAGAACGCAGCAGCTCCACGTTCAGGGCGTGGGAGAGGTTGCGCAGTCGCCGGGCCAAGGCACGGTCGTAGCCCTCAAGCCAGGCCTGCAGGGCCAGGGGATTGCGGGGCAGGAGCCCCTCCTCTGGGGTTGAGTGCCCCCATGGATACGGATCGGCGCCAAGGGAAGCACCGGCGTTGTCCTGCGGGGCCTCAAGGGCTGGGCCGCCCCGATCAACGCCCCCGACCGGTCCGGCAGCGTTCAGGAACGACCACGGAACCATGGCCTCGTCGGAGCCAAAGCCGGGGGATCCAGCAGCGGGATCCGGTTGATCCTCGGCCCGATGGGGGCTAGAAGGTTGTGAATCCTCGTCGGGTTCCGCAAAAAAGCTGGGCTCGGCCTCGTTGAAGTGAGCTCCCTGGTCGGAAGGCTGGAGGGGGTCGCCGGGATCGAGGATCAGATCCAGATCGAGGTCGCCCAGCAGACCAGACGCCAGTTCTGCCGCCAGTTCGTCGTCAAAAGGACCCTCCAGATCGGAATCGGACGGGTCTTGCCCATCGGGGTCAAAGCGTTCGGCTCCAGAGGAATCCTCCAGAAAAGGATTCGCGGCAACCTGGGCCCAACCGAGCAGATCGGCACGAAGGGGAAGGTCCAGCCCCAGCTGGACCGACCCCGGAGGTAAGGGGCCTGGCCCGAGGTTCAGGCCTTCGGGATCGGTCGCCTCAATAGTTGTGCCGGGATCAAGAGACCCTGGCTGCTCTCCTGCGGTTGTCTCACCGGTAAGCCGCTGCAACAGGGTTCTCTGCCGCTCCCGCCGCTGCCGTTGCCGCTCGTTGGCAATCTGGGCGGCCAAGGTGGCCAGCTGTTCCACCGTGAGCAGGCTGGCGCAACGATGGACCAGCTCACTCAGGCGGCGATGGAGCTTTTGGCGGCGCTGCAGCGGGAGGGCGGCGTAACGGCTGGGGTGCAGCTGGGTCGCCAGGTGGAAGCAGGCCTGGTCCACACTCGGGGCAAGCACCTGCCTCAGCACCTGGAGGTACAGGGCGAGTTGGCGATAGAGCTCCGGATTGGATTCCTCCAGCCAGCGGTGGACGGCCTCGGGATCCCCCGGGAGGGGGGACCGCAGGGGATCGGAGGTCACGGGTGGAGGACCAGGACGAGCAGGCCTCAGGCGGCCTTGCCCATGGCGGCCACTTCGGCGGCGAAGTCGGTCTGTTCCACCTCAATGCCCTCACCCAGGGTGAAACGGCTGAAGCGACGAACCTGGATGTTTTCCCCGGTCTTGCCGGCGGCCTGCTTGACCATCTCGCCCACGGTCAGAGTGTTGTCGCGGATGAAGGGCTGCTCCAGCAGAGCCAGCTCCTTGAGGCGCTTACCGATCCGACCCTCAACGATCTTGACCTTCATCTCCTCTTTCTTGCCGTCGAGGTCGTCGCGACCCATCTCGATGGCCTTTTCACGCTCGACCACATCCTGGGGAATCTGATCGGTGGTCACGTACTCCACGTTGGGGCAAGCGGCGATCTGCATCGCCACGTTGCGCACCAGCTCCTGGAAGAGCTCGCCACGGGCGACGAAATCGGTCTCGCAATTGACTTCCACCAGCACGCCCACCCGGGCACCGGTGTGGATGTAGCTACCAACGGCACCTTCGGCGGCGGTGCGGCCAGCCTTCTTTTCGGCGGTGGCGATGCCCTTCTGGCGCAGCCATTCGGCGGCCTTGGTCATGTCGCCCCCGGATTCGGACAGGGCCTTCTTGCAATCCATCATGCCGGCGCCGGTCTTGTCGCGCAGGTCCTTGACGAGCTTGGCGGTGATCTCAGCCATGGTTTTGGGGGAGGAGCGAAAAACGGAAAAGAGGAGGGGGGCACCGCGTCACGGTGCCAAACCTTCCCCTTGGGAGCTGTGCCGCCGAAACGGCGGGCGTTGTGTCGGAAGCGACGCAGGCTCAGCCCTCGTCGTCGCCACCGCGGTCCTGGGCACCGTGGCGACCCTCATTGATCGCATCAGCCAGACGGCCCAGCACCAACTGAACCGAACGCACGGCGTCGTCGTTGCAGGGAATGGGCACGTCGCAGAGGTCGGGGTCGCAGTTGGTGTCGAGCATCGACACCAGGGGGATGTCGAGCTTGCGGGCTTCCAGCACGGCGTTGGTTTCCCGGCGTTGATCCACCAGGATCACCACATCGGGCAGGCGACGCATGTTCTTGAGGCCGCCGAGGTATTTCTGCAGGCGATCCAGTTCACGGCGCAGCACGGCCGCTTCCTTTTTGGGTCGCATGGCGATGGCGCCGGACGACTCCATGCGCTCCAGATCCTTGAGGCGATCGATGCGGGCC
>DAIQNM010000025.1:5805-17376 GCA_036788375.1 Cyanobium sp. CTOTU6536 | reverse complement strand
TGCGGAACCCTTCGGCGTTGGCGATCACCGTGGGCTTGCCGCCCTCCATCACGGCAACGCAACTGTTCGTGGTGCCGAGGTCAATACCGACGACCTTTCCCATGAATAACCACCTCCTGGAGTGGATGAAAATCGGACTGAGCCCATCTTCAGCAGGGCCCCACCCCTGCGGCGAGGCGTGGTTCCCGAACCGCAGGCGGGACGGTCGCCGCCCAGAACCCAGTTCCCACCTAAGGTTCCGGCGAGCCTGATGGCTCCAGAGCCCGATCGCCCAGGCTCCGACACCGCCCGATCCTGCCGCCATGTCCAGCGCCAAGCCCGGCCCGATTTCGGGCACCACCGGTTTGCTGGGTCTGCTGGGCAACCCGATCCGCCATTCCCTCTCGCCCACCATCCACAACGCCGCGCTGCAGGCCCTAGGGATCGACTGGGTGTATCTCGCCCTCCCGGTTCAAGCGGCCGAGCTGGCGGGGGTGATGCGGGCCCTGGAGGCCCTCGATTGCCACGGCCTCAGCGTGACCCTGCCCCACAAGCGGGCGGTGGCGGCCCTGGTGGCCGAGCGCAGCCCCCTGGCGGAACGGCTGGGGGCCGTGAACACCCTCGTGCGGCGCCAGGCCGGGGGCTGGCTGGGCACGAACACCGATGTGGAAGGCTTCATGGCCCCCCTGCGGGCCAACGATTGGCAGGGACGGCGGGCGGTGGTGCTGGGCTGCGGCGGCAGCGCCCTGGCCGTGGTGGCGGGCCTGGAGATGCTGGGTTTTGCCAGCATCCAGGTGGCGGGGCGTGATCCGGCCAAGTTGGAAGCCTTCTGCAGCGGCTGCCGGAGCTGGCTGCCCCAGCTGGAACCCCTCGCCTGGAGCGACGACCGGACCCAGGGCGGCACCGAAACAGGCCGGCTGGCGGCGGCCCTGGCCCAGGCCGTTCTGCTGGTGAACACCACCCCGGTGGGCATGGCCAACGGCCAGGATCCAACGGCGGCCAGCCGCTGCCCGCTCGGAGCGGCGGCCCTGGATCGGTTGCCCCAGGGCTGCACGATCTACGACCTGATTTACACCCCCCGGCCCACGGCCCTGCTGAAGGCAGCCCGGGCCCGGGATTGCCGCTGCATCGATGGGCTGGAGATGCTGGTGCAGCAAGGGGCCGCCGCCCTGACTCTCTGGACCGGGCGCGACACCCTGCCATTGGAGGTGATGCGAGAGGCGGCCCTGAAGGCGCTGGAAGCCCCGTAGCCTGAGCCCTGACCCTGGCACCGCCCCCGGAGCCCCCCTTCATGCAGGATTCCCCGATTTGGCAACGGCTCTTGGCGGCCCTCGCCTATCTGCTCCCCTGGAGCGATGCCATCCCCTTCGGGCAGGCCCTCTTTGGCCCCTTGCCCTGGCTGCGCTGGCTCACCCTGCCGGCCCTGCCGGTGATGCAGCTGCAGGAGGCCATCCCGTTCGGCAGCCTGGTGCTGTTCATGCTGCTTTTCCTGGCGGTCGTGCGGAACCCCCAGGTGCCCTACCTGATCCGTTTCAACGTGCTGCAGGCGATCCTGCTCGACATCGTGCTGGTGCTGCTCAGCCTGGCCTTCAACATCCTGCTGGGGCCCTTGGGCGGCAGCCTGGGCTTCCTGGTGCGCACCCTCCAGAACACCGTGTTCCTAGGGGCCTTGCTACTGGTGCTGTTTGCCGTGGTGCAAAACCTGCGGGGCAAGGAGGCCGACATTCCAACGGTCTCGGAAGCGGTGCGGATGCAGCTGTTCTGAATCCACGAGGAAGGGGCGGGGCGCTGGGATAGGTTGGCGAGTCCGTCGTTGGCGGGCCCCGTGCCCGGCAGCCGCTGCCCTTCCCTTGAGGCGACCATGACGCAGCCCTACTACGAAACCATGTACATCCTTCGTCCGGACATCCCGGAGGAAGAGGTGGAAACCCACGTGACCAAGTACCGCGACCTCGTGATCGAGGCCGGCGGCGAGGTGCTCGATAACCAGATGCGTGGCAAGCGCCGCCTGGCCTATCCGATCGCCAAGCACCGCGAGGGCATCTACGTGCAGCTCAACCACAATGGCGACGGCCAGCAGGTGGCTCCGCTGGAGCGGGCGATGCGGCTTTCCGAGGATGTGATCCGCTACCTCACCGTCAAGCAGGACGGCCCCATGCCCGCCCCCCGCACCCTGCCGGGGAGCAGCAGCGAGACGGCCGCCCCCACCGAAGCGGCTGCTGCGCCAGCCAGCTGAGCCTGAAACGGCCCACCAGAGCCCGCACGTTGATCCGGTGGAGGTCCTGAACGGCACCACCGGAGCGCTCCCCTTAAAGTCCTGCCCATCGGTTGAATGGGTAGGCGCGATGAGCAGCTCTAACGAAGCAGCGCAATCCGGTTTTGGAACCGAGCCGCTGCGCATTCCGCCACCACCGCCACCCGGGCCAACCGAGCGCAAGCTCCATCTGGTCGCCCCTCCACAGACTCTGGAGCCCAGCGCTGAGTCCGCGGTCGCGGCTCCGGGAAGGACCACTCCGCAGCCAGAGCCCCAATCCGTTCAAGGGCCCACGCCAACCTCCGGCAACCGGACGGTGGCTGAAGCTGATCCCTCCCTGGCCCTGACCACCCGCCGCCTGGAACGGGAACTGGCGGAGGTGCAAGAGGAGGTGGAAGCCCTGCAGGAGATGCTGCAGGAACTGCCTACCATCTTCGAGCGCAAATTCCGGCAAAGCCTCAGCAAGGTGCTCGATCAGCAGCACCGGCTTGAGGCCGACAACAACGGCCTGCGGCGCAAACTGCTGGCCATCGCACCGGGCAGCGACCTGGATTCGCTCCCCCGACGCCCCCACGGCCTCCTGCCCCCAGCCCTGCGAACGGCCCTGAAGCTGAGGCAGCAGGAGGCATTGGAGCCGATCTTCAGCGGCGGTGTCGAGCCGACCACAGCCGGGTCGGAAGACCCCACACATAGATGAAGCCCTCGGCGGCGCGGTGGTCAAAGCGGTCATCGCTGCCGTAGGTGGCCATGCTGTCGACGTAGAGGCTGTCGCTGCTGCTGCTGCGGCCCACCACCGTGGCATTGCCCCGGTGCAGTTTCACCCGCACCGTGCCGTTGACGCTGACCTGGGTGCGGTCGATGAAGCCATCGATGGCCTCCTTGAGGGGCCCGAACCACAGCCCCTGATAAACCAGATCGGCCCAGCTGCTTTCGAGCTGGCGCTTGGTGCGCTGGACATCGGCGGCGAGGGTGAGGCTCTCGAGTTCTTGGTGGGCCCTGATCAGCAGGAGCAGGCCGGGGGTCTCGTAGATCTCGCGGCTCTTAATCCCCACCACCCGGTTCTCGACCATGTCGATCCGGCCGAAGCCATGGCTACCGGCCAGTTCATTGGCACGACGGATCAGCGCCACCGGATCCAGCCGCACGCCATCGATCGCCACGGGGTTGCCCCGCTCGAAGCTGATCTCCACGGTCTGGGGTGCGGCGGGAGCCGCATCGACCGCCACGGTCATGGCGTAGACCTCCTCAGGGGGCTCGACGTTGGGATCTTCCAGTGCGCCGGCTTCAATGCTGCGGCCGAGCAGGTTGAGGTCGATCGAATAGGGCGACTTCTTGGTCACCGGAACCGGAATCCCGCAGCGCTCGCCATAGGCAATGGTTTCCTCCCGACTCATGCCCCATTCCCGGGCGGGGGCCAGCACCTTGAGGTCCGGGGCAAGGGAACCAATGGCCACATCGAAGCGAACCTGGTCGTTGCCCTTGCCGGTGCAGCCGTGGGCCACCGCATCGGCCCCCACCTCGCGGGCCACCTCCACCAGCCGCCGGGCGATCAAGGGCCGGGCCAGGGCGGTGGACAGGGGATAGCGGCCTTCGTAAAGGGCATTGGCCCGAATCGCCGGAAAAGCGAATTCGGTGATGAAGGGCTCGATCAGGTCCCCCACGATCGACTGACTGGCGCCGGCATCGAGGGCCTTGCGGCGGATCGGCTCGAGTTCATCGCCCTGGCCCAGGTCGGCGGCAAAGGTGATGACCTCGTCCACCCCCCACTCCCGCAGGAGATAGGGGATGCAGACACTGGTGTCGACACCACCGGAATAGGCGAGCACCACCTTTTTGGCCCGTGGCGCGCCGCCCTGTGCCGTCGCCGTCATCGCTGCTGCTCCTGGGTTGATGCCTCCGATTGTCCCCCCTGGCCGGCGACAGGCAGGCTCCAGCCGCGCCACAACCAGGCCGCGCTGGCCAGGGGAGGCAGCAGCAGCAGGCTCCAAACCAGCAGGGGTTGGGGGTTAAGGGCATCGGGCCAGCGCCGGCCGCTGGCCACCAGGGCGGCGCTCAGGCCCAGGGCGAGGGTCCACAGCAGGGCCATGCCGCGGAGCTTGGAGGGGTCGGAGCCGGCCATGGCCAGGGTGCTGGGCTTTGGTTGTTACAATGGTGGATCGGTCCATGGATCGGTCCATGGATCGGGAGCGCCAAGGGCCGGTTTGCGCCGCCCCATTTGCCAACCCCCTTGGCCCAGCACCCTTGTGGGGCAGGCCGAGGCCTCGGCAGCGTTGATCCCTTCCCCCCCCTGGAGTTTCCTCCACCCCCGGCATGAGCATCCTCGACACGATCAATCCCTCCCTCACCCGCTACCGCCGCGACGAGCCGGCGCCGGTGCTGCCCCTGCGGGATGAGCCCGATCTGCTCAGCCTGCTGGAAGCCAGCGGCCGCTTGGTGGCCGATGAGGAAAGCGCCAGCACCGATGTGAGCACCGTGGAAGAAGAGGAGCTCTCCGCCCTGATGGGTGAGAAGGAGGATTACATCCAGCCCGAGGAACAGTCGGAAGAAGACTGGGAGGACTGAGGTCTAAGGAAGACTGGGTCGGCAATGCCAAGGACCCTGACCCCGACGCCATGACCTTCCACGACGGCAGGATGCCTGCCGCCCTACTGGCGGCCCTGCTGCTGGTCGCCTGCCTGGCCAGCGATCTGCTGGTTCCCAATTCCGCCCTCACGGTGCCCCTGGTGGTGGCCGCCCTGGTCAGCGCCGGAGTGGCCCACTGGGGTGTGCCCAAGCTGCGGCAGCTGAAGCTGGGCCAGGTGATCCGCGAAGAGGGTCCGCAGGGACACCACAGCAAAGCGGGTACCCCCACCATGGGCGGATTGCTGGTGGTGCCGGTGGGGGTGCTAGTGGGCGGCCTCAGCAGCCCGGGGGATCCCCGGCTGCTGGCGGTGGCTGCCGTGAGCCTGGCCTACCTGGCGATCGGCGCCTTCGACGACTGGCGCAGCCTCACCAAGCGCAGCAACACTGGCCTGACGCCGCGGGGAAAATTGCTGCTTCAGGCAGGCGGGGCGCTGCTTTTCCTGATCTGGGCCGCCCTGGGGGGCTGGCTCGGGGGTGGCAACCCAACGGTGATCTCCCTGCCCTTCGGCTGGCTGCTGCCGGTGGGTCTGCTGATCTGGCCGATCGGGTTGTTTGTGTTTCTGGCGGAGAGCAACGCCACCAACCTCACCGATGGCCTCGATGGCCTGGCTGCCGGCTGTGGCGCCGTGGTGTTCACGGGCATGGCCCTGCAGTTGATGCTGCGGGGCAACGGTGGGGATCCTTCCATGGCGGCCTTCTGCGCCGCCATGGCGGGCTGCTGGCTCGGTTTCCTGAGCCAGAACCGCCACCCCGCCCGAGTGTTCATGGGCGACACGGGTTCCTTGGCCATGGGGGCCGCCCTAACGGCCGTGGCTCTGCTGAGCGACAGCCTCTGGCCCCTGCTGCTGATGGGCGGGGTATTCCTGGCCGAATCGCTGTCGGTGATCCTGCAGGTGTGGGTGTACAAGGCCACCAAGGACGAAAGCGGCAAGGGCCGCCGCCTTTTCCGGATGGCGCCGCTGCATCACCACTTCGAGCTGGGCGGCATGCCAGAGCAGGGGGTGGTGCTGGGGCTGTGGGGGGCCAGCATTGGCCTGGTGGTGCTGGGGCTGGTGCTGAGACCCTGAAGGGTGACGGACGATGGAATGGCTGAGATGGGGGACTCGTTAGCTCAAGCGCGTGGTGCTTGTGCGTGACTGGCGGAGAAATTGACCAAATCTCATGGAATCAACCTTGATCGGCCTGCCGATCCATCATGGTTGAGAAAATCTTAAGCAGCGTGATACCAAAAACCTTGGCAATGCTTGCTTTGCCAGGGCCGGCCCGAGGCCATGCCGGGCTGCGGCATTCGCTTCACGCCATCCGCGCCAGATGGGCCGCGCGGAGGTGAATGGCGGCGGGTAGGGGTGCGGTGATGCTGGCGAATGCCTTGGCAAGGAAAAACCGCGGTGCCGAGCGGAAATGGGGCTGGCAATGGGTGTTTCCCCAGCGAAACTGCTGGAAGATCGCGGCCATGGCAAAGGAGGGCCGTCGTCACTTCGATCCGCTTCCATTCGTTTGCGACCTATCCGCTAGAGCGTGGGCAAGATATCCGAACGATTCAGGAATTAATAGAATATATGGATCTGAATACCACAACGATCTATACCCACGTTCTCAAGCGAGGCCCGATGGGCGTGATCAGCCCAGCCGATTACTTGTAGCAGCTGCTACAAGTGGCTATCGGGTCCGATAACCACTGTTTGCAATGGACACATGTCCGCAAAAAGACCTGGTACAGCTAGGCTTGGCTTGACATTGTGAAAGTGGTTCACGGAAAGCAGCAAGAGCTGTTGCGTAGTTCTCGGAAACCACCTAAATCGCGTTAGCTGCACAGGAAGGCCGAGGTCGGTATCGGTGATGTGATGGTGGCGCTTTCGGATGCCGACAATCCTCAGAAGCGGTCCATATAGGGTCTACTTCTACAGTCACGAGCCAAACGAGCCTCCCCATGTTCATGTCGACAGAGATAAGGCGACTTGCAAAGTCTGGCTTGTTCCTGTGGCACTGTCCTCAAGCCTTGGTTTCAGCGCCAGAGAGCTGCGTGAAATTGAACGGCTGGTCAGCTTGAACAGAGCTATCCTGCTTAAAGCATGGGAGGAGTTTCATGGCTAACCCTGGTGAGCAGGTCACTGACGTTGCGTTGACAGAAGACAGGCTGATCGTCGACCTAGCTGACGGTCGTTCTATCTCGGTACCGCTGGCTTGGTTCCCAAGGCTTCTACATGCAACCTCCCAGGAGCGTGACAACTGGGAGATTGCAGGGGCTGGCTACGGAATCCACTGGCCAGATGTCGATGAGGATTTAAGTGTGGAAGGCCTGCTTCGAGGTGCGCCAGCGCCCCAGGCAAAGGCTCTGGTCAGCTAACACCGCCATGCACCTGAGCCGCCGCCGTAACGTTCTATTCTTCGCTGAGAAAACCTTGCGGCCAGGTGATGGCGAGCGTTGGCGTGATTGGCTTCGCAGCTCGCCGGAGCGGGATTATTAACAATAATGCCAGATGACGCGGTATGATCTTCTGACAGCTGACAACAAGTGACCCAGAGGAGCGATGGCCATTTACTCACTGTGGAACAACAAGGGAGGTGTTGGGAAGAGTTATCTTACATTTCAGATTGCATGTGAATATGCCCGCACCCATCCAAGCGCAAACGTCTTAGTTGTTGACCTTTGTCCTCAAGCTAATTCTTCAGGAATGCTTTTGGGAGGCATGAGAAGAGGCGAGCAGGTTCTGGAAGGCCTAAGCACTCAAACTCCTCGAAAGACAATTTCAGGATACATCGAAGATCGGATACGAAGCCCGTACGTGAATCCCAACACAGGTTCTAGTTATCTTACACAGGTTTCGGTTCACAACAACATCGTTCCCGATAACTTATATCTTGTTGCTGGTGATGAACAACTGGAGCTCCAGGGAGCACGTGTGCTTGGAGCAACCTCGCCTGGTCCGCCTGATGCATGGCGATATGTTCATACATGGATTAGCGATTTGGTCCAGGATGTTAAGCAGATCTGGAGCCAGGACGAATGCGCAGTCTTTATTGATTGTAATCCAAGTTTTTCAATCTATACAGAACTGGCGCTTGCCGCATCTGATCGCTTGATCATTCCTTTCTCTGCGGATGGTTCATCTAAGCGCGCAGTACGCGCTGTCCTTGCACTTTTATACGGAGTTATGCGCACGCCAGGCTCACAGCAATCACAATTCTTCCTTAACTGCCAGCAGTTTAGATTACAAATACCCAAGATCTACTGCTACGCCGGCAATCGCCTTACTCAGTATATAAAGTCAGCTGCTGCATTCCGTACAGTGGTAACCGAGATAGGGAATGAGATTTGGGATGTATGGCAGGCCAATCCCAATTTCTTTCATATCCATCCCACTGGTACTGGAAGTCCTCGTTCGAGAGCTGCATTTGATAGGATGTTCCAGTATGAGATCGTAGATGCAAATACAGCATCTGTCGTATCTAGCTCACTAGGAATACCTATCGTTGCTCTCACGGCTGGCACTCGAACGGTAGCAGGAAAGACAGTCATAGTTAATCAGTCTCAGCTCGATAAGCAACAACCGAACATCCGTGATTTAACTGCAGCAATCGAATAACAACACTCCAACATCAAGATGCAGCGGACGGAACAGGAAATGGGCTGTCATGGGGTTGAACTTTTGCCCGCCGCTGATCTTGGCGTTGAAAAGATGCAGACAGCCGTATTCGCATATGGCCCTTGGCCTGAACGTGTGAGATCTGCTGCGGGAGCTTTTCCCTCTCTCGGAGGGCGAAGCGAGGCTATGGTAAGAAGTAAGCGGAGGAGCCTGTTTGTCGCCAACCGTGTTCCGAGAAGGCGAATTTCGGTTTTTCTTCTTCTCGCGAGAAGAAAGCCGTAGGCACATCCATGTGAGCCACCCGGATGGTGAGGCGAAGTTCTGACTAGAACCGACCATTGAACTCGCCCGCAATATCGGGCTAAGCTCGGCAAAGACGAAAGAGGCAGAGCGCCTGATCAAGTCCCGCCAAAAGGAGATCACCGATGCTTGGAACAACCTCTTTGGGGGCTGAGGTCACCAATGTTTCCGGACATTGCGTCTGGATACTTCTTGATGATGAGGAACTTGCACTTCCGTACTCAGAGTTTCCCTGGTTCAAGGCAGCCACGATTCATCAGATCCTCAATGTCCTGCGGCCTACGGCCGATCACCTGTTTTGGCCTGACTTAGATATTGACTTATCTATCGAGTCGATACGCCATCCTGAGAGGTTTCCACTACTGGCGAAGAGCACTTTCCAACCAGCCCCTTGAGTGGACAGGTCGCCATCAACTCCCTGCTGCGCCACCCCCAAGCCCCTTGTCTTCCACCCAGGGGCAGCGTTCTGCGGCACGGAGTCCTTGGGGTACTTGCTGCCTAGGTTGCCACAGGTGACTCGCAGCCAGCTCCCAGCCATAGAGAGATCACGGAGCCGCTTGCTCGCCGCATGATCCGACTTCTGCCGGCTAGCTCGACAGAATCATCCAGCGGGAATAACTGACAGCCCGCGTAACACTGCCATACACCAGACCCGTCACCCAATCACGCCAGGTCATGACCGTGACACTCTGAGGCTAGATGCTGGCAGCGTTAGACCTCGAAGAGCAGCTGGGCCGCCATTCTTGCTAAAACTCGCTAAACCCGTTCGATGGAGTCCACAATGAGCCCGGGGCGTCTGTTCAAGATCACAGATTTCCTCCACCCAGCAGACGGTGAGCCGATTCGCTCAGTCATCACCGAGTCGGCTGACTCAGCGGTCGTTGCTTGGTATGTCAAGCCAGGCCAGCGTATCTCTGCTCATGTACATCCCGATGGCCAAGATACCTGGATCATCCTTTCAGGTAGCGGCGAGTACAGCATCAGCGCTAAGGGAGAGTCGATTGCCATCGCCAAGGGAGATGTGCTGGTAGCCCATCGCCGAGAAGTTCACGGTGTGCTGAACACCGGGCCAGAACCGCTTGTCTTCGTTTCAGTCGTCTCTCCCGCAGCATCGGGCTTTGAGCCGGTGTCGTTGATCATGAGCGAGATGCCTAGCTCATGATCCAGCGGCTAGGACCAGAGATCCCTCTTAAGCACAATTGGTTACTGCCCACCGCTGATCTTGAGCGTTCAGAAAACCGGCCGACACGGCATGGCCAAGAACCGCTGCAAGGTTGATCTGCCGCTGACATGTCGATGCCATTCCTTCACAGCCCGAGGCATGACGATGCGGCCTATGGCCCGGAGTCTCCCTAACGCAACCATGCGCCTGAACCGCCACCCGATCGCCAGCGCCTTCGGTGCTGAGCCTTGGTTGCGAAGCCACGGCTGCCGTGATCCCCTAGCAGCGGTTGTGCAGGCATCCCTAGAGTTGGTTTCAACGTCTGGAGATGGCAGCCATGGCCTACTTCACTTGGAGGGAGCACGGCCTGACGGCGGATTGCGCCAGCCTTGATGCCATGGCGGCCCGCTTCGAGGAGGCGGCCGGCCTGATGCGCCGCATGGCGGCCGAGGGCTTTTGGTTGGAGCGGGAAGCGGATGGCCCCCACATCAACCACGCCGACCCCGCCATCTTCGAGGCCTATGGGTTCGTGAGCGAGGAAACGCCGGAGCGCCAGCTCACCCTGCTCAACTGACCCGAGCGCCCTTCAGCGCCTGAAATAGCCCACCACCCACACCACCACGAAGGCCAGGGAGGAGAGGCCCAAGTAGACCAGCGTCCAGGTCTGCAGATCGGCCATGTCGAGGCCAAAGGGCAGGGCTCCGGAGGCCTCTCCAGCCGTGCTCAACCCCAACGGCAAGCGGAGCGGCGGGACCTGGGGGAATGGGGGCAAGGAACCCAGGGGGGCCGGCAGGGAGCTGGTCACAAATCCGGGCACAACGGACGGGCAATCGCTGGCACCGTAGGCGAAGCGTCGGCCCGGGCCGCGGCAGGATCTGGGCTGGTTTGGCCCGCGAATCCGATGGCAGCACCCTTCCCCCGCACCCTGATGCTGCTGGGCAGCGGCGAGCTGGGCAAGGAGGTGGCGATCGCCGCCCAAAGGCTCGGCTGCCGGGTGATCGCAGTGGACCGCTACCCCGATGCCCCCGCCATGCAGGTGGCCCACACGGCCGAGGTGGTGGCGATGGCCGATCCTGAGGCCCTCAAAGCGGTGGTGCGGCGCCACCGGCCCGACCTGGTGATTCCCGAGATTGAGGCCCTGGCCGTGGATGCCCTGGCGGAGCTGGAGGCCGAGGGCATCACCGTGATCCCCACGGCCCGCGCCACAGCCGTGACGATGAACCGCGACCGGATCCGGGATCTGGCCGCCGGACCCCTGGGCCTGCGCACCGCCCGTTTTGCCTACGCGGAAAGCGCCGCCGAGCTCGCCGCCGCCGCCGCACCCCTGGGGTGGCCGGTAGTGGTGAAACCGGTGATGAGCTCCTCCGGCAAGGGCCAAAGTGTGGTGGAGGGCCCGGAGGGGATCGCCGCGGCCTGGGAGGCGGCCCTGGCCGGAGCCCGCGGCAGCGGGGCCCGGGTGATCGTGGAGGAGTTCCTGCGCTTCGAGCTGGAGATCACCCTGCTCACCGTGAAGCAGTGGAATGGGCCCACCCTCTTCTGCCCGCCGATCGGCCACATCCAGGAACGGGGGGATTACCAGTGCAGCTGGCAACCGGCGGCCCTGGGGGAACGGCAGCTGGCGGCGGCCCAGGCCATGGCCGAGGCGGTGACCAACGACCTCGGCGGGG
>DAIQNM010000025.1:0-5795 GCA_036788375.1 Cyanobium sp. CTOTU6536 | reverse complement strand
GTTCGGGGTGGAGTTCTTCCTTTGCGGCGACCCCGCCGATCCGGAGGTGGTGTTTTCAGAACTTTCCCCCCGCCCCCATGACACGGGCCTGGTGACCCTGGCCGGCCAAAACCTCTCCGAATTCGAGCTGCATCTGCGCGCCGTGCTGGGGCTGCCGATCCCGGCCATCCGCTCGCTCGGGCCCGCCGCCAGCCGGGTGATCCTCGCCCAGGAGACAGCCGAAGCCGTGGTCTACGAAGGCCTGGAGCGGGCTCTGGCGATTGCCGAGACCCAGGTGCTGCTCTTCGGCAAGCCCGATGCCCGGCCCCAGCGGCGGATGGGGGTGGCCCTGGCGCGGGGGACCAGTGAGCGTGAGGCTCGCGATCGAGCCGACCAGGCGGCCGCGGGGATCGCGGTGCGAAGCAGCCGCAGGATCAGCTAGACCCCTGGTGGGGATTGATTTCAGGCCGTATGGTGCGACGAGCAAGAGCTGCCATGAGTCAGGTCCCGTCACCGTTCGAGCCCGGGTTCGAACCTGAGCTTGAGCAGCGGGTGACGCGACGCGCCAAGTCGGCTCGCAGCCGCCGCCAAGTCCGCAACCTCCCCTCGGTCGACCAGGACGCCGTGCCGACCTCCCTCCAACGGCGTGAGGCGACCCCAGCCCCCAGGCGGGGCCGCCCGCCCCTGCTCACCTTCGCCCTGGGCCTTGGCCTGGGATTCCTGCTTGGCCAACACCCGCACCAGCCCCTAGGCCCGCTGCTGGCGGCGGTGGCTCAAGTGCCGCAGCGGCTCCAGGCCCTCGGGCTGGGCCAAAAGCCGGTGCTGGTGCTGGGCAGCGACGCGGTGAGTGGTAGCACCGATGTGATGTTTGCCGTACAGATCCAGAAGGGCATCACCGAGATCACCCAGGTCCCCCGCGACACCTACGTGGAAACCCCCGATCAAGGCGTGCTCAAGGCCAATGCGCTCTATGGCCAACTTGGGCCGGCGGCGGTGAAGCACGAGGTGAGCCAGCTGCTTGCCATCCCGGTGCAGCACTACCTCAAGGTCAACCTGGCCGCGGTGGGCAAGGTGGCCGATGCCCTGGGCGGAGTGGAGGTGGATGTGCCCAAGCGGATGTTCTATCAAGACCACAGCCAGGGCCTCTACATCGATCTCTATCCCGGCCCCCAGGTGCTCAAGGGGGAGAACCTGGAGGGCTTCCTGCGCTTCCGCCACGATGAATCGGGTGACCTCGGTCGCATGGAACGGCAACGGCTGGTGATCAACCAGGTGTTCAGCAAGCTGGCCCAACCCACCACCCTGGCCCAGCTGCCGGCCCTGCTCAAGATCGCCGGCGAGGACATCAAGACCGACCTTTCTCCCCTGGAACTCACCCAGCTGCTGGGCGCGATGGCCCACACCAAACTCAGCACCCGCCGCCTGGCCGGGAGGGAGTACTGGGAAAACAATCTCAGCTACTGGATGCCCGCTTCCAACGGCAACCACCCCAGCGGCAACGGCGAGACACCCCCCAACTGAGTCGCCACCGGCCTTCGGGGAGCACGACGCAACACCCTGCCCTTGTATCGACGGCCAAGCCCAATCGCGGCACGGGCCTCCTCTCCATAGGAGGCAACATGGGCCTCCCAACTAAACAGCCGGCCCACCGCCTCCAGACCAGCGGCACTCCAGCGGCGCCAGCGCTCCGAATCCTCCAGGCTGCTTTCGAGGCTCTGGCCCAGGGCGCCGGGACGGGACACATCCACCAGCAGACCATTGCGGCAGCGTTGCAGGATCTCGCGGGGGCCGCCATCGTCGGTGGCCACCACCGGAAGGCCGGAGGCGGCCGCCTCCAGCAAGGTGAGCCCAAAGGGTTCGGAGAGGGCCGGATTCACAAACACCCCGCCCCGCCGAGCCGCCCAGCGGTAGACGGCGGGGATCTGCTCACGCCGCAGCTGCTGGGGCACAGCCACCCGACCGCGAAGGTCGGGCCGATCCAGCCAGCCATTGACCTGCTGCAGCACCTGGCTCTCCTCGCTGCCAAGCGGGCCCTCGAGGCTGCGGCAACCCATCACCAGCACCAGGTTGTGGCGGCCATGGAGGGCGGTGGAGCGGCCAAAGGCCTCCAAGAGGGCGGCAATGTTCTTGCGGGGGTCGGGGCGGCAGATCGCCAGCAGCGGCGGTAGGGATGGCCTGCAGAGAAGGCTCTGGAAGAGGGCTTCCAGGGAGGCCCCGGGCCCGTGCTCCGGCACCCCTGGCCGGGGTGGATAGAAGCGCTCGCCATCCACCCCCGGAGGAATTACCCGCGCCCGGGCAGGGCGGAAGTGGGTGTAGCAGGCGTACTGATTCTCCAGTTCCTGGCGGGTGCTGGTGACCACGAGAGCGCTGTGGGCCAGGGCCAATTCCTCCGCCGCAATGCGGCGGGTGAAGGCATAACGGGCCTCGATCAGCTCGGGATCAAGGCCCGAGCTGATCAGGCGCCGCCGCTTTTCCCGGCCGAGGGAATGGGCGGTGAAGACCAGCGGCACGCCAAGCCGCTGCTGCAGCAAGGCCCCCACGTAGCCAGCATCGGCGTAATGGGCGTGGATCCAGTCGGGCAAGCGAGGGGCCGCTAGCAGGGAGTTGGCGAGGCTGCTGGCCAGGGCATCGAGATGGGGCCAGAGCTGCTCCTTGGGCAAGTAGCCGGCCGGACCGAAGCGGAGGCGACGGATCGCCAACCGCGGCCCCAGGGGCTCGTAGGGCCGCCCGTAATCAGCATCAACCCTGGGGTCGTGAATGCTGCGGGTGAGCACCTCCACCCGCTCCACCTCGAGCCGAGCCGCCATGGCCCGGGCCAGCTCAAGCACGTAGGTGGTTTGACCGCCGGTATCAGGATCCCGGCCCAACTCCAAGTCATGGCCGCGAAACAGTCCATGCAGGTGCAGGTGGAGCACGACCAGGCCCATACAGAACCCTGGGGATACGTCCTCCTTAGGGGGATTCCTCAGGATCGAAGGAACAACGCAGCGGATCGGGACCGCCGCCGCTGCACTCAGGCGGCAGCCACGGCCTGGGGCGGATGCTGCTTCAACACCTCCTTGAGATACCGACCCGTATGGCTGGTGGCATGCTCTGCCACCTCTTCCGGAGTGCCCACCACCACGATCTCGCCGCCCTTATTGCCCCCTTCAGGGCCGAGATCAATGATCCAATCGGCGCAGCGGATCACATCGAGGTTGTGCTCGATCACCAGGATCGAATTGCCCTTATCCACCAGGCGCTGCATCACCTCCATCAGCTTGTGCACGTCGTAGAAGCTCAGGCCGGTGGTGGGCTCATCGATCAGATAGAGCGTCTTGCCGGTGGCGCGCTTGGAGAGCTCCGTGGCCAGCTTGACCCGCTGGGCCTCACCGCCGGAGAGGGTGGGGGCACTCTGGCCAAGTTTGATGTAACCCAGACCCACATCCACCAGGGTGCGCAACCGATCAGCCGCCTGGGGAATAGCGCTGAATTCCTCGGCCGCCTGCTCCACGGTCATCTGCAACACATCGGCAATGGTGTGGCCCCGATAGGTGACCTGCAGGGTTTCGCGGTTATACCTAGCCCCCTTACACACATCGCATTGCACATAGACATCGGGCAGGAAGTTCATCTCAATCACGTTCACGCCCTGGCCGCCACAGGCCTCACAGCGCCCCCCCTTGACGTTGAAGCTGAACTGGCCCACCTGGTAGCCGCGGGCCTTGGCCTCCACCGTGGCCGCAAACACCTGGCGGATCGGATCAAAAGCGCCGGTATAGGTGGCCGGGTTGGAGCGGGGCGTGCGGCCAATTGGGCTCTGGTCGATCACGATCACCTTGTCGATCGCCTTGATGCCGCGCAGTTCGGCCAGGCCGGCCGGGAAGGGCACCTTCATGCCCAGCTTGTGCTCCAGGGCCGGGTGCAGGAGTTCATTGACCAGGGTGCTCTTGCCGCTGCCGCTCACCCCGGTGACGCACACCAGCCGGCCCAGGGGGATCTCCACATCCACGCCGGTGAGGTTGTTGCGGCTGCAATCGACCAGGGTGAGGCGGCGGCTGACCACATCCCGGCGCTGGGCCGGGGTGGGAATCGAGCGGCGGCCGCTGAGGTAGGCGCCGGTGAGGGAATCCTCGGCCTCCAGGAGATCCTTCAGGGAGCCCTCCGCCACGATGTGGCCGCCATGCACCCCCGCCCCGGGACCGATATCCACCAGGTAGTCGGCGGCGCGGATCGTGTCTTCGTCGTGCTCGACCACGATCAGGGTGTTACCCAGGTCGCGGAGCTTGATCAAGGTGGCGAGCAGGCGGTCGTTGTCGCGCTGGTGCAAGCCGATGCTCGGTTCATCGAGCACATAGAGCACGCCGGTGAGGCCGGCGCCGATCTGGGTGGCCAGCCGGATCCGCTGGGCCTCACCCCCGGAGAGGGTCATGGCCGGCCGATCAAGGCTGAGGTAATCGAGGCCCACATCAAGCAGAAACTTGAGGCGCATGCGGATCTCCCGCAGCACTAGGTCGCCGATCTGGATCTGGCGGGGCGTGAGCAGGGGCTCGGAACCTTCACTGGCTCCAACGCCCATCAGGGCCTCGATGCGCTGCAGGGTATCGGCCACGCTCACGGCGGTGAGCTCGTAGATGGCATAGGGGCCCACCCGCACCGCCAGGGCTTCGGGCTTGAGTCGCAGACCGCGGCAGGTGGAGCAGGGCACAAGCTCCAGGTACTTCTCCAGCTTCTGGCGGATCGCTTCGCCACTGGCATCGCGCAGCTGGCGCTCCAGGATCGGCAGGATCCCCTCAAAGGGGCGCACGTAGGTCTGACCCTTGCTGTAGCGGCTATCGGCCTGGATGGGGATCGGCTCCTTGCTGCCGTGGAGCAGCACCTGCCGTTGCTCCTCGCTGAGTTCGTTCCAGGGGGTCTTGAGCTCGAAGCCAAAGGCCTCGCCCACCGAATAGAGCAGGGAAAAGTAGTAGCTGTTGTCCTTATCGCTCCAGGGGGCGACGGCGGCGTACACGGGCTGGGCGGGATCGGGCACCACCCGCTCGGTGGTGAACTTGCGCAGGTGGCCAATGCCGTGGCAGTCGGCGCAGGCGCCATAGGGGCTATTGAAGGAGAAAAGCCGCGGCGAGAGCTCCTCCATCACAGCGCCATGGGCGGGGCAGGCGAAGTTTTCGGAATAGAGCCGCTCCCGCTCCACACCCTCCGGCAGCTCCTCGCCGGTTTTGGGCACCACCTCCACCAGGGCCAGCCCCTCGCCCCGCTTCAGGGCGGTGCGCAGCGAATCGGTGAGACGCTCCTGCACCCCCTCGCGGGCGACGAGCCGATCCACCACCACTTCAATGTTGTGGGCGTGATTTTTATCGAGCTCAATGTTGTCGGCCAGCTCCCGCACCTCACCATTGATCCGCACCCGGGCGAACCCCTCCGCCACCAGACCGCCGAGCAGCTTCACGTGGGTGCCCTTCTTCCCCCGCACCACCGGCGCCAGCAGCTGGTAGCGAGTGCCTTCCGGCAGGGTGAGGATGTGATCCACCATCTCATCGATGGTCTGGGGGCTGATCGAGCGGTCGCACTGGGGGCAGTGGGGTTCGCCGGCGCGGCCGAACAGCAGGCGCAGGTAGTCCTGGATCTCCGTCACCGTGCCCACGGTGGAGCGGGGATTGTGGCTGGTGGATTTCTGGTCGATTGAAATAGCGGGCGAAAGCCCCTCGATCGCATCGACATCGGGCTTATCGACCTGGCCAAGGAACTGGCGCGCGTAGGCCGAAAGGCTCTCCACGTAACGGCGCTGGCCCTCGGCGTAGATCGTGTCGAAGGCGAGGGAGCTCTTACCGCTGCCG
>DAIQNM010000024.1:1349-17533 GCA_036788375.1 Cyanobium sp. CTOTU6536 | reverse complement strand
GTGCTGGGACGGTTGCTCACCCTGATGCGCCGCCATCTCGACCTGGCCATTCCCCACCTCTGGGTGGTGTATCCCCGCAGCCGCGATGAAAACCAGCTCCATCTCCAGATGGTGGGCGTGTGGGAGCCCAGCACCCTCGCGGCCGCTGAGGCGGACGAGTCGGAGCAGGCCCTGGGCGACGAGCTGGCCGAGGGCGACGGCTATTTTTCCGTGCGCGGCGAGCTGATCTACACCCGCCCCGAAACCGGCGACCTGGTGGTGAAAGTGCGCCAGCAGCCCCGGCCCGACGGCAGCCGCCCCGTGCCCTTCAAGCTGCAGCTGCGTGGCGAAGTGCCCTTGGAGCACCTGCGCCATTTTGTGGCCCTCGACCTGCGCCGCCAGGGTCAGAAGCTGAGCCTGGAAACCATTGAGGTGGTCGGCCCCCTGGCCCAGCGGGGTACCCGGGGCGGTAAGGGCCGCCGCAGCCCTGGAGGCAACGGTGGCGGTGGCGGAGCCGGCGAGCGGCGAGGCAACGAGCGCCGCGGTCCAGAAGCAGGTCCGGAGCGGCCCAGCGGCGGCACTCCCCGCAACCATGGCCGGGCCGTGACCCGACCCTCCCATTGAAGCCAGGAGTGAAGCTATGACCGGGGCCCTCAGCGCCGGGGTGGCCGTGCTCGTGGCCAGCCTGATGGCCGTGGTAGGCCCCTTGGTGGGCCTCTCCCCCTGGATCACCAGCCTGCTGGTGCTGCTCGGCCTCGGCTCCCTCACGGTCGATGCGGCCCGCTTCGGTGGCCGGGGCGGCCATCTGGTCGCCGAAGCCCTGCCCGGGGGCCTGGGGCGGCTGCGGCGGATCGCCATCCATGAGGCCGCCCACGCCCTGGTGGCCCGGGAGGAAGGGATGGCTGTGGGGCCGGTCCACGTGGGCAGCCTTGCCTGCCTGCGGGCCGGCCTGGCCGCCGGGGGCACCACCGTGCTCGAACCTCCCAGCAGGGCTCGCCTCCCCCTCGAAGAGCTGCGGCGCTGGAGCCGGGTGCTGCTGGCCGGCATGGCGGCCGAAACCCTGATCTACGGCGCCAGTGAAGGGGGGGCCGACGACCGCTCCCTCCTGGGCAGGATCCGGGGACTCTCCGGCCAGGATGCGGCCACCGCCCAGCTGGAACAGCGCCGCGCCCGCCGGGAGGTGGACCAGTGGCTGGCCCAGCAGCGCGCCGCCCTGGAGGCCGAAGCAGAGCAACTGGCCAGAGCCGCCCCCAGGCTCGGCCGGCCCGGCCCGCCGCCGGCTGAACCGCCAGCGGCGGAAGCGGATCCGGCCCCATGAGCCTGCTGCTGCTCGATTGCCCCACGGGCCTGGCCGGCAACATGCTGCTGGCGGCCCTGCTGGATCTGGGGGTCCCCGAGGCGGTGGTGCACGGGCCCCTGGCCGACCTGGGGCTGGCGGGCCGCTACCGGCTGCAGCTCGAAACCCGCCGCAGCGGTGGCCTGCGGGGCCTCCATCTGGCGGTGGAAAGTCTGGAGGCCGACCCACCTCACCGGCATTGGGGAGAGCTGCGGCAACAACTCGGCGCTGCGCCCCTCGAACCAACCCTCAAGGAGCGGGTGATCGCGGTGTTCAGCCTGCTAGCGGAGGCCGAGGCCGCGGTCCATGGCCAACCGGTGGAGCGGGTGCACTTCCACGAGGTGGGCGCCCTGGATGCCCTGGTGGATGTGGTGGGGGTCTGCGCCGGCCTGCTGCACCTGGGGGTGGAGCGGCTGGTCTGCGGCATCCCCCCCGCCGGCCACGGCACTGTGGCCACCGCCCATGGCCTCCTGCCCCTTCCCGCGCCGGCCGTGCTGGAGATCGCCCGGCGCCGCGGCATTCCGCTCGGCTCCAGCGAAGGCTTTGCCCCCGGCGAACTCACCACCCCCACCGGCCTGGCCCTGGTGGCCTGCTGGGCCGACCACTTCGGAGCGGCACCGGCCGCGGTGCCCCGCCAACTGGGGGTGGGCCTGGGCAGCCGCAGCCTCGATCGACCCAACCTGCTGCGCCTCTGCCTGGCGCAGCCCCTGGATCCGGGCAGCCCCGCTGCGGCCCCCAGCGGCGAGGAGGACAGCGCCCCGGTGCCGCCTGGGGCTGGCGAAACCCACGAAGCCCTGCTGGAGCAGCAGGCCCAGATCGACGATGCCAGCGCCGAAGACCTGGCCTTCCTGGCCGAGGCCCTGCGGCAGGCCGGCGCGGTGGAGGTGTTCAGCCAGGCGGTCGCGATGAAAAAAGGAAGGATGGGCACCAAGATCACGGCCCTGATGCCCCCGGCCCTCGGGCCCGCCCTGCGCCAGGTGTGGTGGCGCCACGGCAGCAGCCTGGGGGTGCGGGAGACCCTGCAGCAGCGCTGGCTCCTCCCTCGAAGGGAAGGGCGCCTGGCCACCCCGCTCGGCCCGGTTGGGATCAAGTGGGTGGACCTGCCGGATGGCCGGCGGCGGGGCCGGCCCGAATACGAGGATCTGGCCGCCTTGGCCCGCCGCCATGGGCTGGGCATTGACCAGGTGCGGGAGGTGGTGGCCGAGGCCCTGGCCCGGCAGGAAAACGAAGGCCCGGAGGCGCCATGATCGCGCCATGAAGCCATGGATCAGCAGCCTGCTGCAACGCCTCAGGGGCCTGGCCCTGCCCCTGGCCGGCCGCGGGCACCAGGACCGACCAGCCCCCGTCAACGGCCGGCCAGTCCTTGATCGGATCAGGCCCAGGGACCTGGGCAACCTTGCCGCCCCGCTGGCCCAACCCCTGATCAAGCTGTTCAGCTGGCGGCCCAACCTGCCGGGTGGACTGCGACCCTGGATCACCCTGGCCAGCCTGGGCTTCGTGCTGGCGGCCCTCCTGGCCAATGGTCGCCAGCTGCTGCGGATCGGTCTCGATCCCCAGGGCTGGCTCTGGCTGCTGCTGGGAGTGGGCCTCAGCCTGCTGAGCGTGGTGGTCAACGGCCTGGCCTGGAGCACCCTGCTGCGCTGGCTGGGCCAAAGCCCCCTGGCGGAGAAGCCCGTGGCCCATTACATGGTGACCAACCTGCGCAAGTTTCTACCGGGCGGCATCTGGCACCTGGCCGCCCGGGTGCAGGCCCTGCGGCAGGGCACGGCCGGCCTGGCCCAGCCGGTGAGCACCGGCACCGCCCTGGCGGCCGTGCTGCTCGATCCGCTGCTGGCTGCCGTCGCCGCCCTTGCCCTGGCCAGCCTGGGGGGTTGGCAGGGCGGCCTGGGTCT
The DNA here is from genome assembly GCA_036788375.1 of Cyanobium sp. CTOTU6536. Taxonomy (GTDB): domain Bacteria; phylum Cyanobacteriota; class Cyanobacteriia; order PCC-6307; family Cyanobiaceae; genus Cyanobium. Next base: position 14,326 of record DAIQNM010000024.1, on the reverse strand, counting down.
GCTCTTTCTGCTGCCCCTGGGGCTGCTCAACCCCCGCTGGCTGCAGCCCCTGCTGGCCCGGCTCGAACGGCGCAAGGCCCGGGACCTGCACCTGGATGACCCTGGCCTCGATGGCTCTCTCCTCGCTGGCCCTGGCCAGCCGGATCCCTCCGGCAGCGGCCTCGGCGCCAGTGCTGCGCTGGGCACACCCCAGCTGCCTGGTTATCCCTGGCAACCGCTCCTGGCCGAGGCGGCCTTCGTGCTGCTGCGCTTCGCCGGTTTCGCCTGCTGCGTGTGGGCCTTCGACCTGCAGCTCTCCCTGAGCTGGCCCACCTGGCTGGCCGGCTTTGCCCTGGCCTGGACCGTGGGCCTGGTGGTGCCCGGGGCCCCCGGCGGCCTGGGGGTGTTTGAGGCGGTGTTGCTGCTGCGGCTCGGTGGATTGCTGCCGGCCGCCCCGCTGCTGGCGGTGGCCCTGAGCTATCGCCTCATGGCCACCCTGGCCGACCTGCTGGCCGCCCTGCTGGCGGACCTGGACAGCCGGGCGAGCCAAGCGGGCCCTGGCGTCGCTTCTCAATAGCACCTACTCTTGCGAAGAGCCGTTGAGAGGGTGGGTGAAGCCTCTGCGCACCAGCCTCCACGAACGGGGGCAACGGCTGACCCCCCAGCGGGAAAAGGTGCTGGCCCTCTTCCAGGAGATCGGCGAAGGCCGCCACCTCAGCGCTGAGGACGTGCATCAACGGCTGCGCAGCGGCGATGGCCGGGTGTCGCTGGCCACGGTGTACCGCAGCCTGCGCCTGCTGAGCTCGCTGGACCTGCTCCAGGAACTGGAGCTGCCAGATGGCGGACGCCGCTTCGAACTGGCCGGCGATGCCCAGCACCGCCACCACCACCTCGTCTGCGTGCGCTGCGGCCGCACCGAGGAATTCGAGAACGGGGCCGTGCTGCAGGCCGGCAACGAGGCCGCCAACACCCATGGCTTCAGGTTGCTGGAGTGCGTCCTCAATGTGCGCTGCCTCTGCCCCACCTGCGCCGCAGCAGCCCCAGCGTGAAACGCAGCAGCAAAGCGGCGACACCTTCACCAGCATCCAACCAAATGCGAGGCAGAATGTGAAATAAGAAGCCCCTGAGTCGCGCGGGAACAGCATCACGCTTCTTGCTGTTGTATTGCTGCAGATCCGATGCGAATAGCCCAGATTTCACCACTTTGGGAAAGTGTGCCACCCGCCCTCTATGGAGGAACAGAAAGGGTTGTTCACTATCTCACTGAGGAATTGGTACGGCGCGGCCATGAGGTGGTTCTCTTCGCCAGTGGCGACTCCAACAGCAGCGCAGAGTTGCAGAGCTGTGTACCGAAGGCCCTGCGACTCGCCTCCCGGCCCGGCGATCCCCTGATCCACGAAATCATCCAGCTCGACCAGGTGATCGACCAATGCGATCGCTTCGACATTCTTCATTTCCATACCGGCCCGATCCACCTGCCCGCCGCCGCTCGTCTGCCGGTTCCCTTCCTCAACACCATCCACGGCGCCCTCACGGATCCAGACCAGGTGGCCCTCTACAAGCATTTCCACCAAGTCCCCCTGGTGTCGATCTCCAACGCCCAGCGCCGGCCGATTCCCGATGCCCACTGGCTGGGCACCGTGTACCACGGCCTGCCCGCCGACCTCTACCGCAGCTGCAGCAATCCCGAGCCCTACCTCGCCTTCGTGGGGAGGGTCTCGCCGGAAAAACGGCTGGACCGGGCCATCGCCATCGCCATGGCGGTGGGCTTGCCCCTGCGGGTAGCCGCCAAGGTGGACCGGGCCGACCAGAAGTACTGGCACAGCGTGATCGAACCGCTGGTGCGGGACAACCCCCTGGTCTCGTTCATCGGTGAAGTGGATGACGCCGGCAAGCAGGAGCTGCTCGGCAATGCCCTGGCCCTGCTCTTCCCGATCGACTGGGAGGAGCCCTTCGGCCTGGTGATGATCGAGGCCAACGCCTGCGGAACGCCCGTGATCGCTTGGCGCCAGGGCTCCACCCCCGAAATCATTGACCACGGCATCAACGGCTGGCTGGTCGAATCGATCGCGGAGGCCGTGGCGGCCGTGGCAGCCATCGAAAAACTCGACCGGTCCCGGGTGCGGGCCCATTTCGAAGTGCGCTTCACCGCGGCCCGGCAGGCCGAGGAATACGAGCAGCTCTACCGCCACCTGATTCAGGCCCACCGCAGCACCCCCAATGGCGCTGCCCCTTCCGTCGCGACCCTGCTCCATGCGGCATGACCAACAGCCTCCGTTCGTGCTCAAGGACGGGGAGACCTTCGCGATGCTCGACAGCCGGGGCGAGATCGACCCTGAGACCCATCCGGATTCGGGCATCTACCACCGGGGCACCCGCCATGTGAGCCGGCTGCAGCTGCTCCTCTGGGGGCAGCCCGCCACGGTGCTGAGTTCGACCGAGCGGGGGGAGATCGGGCTGCACGTGAGCCACCTGAGCAACGAGAACGCCGGTGGAACAGCGCCCTCCAATGGCACGGTGCACCTGGAAAAAAGCACCCTGGTGACCCCCACCGCCTGCTTGCAGCAACTCAGCTTCACCAGCTTCGAGCAACTGCCGCTGCGGATGCCCCTGAACCTCCTCTTCGACGCCGACTTCCGCGACATCTTTGAGGTGCGGGGGATGGTGCGGCCCCGGCGCGGCGAAGGGAGCCGGCAGGGCCTGGAGGATGGACTGGCGCTGGAGTACCTCGGCCTCGATGGCGAAGGGCGCCGCACCCGGCTGCGGCTCGGCCTGCCCCTGCAGGAGCGGGGCGAGGGTTACCTCGGCCTGATCCTGGAGCTTGAACCCCGGATCCCAAGGCGCATCTGCCTGGTGATGGCGTTCGAAACGGCCGGCCCCAAGGGGCCGGAGGCGCTCCCCACACCCGAGGAGAGCTTCGATTCGGCCCTGGCGACCACGGTCGATCGCTTCCGCGAAGCCCGCCGCCTGGCGACCAGCCTCGCCACCGACAACCAGGTCCTCAATCAGTGGTTGGCCCGTTCCTATTCCGATGTTCACCTGCTCTCCAGCCGCCTGGAGCATGGCCCCTATCCCTATGCCGGGGTGCCCTGGTTCAGCTGCCCCTTCGGCCGGGACGGGCTGATCACGGCGCGCCAGCTGCTGCTGGTGGAACCCCAGCTGGCCCGCGGGGTGCTCGGATTCCTGGCCGAGAACCAGGCCCACACGCGTGATGCAACCAGCGACGCCGAACCGGGCAAGATCCTCCACGAGGCACGGCTGGGGGAGATGGCGGCCCTTGGGGAGGTGCCCTTCCGCCAATACTTCGGCACGGTGGATGCCACGCCGCTGTTCGTGATGCTGGCGGGGGACTACCTCTCGCGCACGGCTGATCACCCCTTCCTGCTGGCGCTGCTGCCGGCCCTGGAAGCCGCCATGGCCTGGATCCGGGAGGCCGAGGCCCGCAGTCCCGATGGCTTCCTGCGGTACCTCTGCGCAGCCCAGGGCGGCCTGCGCAACCAGGGCTGGAAGGATTCCAATGACGCCGTGCACCATGCCGACGGCCGATTAGCGGAGGGCTCGATCGCCCTCTGCGAGGTGCAGGCCTACGTCTACGGCGCCAAGCGGGCGATGGCGAAAATCCTTGAGCAGGTGGGCCGCACCGACGAGGCCTCCACCCTGCTGGAGGAGGCGGAGCGGTTGCGCCGCCGCTTCCACGCGGCCTTCTGGTGCGAGGCCATCGGCACCTATGCCCTGGCCCTCGATGGGGAAGGCAGGGCCTGCGCCGTGCGCACGTCCAATGCCGGCCATTGCCTCCTCACCGGCATCGCGCCAAGCGGGGCGGCGACCTTGGTGGCCCGCCAGCTCCTGGCCCCCTCCAGCTTCAACGGCTGGGGGGTGCGCACCCTTGATGAACGGGAGGTGCGCTATAACCCGATGAGCTATCACAACGGCTCGGTCTGGCCCCACGACAACGCCTTGATCGGCCTGGGCCTAGCCCGCTACGGCAAAACGGCCGAGGCCATGCGCATCTTCACGGGCCTGTTCGACACGGCCCGGGCCATGCCGATGGCGCGGCTGCCGGAGCTGTTCTGCGGTTTTCCCCGCCGCGAGGATGAAGGTCCCACCTTTTACCCCGTGGCCTGCAGTCCCCAGGCCTGGGCCAGCGGCAGCGTTTTCGGGCTGCTGGAGGCCATGACCGGCATGTCGATCGGCAGCGACCCCAACACCAACCGGATGCAGGTGCGTTTCCGCAACCCGGTGCTACCGCGGCCGATCAACCTGCTCGAGATCTCGGGTCTGCGGCTGGGAGAAGAGGAAATTGACCTGCAACTGCACCGCAGCGAACACGATGTGGGCGTGCTGGTGCGCCGGCGCAGCCCCGGAGTGGATGTGGTGATCCTGAAGTAGCGAGGGGGGGGGGACATCCGGAAGCGAATGGGAAGGCGATCCCAACCGGTCTTCGTAGCACCTAATACACACATGTCATGATCGAAAGCGGTATAATGCAGCACATAGCCGTTTATAAAGCGTATAACTTTGTCCCAATCAGCCACTGCTCTGCGGCGCAAGGCTGCGTCACGAGGCCAAGGCTTCGGAGGCCAAGGCTTCGGAGGCCAAAGCCTGGTCCTTCGCCCGACCATTCCATGACCCGCTCCCATTCACGATCTTTCGCAGATCCTCCCCTTGGCCACAGCCTTGGTTTAGCGGGATGGAGCTTATTGCTGGTCTATGGCGCCACCCTTTTGCCGCCCCTGCTCCAGCCGGGATTGCTCGGTGCGGCCTGGATCCAGGGGCTCTCCAACGCCCTGGTCGACCAGGGCCCCATCGCCCTTTTGGGCTTGGTGCTGATCCACCTCAGCGCCACCCTCAATCGCGAGGATCGGCGGCTGCAAAGTCGCCGCAACCTCGCCGCAGCGCTGGCCCTTCCAGCAGCCCTGGGATTTTTGCTGCTGGTTCCGCTCCAGCTCCAGGCCCTCTGGCAGACGGCGGTGCACCTGCCCCACCAGCAGGGGCTCGCCAACCAGGCCCTCGACCTGAAGCTCACGCAAACCCGGGACATGGTCGATCAGAATCTGCGGGACCCAGGGGCGAAGCGCCAACTGTTGGAAACGGTCTCGGGGCTGCAACAGGCTGCTGGCTTGAGCCCTGCCCCCCAGGATCCCGTCAAAATGCTCGCCCTGCCTGGCTCCGAACTGCGGGCCAAGCTCATGGCCAACCTTGAGGAAATCCAGGGCCACGTCCGGATGACCCGCCAAAGCCAGGGCCCTGCACCAGGCGCGGCCACCCTGGCCTCCAGCCTTCGTTCGATCGTGAGCAGCCTTGCCCTAGCCCTCGCCTTCCTGGCCAGCAGCCGTCGCCGCGGCGAAGATCTCTCTCCAATACTCATCTGGCAGCTTGAGCGCGAGGGCCGCCGCCATCGAAAATCCTACGGGTCTGCACCGTCTGTCCAGCGTGCCATGGACCAGCTGATCGACCAGATCAGCGACTAAACCAAACCTCCTGCTAAGCGGAGCCCAGCCCCCGGCCAAACCCAACCCTGGACAGAAGGGCTGGCACGACCACGGGAGCGCCAGGGCTTGTTGCGAACAACTTGCAAAAGGCCGGGGCCTTGGTTAGATTGCGAGTCATTCGCAATAGTCGAGCAACTCCGCCCGCCAATGCCGTTTCGTTTCCTGCCCGACCATCCCGTAGCGGCCGTGCGCATGCCCGCCGGCCAGACCGTGCTGCTCGATCCAGCCGCCCGCGCCGAGGGCTCCAGCTGCCTGGAGGTGCTGGAGGGCATTGCCCGGGTCTATTGCCCCTGTGAGGAAACCGAAGGCATGACCCTGGCCTTCCTCCAGGCCGGCGACCAGCTCCGCACCGACCGCCTTTGCAGTGAGGGCGTCTGCGTGGAGGCCCTCACCCCCCTCACCTTCCGCAGCGACGCCGAGCCCCTGGGGGGCCACGGCTTCGATCCGGTGAATGAATGGACCCTGCAGCTGCTGCGCATCCGCCATCTCGGCAGTGCCGAACAGCGCCTCCATGCCTTGCTGGGGCTGCTGGTGCGGCGCTTGGGCCGCCGTTGCGGTGACTGGTGCGACCTCCCCTTCCGCCTCACCCACGAGCGAATCGCCGAGCTGATCGGCACCACCCGGGTCACCACCACCCGGCTGATCTCGCGCATCCGCCGCGAGGAACTGCTGCTGGTGCCCAGCGGCGAAGCGGGCCTGCGCTTGGCGCCGGCGCTGGTGGAATCAGCGCCACTGGCGGCCTAACGGCTTAGGAAGCCCCGGGTCGAGCCCGCCGCTCCAGCCCCGGCACCAGGGCCAGGGAAGCCACCAGACCCAGGCCCAGGATCAATGCCGCCGGAAGCAAGGCAGCCCCGAGGCGCTCATCACTGGCGTACTGATAGACCCGCACCGAAAGGGTGTCGAAATCGAAGGGTCGTAGGGCAAAGCTCAGCGGCAGCTCCTTCACCACATCCACAAACACCAGCAGGGCCCCCACAAACAGCGGCCCCCGCAACAGCGGCAGGTGAACGCGGCGCAGCACGGCCCACCAGCCGCTGCCCAGGCCGGTGGCGGCCTCATCAAGGCTGGGGGGGAGCCGTTCGAGGGCTGCATCAAGGCCCTGGCGGGAGACGGCCAGGAAGCGGTCGGTGTAGCCCCACACCAGCAGCGCCAGGGGCGCTACCCCCAGGGGGGCACCGAGCAGCAGCAGGGCCAGGGCCAGCACCGCGCCGGGCACCGCGTAGCCCATGCCGGCCAGGAAGGCGAGGCGCGCCAGCCAGGGTTGGAGAAACCAGCGGCGCCCGAGGGCCAGCACGAGCCCCGCCACCAGCGTGAGCAGGGCGGCGGCCAGGGCGAGGGCCAGACTGCGGAAGCCGAGGGCGGCCAGATCGGCCCCGTCGCTGGCCTGGAGCTGGTCACGGCTGAGCAGCATCCACAGCAGGGGCAAGCCCAGGCTCAGGGCCGGCGGCAACAGGGTGCAGATCTGGGCCAACAGGGCGCGCCAACCCACCAGGGGCCAGGGGCGGGCAGTGTCGGCATCGCCGCCGACCAACCAGCGGCGGCTGCGGCGACGTAGCTGGCGTTCGCAGGCCACAAGCAGGCTCACCATCACCAGGGTGACCAGGGCCAGGGCCACGGCGCCGCGGGGATCGCCTTCGCCTTGCCAGCGCTGCAGGATCGTGCCCGAGAGGGTGGGAACGCCAAGCAGCTCCACAGCCCCCAGTTCATTCACCACCTCCATCCCAGCCAGGGCCACGCCGGCGCCGATGGCGGGGGCGGCCATCGGCAGCGCCACCCGGCGAAAGGCACCCCAGGGCCCCACCCCCAAGCTGCGACAGGCCTCCAGCAGGCGCTGGCCGCCGGCGCCAAAGCTCTCGGTGGCCAACAGAAAGACATAGCTATAGGTACCAAGGATCAGCACCACCGCGGCCCAGAGGTCGCCATGGAGGCGCAGGCCGAAGCGGCTGCCCGTGTCGATCAGGGTGGCGGCCAGCAGGTAAGGGGGTGCCGCCAGGGGCAGCAATTGGGCGATCCGCAGCAGCCGGCGGCCCGGGAAGCTGCAGGCGGCCGTGAGCCAGCCGGTGGCGGTGCCAAGCACGGCGCCGCCACCACCCACCAACAGCACCAGGCCCAGGGTGTGGACCAGAGCTTCAGCGCCTCCAGTGCCCAGGAGCAGGTCGGCTCCGCCCGATTCCCCGCCGCCGCCAACGATGCCCCCCAGCAGGGCATAGGGGGCCAAGCCCAGGATGGGCAGGAGGGCCAGGGTGGCCACCAGCAGCAACAGGAGCAGCAGGGGCCAGCGGCCGGAGCCCGCAGCTGAGCCCAGCCCCCTCAAGGGCTTCAAGGCCATCCAGCGGCCTGCATCAGGTTCACGGCTTCGGTGTTGCGGGCACCGAGTTGCTCAATCGGCACCCCATCACCGCGCACGGGCCCGAAAGCCTGCAGCAGCGGATCGCTGCCACTACCGACCAGGGGATATTCGTGGTTGGCCTGGGCGTAGCCCACCCCACCCCCTTGCGGGGAGGCCAGGAATTCCAGCAGCTTGCGGGCCGCCTCGGGGTGGCGCGCATGGCGGGTGATGCCGGCGCCACTCACATTGATGTGGGCCGGGTCGGGCACGATCACCTTCACGCCCTGCATCAGCGCCTTGTCCTCGGCGCCGCCGTCGCCCGAAAGCAGCCGGGCCACGTAGTAGCTGTTCACCACACCCACGCCACAATCACCGCGGGCCACGGCCCGGGCCAGGGGGATGTCGGAGGTGAAGAAGGGGGGCTTGAGGTTGGTGATCAGGCCGGTGAGCCAGCGACGGGTTTCGGCCTCGCCCCGCAGGATCAGCTGATCGGCCACCAGCGACTGGTTGTAGACGCTGCGGCCATTGCGAAGGCAGAGGCGGCCCTTCAACTCGGGACGGGCCAGGTCGGCGTAGGTGCGGATCAAGGCGGGATCCACCTGCTTCGGGTTCACCACCACCGCCCGCACCCGCCGGGTGAGGGCGCTCCAGCGACCGGCCGAATCGCGCAGCTCGGCGGGCACCTCCCGGCGGATGGCCTCGGAGTTCACCGGCTGGAAGAGGCCCTGGTCGGAGGCCCGCACCAGCCGGGCGGCATCCACCAGCACCAAAAGGTCGGCGGGCGTCTTGGTCCCTTCACTGCGCACCCGTTCGATCAAGGCGTCGTCCTTGCCCTCCAGCAGCTTCACCTGAATGCCGGTCTGCTCGGTGAAGCGCCGGTAGAGGGCCTGGTCGGTGTTGTAGTGCCGACCGGAATAGACCCCGATGCTGACGGGACCAGAGAAAGGGGCTTGCCCCGGGCGGCAGCCGGCCAGGACGGCGCCCAAGCCAATCGCACCGGCCAGGGCTGCCACCGCCGTTGGCCTCCCCAACCAGGCCCTAGTCCGTTGGCATTGGCGTGGGGCTTGGAAGGGCTGAAGGGATGATCGAAAACAACGGGTCATCCGCAGGGCCGATCCGTAAGGGGCCTTCGGAACTTAGGCAGCGGAATCAGTTTGGGACGAACTGATGATCCAAGCGAACGTGACATTGGTTACAGCCGCCACTGGGGCCAGCCCCAAACGGATCAGACCAGCTGCTTGCTGATCGGATTGCTGCGCTGGAAACCATAAGCTTGACCGCTTCAGCGGTAGTTGCGAACCCGAATCGGAACCAAGGCCGGAGCCATCAGCCCGCCGCCACCGTTGTCATCGTCGGAACCGAAGGCCAGCCAGAGCACATAGCCCAGGATCCCTAGGACAGCAGCGGTGAGGAGAAGCTCGGTCATCCCAGGCCTGCGGTGGAGCTAAGCCTAGCGGGATTGGGAGGGGAATTTGTCGTGGTTGCTTCAGGACGGCTGGATGGAAGGCGTGCTGGGTGGAGCTCCCCTACCCGGCTAGCCGCTGCGTGGAACTGAAGTGCCTTGGCCCTAGGGCCTTTTGAGTTAGGGCTGATGGGTTGAGGCTGATGGGAGCGTGGTGGTGGGCCTTGCTGGGGGGACGGTGCTGTTGAGGAGGGAATGGGATCGGCCGAATCGCCTGGAGCGTTGGCGCTTGGGGACGGGCCCATGGGTGAAATGCTGGGATTTTTCGCTTCTGAACAGGCTGTACAGAAGCCAAGACCGCCCTGGAAACACCATCCCCTCTCCCCAACCCTCCAAGCCTTCCCATGGCGCCTGAACCGCCACGGCCCGCGCTTGGGCCGCTTGAGGCCGACCGGGCTCCAGCCGGCTTCAAGCGCAACTGAATCAACCGAAACCCTTGCCCGCATCCCGGGCCACGCAGGCCTGGAGCTGGCGGCGCAGGCTGGAGTGGTCGAGGCCCTTGCCGATCAGCACCAGCTGGTTCTTGCGGGGACCGCTCCAGTCGGTGTCGTCGATCGAGAAGCGCTTACCGGCCAGATGGAAGATGTGGCGCCGATCGCTTTCGTTGAACCAGAGGATCCCCTTGGCGCGAAAAACCCCCTGGGGCATCTGGTTATCGAGGAAGTTCTGAAACTTGCGAAGCGCAAAGGGGCCCTCGCTGCTGAAGGAGAGGGAGGTGAAACCTTCGATCGCTTGGTGGTCGGGATGGGCGCCGTGGTCGTGGTGATGGTGGTGGTGGCCGCCGGCTTCACCATGGCCGGGTTGCTCGGATTCGGGGTGATCACAGTGGCCATGGTCGTGGTCGCAAGCGCTGTGGTCGTGACCGTCTTGGCTGTCTTGACCGTGGCCGTGGGCCCCGTGGGCATGGGCGTGATCATGGGCATGGTCGTGCCCGGCCTCGGGCTCATGCACGCAAACCCCATGGTCGTGGTCGCAGGCTTCGTGGCTCTGCTGGGCCACCACCTTGTCGCTCTCGAACAGCCCCACGCTCAGCAGCAGCGGCAGGGGGACCTCACCCTTCACCGACCGCAGAATGCGGGCCTCGGGCTTGATCGCCAGCAGCTCCGCCTCCAGCGCGCGAAGCCGGTCGGCATCGACCAGATCACACTTATTGAGCAGGATCATGTCGCTGTAGACGATCTGGGAGCGGGCCACCTCTCCCTCAAGAATCTCGGCGCCGAAGTTTTCGGCATCCACCAGGGTGATGATCGAATCGAGGCGGGTGAGGTCGCGCAGATCGCTGCCCAGGAAGGTCATCGCCACCGGTAGGGGATCGGCCAATCCCGTGGTTTCGACCACCAGGTAATCCACCTTTTCGGGGCGCTCGAGAATGCGGTACACCGCCTCCAGCAATTCACCGTTGATCGTGCAGCAGATGCAGCCATTGCTCAGTTCCACCATGTCGTCGCCTGTGGCCACGATCAGGTCGTTGTCGATGCCGATCTCGCCGAATTCATTCACCAGCACCGCCGTTTTCAGGCCTTGCTGATTGTTGAGGATGTGGTTGAGCAGGGTGGTTTTACCCGCCCCCAGGAAGCCGGTGATGATCGTGACCGGCAGGGCGATCGGCCCCGCCGCCTCCAGCGTTTCGTTCTGGGCGATGGGGGAAACCTCGGAGGCGGGGAGGGTGCTGGTCATCGGTGGAAAGGCTGGGGCAATCGGGCCCTAGGCGTGCTTCGGCTCTAGGCGTGCTTCGACCTTAGACAGCAGGTTCAACGATCCGGCCCCCTGGAGAGCCAACCCGAAGCCTGGGCAAGGGCGCTGGTCGTCGCTCAGAAGGCGAAATCGGTGCGCACCAAGGCGCCGAGTTGGCCAAGGCTGCCGCCCGCTGGGGTTTCCAAGCCCAGGGGACGGCTCAACCAGAACAGCGCCGGGGCCACGCTGATGGCATCGGTGAACTGCAGCTTGTACCAGGCCTCCATCATCAGGCCGCCGTCGTCGGGAACCTGGCCACCGGTGAGTGCCGTGGCGAACACCGGCTGACCCACGGCCATCCCGAAGGCGTTGCCCGGGCCGAGCACGTCCTGCCACTGCAGGCCCACCATCCACGACTGGCTGATGCTGAGCAGCCCCGCATCGACGGGTGGGGCGTTGTGGGTGAGGTTGTAGCCCCAGCCCACACTCACCGATGGGACCCAGCCGGCGGTGGCGGGCTGCCAACTACCGGCCAGGCCGTAGGCATCGGTATGGGCTCCGGTGTCGAGCCCCTGGGCCATCGTGAAGGGGGTGCCGCCGGCCGACTCCACGCCACCCTGGAGCCGCGTCCAGATCGCGGCCAGGTTCCAGGTCTTGTTGCTGTAGCCCAGTTGGAGGCTGCCACTGGCCCCCGCGCCGACGGTGCCGATGCCCCCCTGGCTGGGAATGCCCCCAAAGCCGTTGGCGGCCACGTAATTGGCGGCCAGGCTGAGGCCGCCACCCTCCCACCAGAGCCCAGCTCCAGCTCCCTGGTTGAGGTTCCAGGCCACGGGGGCGCCGTTGGCGGTCAAGACGTTCAGCACGGTGCTGCTGGGATACACCGAGGGCCACAGGGGCAGCATGTCCTCCTGGCCTGCCCGGGCTCCGAACACCGCGGTGAAACCGGCCCCCACCGGCCAGCGGTAGAGCAGCCGATCGATCGCCACCACATCGGAGCAGTCGGCGCGGTTGCCGCATAGCTCCTGGAAGGCGATCTCCAGGGTGGAAAGGGGGCCTGTGGCCCCAAACCCCCCGAAGGGGGTATCGGCAAAGTTGCCGGCGCGGAGGTTGAGATAGAGCAGGTCCTTGCCGCTGAAGCTCGTGTTGAGCGCCAGCTGCACGTCGTAGTTGAAGGTGAAGGCGCCGGAATCGGCATTGGCGGCTGGAGCGCCACCACTGCCATTGCCGGTGAAGCGATTAGCCCCGACCACGGTGGAAGCCAGGCCGGAGAGTTTGGTGGTGGGGGAGAAGCGAAGCGCCTCCAGCTGGCCTACTCGGGATTCCAGACCCTCCATCCGGCCGCGCAACAGGGCCAGTTCGGGCCCAAAGCTGGCCAGCAACCGCTTGAGCTCGTCGGTGACCTCCCCCACCCGGGGCAGGCAGGCGTGCAGCAGGGCCGCGGCCTCGAAGCGGCTGAGGGCCACGCCCCCCTCGAAGCGGCCGGCGCCGTTGCCCGCCACGCAGCCATAGCGGTCCACCAGGTTGCGCAGCGCCTGCCAGGCCCAGTCGCTGGGTCGCACGTCCGCGAAGGAGACCGCCCCAGCCAGCTTCTCCTGGCCGGGCAACGGCTGGCTGTAGCGGCGGATCTCGGCCAGATCCGGTTCTCCGGCCCGCACCCCGCTCGGCAGCAGCGAGAAGGCCAGCAGAACAGCCGTCAGCTTGCCGCGGTTGCGGCGGTAGGGACGGGGCACCGGCTGGCAGCAACTCGCGAGCAGGATGGTGCATTTGGGGCGGCTTCGCCCACCCCCCGTCACCCCGGCAGGACACATTGGGCACCATGGGCCGCATCAACCCCGCACCGCGCCCCACCCTTCCTCCAGGGATGGGGCCCCGCCGCCGCCGGCCCCGTCGGGCATCCCGGACCAGGCTGCTCCCCACCCTGCTGCCTGCGCTACTGCTCACGGCCTGTGGTGCCCCAAGCCGTCAGGCCGTGGAAGCCCCCCTACCGCCCGCCACCGGCAACCGCCCTGGCGGGGGCATCCGCCTGCTCACCACAGTGCCT